>DATBGM010000048.1:0-5196 GCA_036557945.1 Bryobacteraceae bacterium | reverse complement strand
CCGCGTCCCAGCTCTTTCTGAATCGCTTTGATTTTCTCGTTGAGGTAATACTCTTTCTGCGCGCGCTCCATCTGCCGCTTGACACGGCCCTGAATGGTGCGATCGACATTGAGCTTCTCAATCTCGATATCGAGCAGATCGGCCACGCGCGTCAGCCGATCCACCGGGTCAAAAATTTCGAGCAGCTCCTGTTTCTCTTCAATCGTGAGCTGCAGATTCGCGCCTACCGTATCGGCCAGCTTGCCGGGATCGTCGACGCGAATCGCGGCGATCATCGTTTCGTAATTCAGGTTTTGGCTCAGCTTGACATACTGCTCAAAAAGCGTGGTGACGCGGCTCGTCAGCGCTTCGAGCTGCGGCCCCTGCTCGACCTTGTACGAAGTAGTACGCACGACAGCGCGGAAATAGCCCTCTTCCTCGCTGACCGAAATGACTTTGCCGCGCTCGACGCCTTCTACCAGAACTTTAATGTTGCCGTCGGGCTGTTTCAGGCTCTGCACGATATTTGCCACCGTGCCGACCGAGTAGATTTCATCGGGCCGGGGCTCATCGACCGAGGCATCGTGCTGTGTGGCGAGAAAAATCTTTTTATCACCCAAAAGCGCTTCTTCGAGCGCGCGCACGCTTGATTCGCGGCCTACTACAAACGGCGTCATCATGAACGGGAAAATCACTACATCCCGTATCGGCATCATGGGCAGTCGCTTGGAATCCGTTTTGTCTTTTGTTGTAACCATCGTGGCTTTCTAGGCGGATTTTTTTCTGTGTCCGGCTTAAAGGTGTCCGGTACAGAAAGGCAGAGCAGCTTTCATACCGAAAACTGCGCGAGAAGTAAAATTCCTCAGGGTTCTCTGTTTTTGGGTATCGGCGGCGGCTGGCTAGCCCGCCTTTTCGAGCACAGCCATATTGATCTTCTGCGACAACACCATCTCCTTGGTGACCACGAATTCGCGGACTTTTTTGAAGGTGGGGAGATAGTACATCAGGTCCAGCATGAGATCTTCCAAAATCATGCGCAGACCGCGCGCGCCCACTTTCCGTTCCATCGCCAGTTGAGCGACAGCCTCCAGGGCGTCCTCGCTAAATTTGAGCTTAACATTCTCAAACTCGAACAGCTTCTGATACTGCCGCACGATCGCGTTCTTGGGCTTGGTCAGAATCTGGATCAGTGCATCCTTCGAAAGATCTTCGAGCACAGCCGCCACTGGCATTCGGCCAATAAACTCGGGAATGAAGCCATATTTAATCAGGTCGACCGGCTGGCATTGCTGCAGCAGATCGACATCCCGCCGCATAGCGTTCGGCCGGCGCAGCGCTTCTTTTTCATCTGGCGGAACGAAGCCGATCGACTTCGTGCCAACCCGCCGGGCAATTACTTTCTCGAGACCTACAAAAGCCCCGCCGCAAATAAACAGGATGTTCGTCGTATCCACCGGTGTGAATTCCTGATGAGGGTGCTTTCTGCCGCCCTGCGGCGGAACATTGGCAACCGTGCCCTCCAGGATTTTCAATAGCGCCTGCTGCACACCTTCACCCGAAACGTCGCGGGTAATCGATGGATTCTCGTCCTTACGCCCAATCTTGTCAATTTCGTCGATATAGATGATACCGGTCTGCGCGCGCGGCACATCCCAATCGGCGTTTTGCAGGAGCCGGAGAATGATATTCTCCACGTCTTCGCCCACATAGCCCGCTTCTGTCAAGGTGGTGGCATCCACGATGGCGAATGGTACATCCAGAATGCGGGCCAACGTTTGCGCGAGCAAAGTTTTTCCGGTACCCGTTGGTCCGATCAGCAGAATGTTCGACTTCGACAGCTCGACTTCGCCGCCCCGCTGCTTATTCATCTGGATTCGTTTGTAGTGGTTGTAAACGGCCACGGCCAGCTTCTTTTTGGTCGCTTCCTGGCCGATCACGTACTGATCCAGATATTCTTTGAGCTCCAGCGGACGCGGCAGCTTGCCCGGGCTCCCGTAGCTCGACTCGTGCCGGTCATCCTCGATGATGGAATTGCAAACCGCGATGCACTCGTCGCAGATGTAGGCTCGCGGATATTCGCTGGGCGACGAAATCAGCTTACCTACCACGTCCTGGCTTTTGTGGCAGAACGAACAGCGAAGGGAATCGTCAGATCCGGCGCGCTTCACTCTCGGCTCCTATGGCTGTCTCCTATGCGAAAGAAAGATCAAGAGATCCCCGCCCTGATCGAAAGAAATTTCACCCTCAGTATATCAGGAATGTGTGAGTTTTATCTGCAAAATAGAACAAACGAAAGTACCTGCCCGGTCCAGGCTAAGCCTGTTTCTGAGCCTGATCGAACAGGAACTGGAGGGTCTTCTCGGTTTGGATCGACCCCGCGATGCGGCCGATCGTGCCGTCCTTCTCGAGCCGCGCCCGCGTCACTGGCACCGCTTCGCGGTTCTGTCGGGCGAGCCGCTGCACTTCGCGGTCGACTTCATCCTTCAGTGCCCCGATCCCCTCGCGTTCGGCGATTTTTTCGAGCAGCAGCGAAGCCCGCACATTCCGCAGCGCCTTTTCGCGGTGCGTTTCTTTCAGCTTCTCCCAATCGAGTTTGAGGTTACTTGCGTCGAAGCCTTCCCCTACCAGGTTGCGTAGCTGCATACGAACTTGGTTTTCTACCTGACGGTCGATATAAACCTCCGGCACTGCAAAGGAATTTGCCTCAACCAGCCGGTCGATCAACTGCTCCTTTGCCTCCTGCTGGGCGACATATTGCTTTTCCTGAAAAATCGACTTGCGGACAGCGTCGCGTAGCTCATCGAGGGTCTGGTAATCCCCCAGATCGCGCGCGAATTCGTCATCCAACTCCGGCAGCTCTTTTTGCCGAACGAACTTCGGCGTCAGTTCAAATCTAACGGTCTTCCCGGCCAGCTTTTCCTGTCCATAATCCTCGGGATAGGTGACGCTGACCTCTTTCGTCTCGTCCGGGCTCATGCCTACGAGTGCTTGCTTGAACTCCGGCAGCGTCTCCTCGCCAGCAAGCGCGATCTGCACATCCTGATCGATCGGCTCGGCCAGACCTTCCGCCGATTTCAGGTGAACCAGCGCGTGGTCGCCTTCCGCGAGCGGGCGCGGATCCTGATTCGGATACTCGGCCTTACTCTCGCGCATCGAATTGAGCCGCTCGGCGACTTCTTCATCCGTTACTGTCGGCTCCTCATATTTGGCCGGCAAGCCGTGGTACTCCGACAACTCGAATTCCGGGGCGACTTCGAAATCCGCCTTGAAACGGATGGGTTGGCCGGTATCGAACCGCAGATCGGTGATATTAGGCGAGCCGACAACCTTCAAGTCTTCTTTCTGCACCCGCTCGCGAAAGGCCTGCGGCAGCAGCATCTCAAGCACTTCATTCCGGATCTCGCCCTCAAAGCGCGATTGGATCATGCTGATCGGAGCCTTACCGGGTCGGAATCCCGGCAGACGGACCCGCTCTTTAATTGAATTGGTGACGCGCTCTCTGGCCCGCTCCACTTCCTCGAGCGGAATTTCAATGTCAAGCGTGCGCTTGCAATCGGTTGCTTCGGCTGTGGACAATGCTTCTTCCCGGACTACTTTAGACGGCGCTGGCGGTCAACTGAGCCGCGTCGCGCAGCACCTCGGCTTTATCGGTCGCTTCCCAGGTGAACGAGTCTTCGGTGCGGCCGAAATGGCCAAACGCCGCTGTCTTCTGGTAAATCGGCCTTCTCAGATTTAGATGCTTGATCATCCCGGCGGGTGTCAGCGGGAAGTTCTCGCGGACGATTTCGGCCAGGCGCGCATCTTCCACTTTGCCGGTGCCGTAAGTATTCACGTTGATCGAAACCGGCTCGGCCACGCCGATCGCATAAGCCAACTGGACTTCAGCTCGCGCTGCCAGACCGGATGCGACCAGGTTCTTGGCTACGTAACGCGCCATGTAACAGGCCGAACGGTCCACCTTCGTCGGATCTTTGCCGGAAAAGGCGCCACCACCATGACGTCCCATCCCGCCGTAAGTATCGACAATGATCTTGCGGCCTGTCAGCCCGGTATCGCCATGCGGCCCGCCTATGACGAACCGGCCGGTCGGATTGATATGAAATTTGGTCTGCGAGTCCACCATGTTCGACGGCAGCACCGGCTTGATGATGTACTTGCGGATATCGTCTTCGATCTGCTTGGAGCTGGCCTCGTCGTCGTGCTGCGTTGAAATGACAACGGCATCGATGCGCTTGGGCTTGCCGTCGACATATTCGACGCTCACCTGGCTTTTGCCGTCGGGTCGCAAATAGGGCACATCGCCCGAGCGACGCGACTCGCTCAACTGCCGCACGAGCTTATGCGCCAGCATGATCGGCAGCGGCATCAGCTCATCGGTCTCATTGCAGGCATAGCCGAACATGAGGCCCTGATCCCCTGCTCCGCCCGTGTCCACGCCCATCGCGATGTCCGGCGACTGCGCCTGGATCATGTTTACCACCGCGCAAGTCTTGCAGTCGAAGCCGAAGGCGGCGTCGTTATAGCCGATATGGTTGATCACACCGCGCACCAGCCGCGGCACATCCACGTACGTCTTGGTCGTGATCTCGCCCGCTACCACGCAGATTCCGGTCGTCACCAGCGTTTCGCAGGCCACACGGCCTTGCGGATCGTCCTTCAGAACGGCATCCAGGACAGCATCGGAGACCTGATCGGCAATCTTATCGGGATGACCTTCAGTAACCGACTCGGACGTAAAAATATATTTCATGGAAGACTGGAAACTCCTTTTGGATGGAATGGCCACGGAAACCACGCGAAGGCGCGCAAGGGCAATTAAACCGAAGCGAGGTTCAAACCGTTAGTGTAACAAGACAAGCGGATGCAGAGTAGCAGGCAGCCTTTCTGTCAGACAATCGCAACGAAGGTCTCACTCGGGCTCGTGCCGTTTGCTGCTCTTCCCTTCCCTTACCGTCATGAGAACTCACCTGGAAAGCTGCACGACATCGATTGCCCGCAGCATGCGCAGTGAGCGCACTGGCCGCTTGTCGTGTGGAGCCACAATCCGCAATGGCCCTTCCTCTGCGGCAAGCGGCTGCCCCTCCCGGCGGTCCGCCACAATCAATTCCGAATCCGTTACGCTCGGATCGAGCTCCGCCAGCGCATACAGCACGGCATAACCGTCGCTCGCTGTTGCCAGCACATAAGTCGAAAGCTGCTTGCCGCGCAGCGGCTTGC
>DATBGM010000047.1:0-20639 GCA_036557945.1 Bryobacteraceae bacterium | reverse complement strand
AACACCCCCAACTTTCTCTCGGGCGGGACCCCGTTTGTCAACGGCAGCATCGTATCTCCCAACCTGACGCCCGATACCTCCGGCCGACCGGGCGGGATGACGTATGCCCAATTCAAGAACGCCATGCAGAACGGTGTTTCGGCGCACAATGCCGGACACATTTTACAGGTGATGCCTTGGCCCACTTTCCGGAATATGAATGAAAACGAGCTGCGCGCGATCTATCAATATCTCGCGTCGATTCCGACCGCTCCCTCCGGCGCCGGCCAATGTACGGCTCCGGACCAAGCCAGGTAAGAAAGCTCCTTCAGCGAGTTAGTAAGTCCTGAGCGAACGACTATAACTTATAGGTTTCCGTCGCCGATACCGAGCTTCTTCATCTTGTAAAGCAACGCTTTATAGTCGATCTTCAGCAGAACTGCAGCTTTCTTACGATTCCAGAGCACGGCATTCAACGCGGCAAGGATCGCATCCTTTTCCGCACGTTTACGATCGTTGTCGAGATCCATCAAGGTGGACGAGCGTTCGGCGACGACTGATTCTTTCGTCGGTCTGGTGGGCGCGTCTAACATGACAGGCGGGTGCGGCGGTTCCGCCGGTCGTGCGCTGACCGATATCTCCTCCGGCTCTGCTTTCGGCCTCGCCGGTCCCGGAAACGCCACGACCCGCGCTTTGCGACGAAGCTCGCGAACCACCGTATCCGTGTTGCGAATCACTAGAAATTTGCGGATAACGTTCTCGAGCTCGCGTACATTGCCCGGCCAGTCGTGATCAAGCAGCGCCCCTTTCAGATCCGGCGGAAGTTCAACGACTTCTCCCGGTGCGTATCGCTGTGCGAACGTTTCTGCCAGACCGATAATTTCGTCCTTGCGCTCGCGCATCGGCGGCACATGAATTTCTATGATGTTCAGCCGGTAATAAAGGTCCTCGCGGAAGCGGCCCTGGAGAATGGCCCGCTCCAGGTCGCAATGCGTTGCCGCCATCACGCGCACATCCAC
Source organism: Bryobacteraceae bacterium (assembly GCA_036557945.1). Classification (GTDB taxonomy): domain Bacteria; phylum Acidobacteriota; class Terriglobia; order Bryobacterales; family Bryobacteraceae; genus Bog-105. Next base: position 19,641 of record DATBGM010000047.1, on the reverse strand, counting down.
CCGTAACGTCTCTTTTGCCCCGAGCCGTAGAAATTCGCGGTCTTGCAGGACTTGCAACAGCTTGGCCTGCAGCTTGAAATCCATATCGCCGATCTCATCGAGAAGAATCGTGCCGTTGTTGGCCATCTCGAATTTGCCAGGCGTGTTCTTGAAGGCCCCCGTGAAGGCTCCCCGCTCGTATCCGAACAGCTCGCTTTCGACAAGTTCGGAAGGGAGCGCAGCGCAATTCAGCTTCAGAAATGGGCGGGCCGATCGTTTCGATTGCGCATGCAGCCGCCGCGCCAGCACTTCCTTGCCGACCCCGGTCTCACCACGTAACAGAACTGGTACATCGGAAGCGCCAACGTTCTGCAGCAAGGAATCGCAGGTTTCACTCCAGGTCTTGGGCGCGGCGTGCTCGACAGGTTTTAGCCGGATCGGCTCGGGTGTAACCGTCCATTGCGGTTTGCTGCTGAGAGCGGTCTCCACCGCACGTATGAGGTCCGCGTGTGCGATCGGCTTTGCCAGAAAATCAATCGCGCCTCCTTTGAGAACAGTCGCTACGTTCGCCGGGGTGCAGGAACCGGAAAGCGTAATCACCGGCAGGCCGGGCCAGCCGCCGCGAACCTGCTTCAGAGTTTCGAAGCCGTCTTTCCGCGGCATGATCAGATCCATCAGCAGCAATGAGATATTCGTGCTGTTGCGCTCCAGATGATGGACCACCTCTTCACCATCCCGGGCAAACTCAACGCCGTACCCTTCACAACGGAGCGCAAGACCAAGGTAGTCGCGAATCTCCGGCTCATCTTCCGCGATTAAAACTGTATGCACGTTGGACATCACTTTCTGCTGCGTTTCTTTTTCAGCGCGATAGCGCATTTTCGGAACCGGACGCGAACTGTTCGAGCGGAGTTTCCGCCGGAAGAATGGAAGGTGTCTGGAGCGGCAGCATGAATGAAAATCGGCCGCCTTCGGCGGTGGGTGTAGCCCAGATTTTTCCGCCATGCGCCCGAATGATCGCCCTCGCAATGGCGAGACCCAATCCACCGACCGACCGGTCAGCGCCGCCGCCATAGGTGGTGTACTGCTCGAAAATCTTCTCCGCAAGCGCTTCCGGCACTCCCGGACCCGAGTCGCTGATATCGACCTGGTACACGTTGGCCGGCTGCGCCGGGATTCGTGCGCGATTCCCGTTCTCCTGATGCTCGGCCGGACTTGCCTGAGCCCGGCTTGATCGCGTGTCGTCAACGCGCGGATACGAATGCACTTCGATGATCCCGCCGCGCGGTGTAAATTTGCAGGCATTTTCCAGCAGATTCACCAGCACTTGCTGCATCTGCTCGGCTTCAAACAGCAACAATCCGCCGGCGGGCTGAATTTCGATTTTGAGCTCGATGTCCTTCTCTTTCGCCATCGGATACACGTCATGCAGCGCCTGGCTCAACGCTTCGCCGAGATCGCCCGGCGTCCGCACCGGCGCTTTCTCAAAACGTCCTTCGGCCAGTAGTTCGAGTGCTCCTCCGGCTAATCTCGTGAGCCGCTTGGCGCTGATCCGCATGCGCTCCAGCAGGGCGCGCTGTGCGCTCGAGACAATTCCGATCTTTCCTTCACTCAACAGATCGCAATAGCCCAACAGCGCGGTTAGCGGTGCACGGAAGTCGTGCAGCGCCCGTGCCAAAAAATTGTTGCGCTCCTGATCGTACTCCTGTAGTTTCAGGTTTACTTCCAGAACATACTGCAGGAGAGCGTCGCGATCCGAGCGCAAACTGTCGGTTTCCTGAACCTGTTTGCGCAACTGCCAAGTCTTCCATGCCAGCTCTATGAAAGCGTGCAGGCGAAAGGCTGCAAATGGCTTGAGAAGTACACAGGCGCTACTCTGCAGCTCGCCAAAAGCTTCCAGATGTTTAGGATCGGCGAGCAGGAAGTGCTGCGCCTCCGCATGTGCGGCAAGTTGCCCGCGCAGTTCTAAATCGGGTGGACAATCCCAGATGTAGACATCTGCTTCTGGAACCGTGTGCCCGGGCGAAGTTGCCAGGACAGTAAGCGCTGGCTCATAATCGAGCAGCGTCTGAAGCTCGCTGGAATCCGAAACCACGCAGATCCGCATGGCCCCTTCCGCCTTCCAATAACCCACTGAACGTGTGCCTCCGAAAACACACTCAAAGTCCCCGCTCCAGCTCCGACACCAGAAATTGGGCAACTTTGCTAAAAAATCGAACCTACTACAGTTGAGACTTTACTATAGCGGAATCGGCATACGAAAAAGACGTTATGAGTACTGGTACGGAAGCGAAATTCACCAGGATGCGATTAAGTGCGCGCACCTGTACCGAAACGGAGGGAAAACTTCCAAAAAGATTGGAACTGAGTAGGGGCAGGCGGTCAATTCACGCGAATCCGATATTTTTCGCGCAGGACCAGTTCGTCGAAAATCGCCAGCACCCGTTTCCGGTACGTGTACATCTGGCGGAGCGAATCGCGGAAGCCTCGCTCATAGCGGCGAGGTTGCAGCCACTTGTTCAGCAAAGGGCGCGGAACATCGATATCGCGCCGGAGATCCTCGGCCGAATGTCCGCGCAGGAACAGGCCATAGAAAATGGCTGCTTCCCGCTGCGGAGCCAGTGGATCGAGATCTTCGCGGCCAACCATACTCGCCTGCTGCTAAACCCGTATCGTACACCAAAAAACGGACCCGGCAACCTCCCAAATCAACAGTCTAACAACGGTGTCAACTTTCTCACATTTACGTGCTATTCTCCCTGCGCTCGTCCGATTTGAGGTACGATTTCTCCAAAAGGAGCCTTCCCTCTGGCGCACCGCAGGCAGACTCTCGAGGAACCGAGACTAAGTGGGAACGTCATTGTAAGCGAACTGATCCGCAACATGGAGATCGGGCGCTTCGAGATGGCCTACAGCGTTCTGCTTCCGTGCGTGTTTACCGTCTACCTGAACCCCGAGGACCACGCGGCGTTGAGCGGAGTGTTCGACCTGGTCATGGAAGATGCCCGCAAAGCACTGCGAGCGCGCGTGGCGGAGTGGAATGGCGCATTACTCGGGCCGTCCAGACGAAAACGAGGTGCCTCGAGGGAATTCAAAATTGCATGTCGCGATTGGGTTCTCGATTTTCTTCCCGAGCCCGATGTCCCTTCGGGTGATGTGGAAATCCATTCGCAGTTGAATGAAAATGTGCCGGCCGGTTTTCGCGGAACCCGGACTACGCTGCTCGGCCGCGAGCCCGCCGTGACGCGCCCTTTGCCGAATGCGAACGCCCAAACGGCCTATGCTGCCATCCACTATGAAGGCGATGCCGGCCCGCAAACGTACCTTGTAAAACAGAACCAGGTACGCATCGGGCGCGGCGGCGACGGAGCGCCCGTCGATCTCGTGTTGCGCGCCACCGACGAGATTTCGCGCAACCATCTGACGATCCGCCGCGACCCGGCTACCGGAATTTTCTCTGCTCTGGATGCGAGCACCAACGGCACCTGGGTCAACGGTAAACGCCTTGTCAAAGGTATGGAAGACATCCTGCCCGCGCGCGCCGAAATTATCCTTGGCGAAGTACTCACCTTACTGTTCGAAGCGCGCACCTGAGATGCAGAAATCAAGCGTCGGCCTATGATGGAACGCGAACAATTCGGCAAATTCAAGATCGTGCGCCTGCTCGCCCGGGGCATGACGGATGTCTACCTGGCCGAAGATTGCGAACGGCGCTTGCCGGTGATCGTAAAGATCATCGAAAATGCGAATCGGACGACCGCTCGCGCAACTGTCGAAGCAGAATCGCGCGGTGCTCGCATTCAGCACGATTTACATGCAAACAACCCCGAGATTCTCGAAATCTACGAATGGGGTGAGCGTGAGGGACAGTTTTTTCTGGCCATGGAGTATTTTCCGGGCCGCACGGTTGCCGAGATTCTCAACTCCGAAGGTAAACTCGAACCCGCGCGCGCCGTGCGTTACGCGGCCGAAATGTGCCGGCAATTGCGTACGCTGCATGAATTCGCATGGGGCAACGGCACGCCCAAACCCGCCGTCATACATGGCGATATCAAACCCTCCAATATTCAAATCGGCGCGGGCGACCAGCTACGGTTGCTTGATTTCGGCATTGCCAAGGTCATTCAGCCGGGCCGCGAGCTGACGCATCACGAATTGGGAAGTCCGAGTTATTGCTCGCCCGAAAGACTGAGGGAATACCGTATCGATGTGCATGCGGACCTCTGGGCGGCAGGGGTGACACTTTTCGAGATGGTCACCGGCGCGCCGCCGTTTCAGGCGCGCGACACGCGCGAGCTGGAAAAGCTCATCCAGACCAAGCCGGCGTTAGCCATACCCGCCTCCTGCCCTCCTAAGCTCGCATCGATACTGCGGAAATCGCTTGCCGCCGAACTCGATGATCGCTACTCCTCTGCCGCCGCCTTTGAATCTGACCTGCACGAATTTCTTGTAACGCCGCCCCCCCGGTTCAGCAGCAAAACGGTTGCGCGGCCACTCGTGTCTACCGTGCCGCGATTTGTCGCCGCGCCTTATTCGCTAATGGCAGCGCTGCTGGCGGGCATTTTGGCCGGACTGCTGCTCTTTGTTCCGCTTGCGTATCATCTCCGGCTCGAGAAGATTAGCCGTTCGCTCAACGAGCGCAAAGACTACACAGCGCTCCCGCAACAGGCGTTGCTCTCGGACTGGCAGCTTTATCACATCGTGCAGGCGCGTGCGAGCTGGTGGCGCCGCTTGGTCTCGACGGCCTCGGCGGAAGCATCTTTCCGCGCCAATCTTATCGATTCTGCTGCTGGCCTGATCGATAAATTCCGTCGCAGCTCCGACGACGAAGTGCGCTTCAACTGGTCTAGCGCCCGCCTTTGCGCTTTTTACACACTGCAACTGGATCCTGCCGATCGAAAAGCGCTGGGCGAGTTTCATCTGGCGAATGGATTCCTCTATCTGCGTGATCGTTCGCGCGCCGGGGTTCACACCAGCTACGCAGAATTTCGCAAAGCCGCCGACTTGCTTCCGGATTCGCCTGTTCCCCCGCTGGGACTGGCTCGTTTGTACACGCATAACGTTCACAATATCGGCGCAGCACTCGCCGCCCTACATCGCGCGCAGGCTCTCGGCTATCATCTTGGGCCGCGCGAATTCGAACAGCAGGCCGATGCTTACCTGTTTCGCGCGGAGCAGGAACTCGCTCGCGCCCATGCCGCTTCCGATACCTCCCGAGAGGATGCGCTGCGCTGGCTGCGTCTGGCCCGCGACGATTTCAACCGGGCCCGCAACCTGTATGAGCCGATCAACGGCTTCTCCCACTCAGGCATGAACCTGGCGCGCATCGAAAAAGAGCAGAATGAGCGCGCAGATCTCGAAAACACTCTTCTCCAATCGCCCGCTCCCAAAACGCATATGGTTTTGTTAAATGTGCGGCTCGGGCGTCGCGGCGGCGGCGGTACGCTGCGATGGCGATAACGCGGCGCAGCGATAGCCGCCTTGCGCTCGAGCTGGAGCTCATCGCAAATGGCCGAGGCTCCGAAAGGCGGCGGGAGTTCTACTGGCTGGCGGCCGCGACGCTCTTCGTAGCGACTGCTGTTCTGCTGGTTGCCTCCGCCAGACGTCAGGATCTGGCCGGAGTCGAAGACCGGCTGCGCTCAGGCGAACTGCTGAACCTGAACGCCGCAAATTCCATTAACAACCTCCCGGATTTTCTGCGCGCCGCCGCGGGCAGGGAACTGAGCGGCGCAGACGCTGAGCGGCTAACCGCCTACCTCGAGCGCAATCGTCCTTTGGCCAATGTGGGGGCGCTCGCTCGTCTGCATCTGTTGCCGCTTGCGAAGATCAAACCGCGTCTCATTGTGCGCACACCCGGCGAATTCTATCGCGTCCTGGCTCTCTGGACGGCCGCATACTTCGCCGCTTTCTGGTTTGTCCACCTCCTCTGGCGGGCTCTGAAATTTCGCGCCGATCCGGCGATCCTCCCTGCGCTGCATGCTTTGACCGGCATCGGCCTCGCGCTCATGTTAAGTCTGCGCGACCCGCTGCGCGACACCCTCGAGTTCCGCAAGTTTTGCTGGGGCTGTGTAGCAGGTTGCGTGCTGCTTCTTCTGCCGCTCTTTAAGGCATTTCAAAGCCGCAATTTCGTGCGCCTGGTTTACACTCCGCTTTGGTTGGCCCTCGCCCTCTTCGGCGCTCTCCTTTTCTTCGGTTCCGGGCCGACCGGCAGCGACGCGCGCGTGAATCTCGGTCCGTTTCAGCCGGTTGAAGTGATCAAACTACTGCTGGTCTTCTTTCTCGCCGGCTATTTTGCCAGGAATTGGAACAGGCTGCGCGATTTAGAACAGAAGCGCTGGATACCCCGCTGGTTGCACTGGCTCCAGCTGCCGCGCGCCAGTCATGTCTTGCCAGTACTGATTGGTGTCGGCTGCGCGCTCGTCTTGTTCTTTGTCCTGAAGGACATGGGTCCCGCGCTGATTACCGGTCTCCTGTTCCTGACACTCTTCGGTCTCGCGCGAAGCCGGGGCGGTTTGGCGCTGCTCGGTTTGACACTGCTGGTCAGCGGATTTGCGCTCGGTTACCGTTTCGGCACGCCGCACACGGTAGTAGACCGCGTCTCGATGTGGCTCTCGCCCTGGAATAATGATGTGCGCGGCGGCGATCAACTGGCCCATTCGCTCTGGGCTTTCGCAACCGGCGGGCCGGTGGGATCGGGGCTTGGCCGAGGCGACCCAAGCGTCATCCCGGCAGGCCACACCGACCTGGTTCTGCCAGCCATCGCCGAGGAATGGGGATTCCCGGGTGTCGTCATCATCTGTTTACTTTTCACGGTGCTCGTCCGCCGCGCGTTCAAAATTGCGGCACGCGGGCCCGATGAATACTCGCTCTTCCTCGCCGCCGGGCTGGGAAGCCTGCTCGCCTGTGAGATGCTGCTCATTTCGAGTGGCGTGCTCGGACTCATTCCGCTCTCCGGTGTTGTCTCGCCGTTTCTCAGTTCCGGTAACACGGCGATGCTTGCAAATTTCCTGGTTTGCGCCCTGCTGGCCGGTATCTCGAATCAAGTCGCGCGCTCCCAAGCCTGGACTGAGAAACCGGAAGCGCTCTTCGAACCGTTGTTTGGCAAACCACTACGCATGGTGCCGGCTCTCCTCGGTATTTGCGCGCTCGTGCTTGTCACGCGCGCAGCCTGGCTCGAAATCTTTCACGATCAGGATCTGCTGGCGAAAGAGACTTTTGTCTTCACCGCTGACGGCGTCAAGCGGCCCGAACGAAATCCCCGCCTTGGCCTTCTCGCCGCCATGATTCCGCGCGGCGATATCTATGATCGCAACGGCATCCTGCTCGCGACCAGCGACTGGCGTAAGGTGGAGCAGCACCGGGCGCAATACGAGCAACTCGGGACATCGCTCGATCCATCGCTGAAACCGGGTTCCTCGCGCTATTACCCGTTCGGAACCGTCACCCTGCACCTGTTAGGCGATTGGCGCACCGGCGAACGCTTCCATGCCTCGAATGCTTCGCTCGTCGAACACGATTCGAATCAGAAACTGCAGGGCTACAGGGACTACCAGGAGCTGGCGAGCGTCGTCCGCTATCGTCACCGGCCCGACAACCCGGCCATTGCTGCCCTGTTCGAACGCCAGCGCGACGTGCGGACCACGATCGATATCCGCCTCCAGCTCAAAATCGCAGATATCGTCCGCACACGTTTCACGCGCGGAGAAAAGGGCGCCGCTGTCGTGATGAACGCTGCTACCGGCGACGTTCTGGCTTTTGCCAGCTGGCCGCTGCCTTCCATGGAAGCGCCGAACGATGACGAACTGCTCGACCGCGCGCGCTACGGCGAATATCCTCCGGGCTCCACCTTCAAGCTCGTGACTGCGGCCGCCGCGCTCGAACGCGACGCCCATGCCGCCCAGAGGACGTTTCGCTGCAGCCGCTTGAGCGATGGACGTGTCGGCGTCGTCATTCGCGGCTGGCGCAGGCCCGTGCGCGACGACGTCGGCGACCGTGTCCACGGCGTCCTCGATCTGCCGCAAGCGATCACCGTATCCTGCAATGCCTATTTCGCGCAGCTTGGAGTATCGGTAGTTGGCGCGAAAGCGTTGCGTGAAACTGCCGCCCGGTTTGGAATCAACGCCGGTTCCGAGGCAGATGTAAAGCAGATGCTTCCGTTCGCCGCCTACGGTCAAGGTACGGTTGTCGCCACTCCGCTCGAGATGGCGCGTGTAGCCGCCACCATCGCCGCGCAAGGCCAGATGCCGCAGGGCCGCTGGGTCAGCGATATCAGCGATGGAAGGACCAGGCCTCCCATTGCTGTGTTGCAGCCGGCTTCGGCCGGTCTGCTTGCCGCCGCTATGCGCAGCGTTGTCACAAGCGGCACCGCTCGCACTGCTATGTCGGGTGCAGATCTTGCTGTCGCCGGAAAAACCGGAACTGCGCAACTCGATCTCGGCCAGCCGCATTCCTGGTTTCTCGGCTTTGCCCCCTACGATGCACCCGTAAATGACCGCATCGCTTTCGCAGTTATCGTTGAGCACGGCGGCTACGGCGCAAAGACTGCCGCCCCTCTCGCGCGCCAGATCGTGGAAGCGGCGGAAAATCTTGGAATCGTCAACAAGTAGCTATGCCACTCTCCAACATCTTTGAAAAACTCGGCCGCGCCGTATTCGAATCGCCCTTCGAATCGCATCGGCTCGCGAAGGATGCGCCCGAACTGGCAGAAATACGCCTTACCGCCATCGACACCATCAAAAATAAGAGCCATCGCGTCGGGGGCAGCAACGTCTTCGCCTACGACCTGGTTCGCATCCATTTACTCGGCATACCGGAAGAGCAGCAGGCGGTCTTCAGCAGCGAATTCCTGCTGACGTATTTTACGGAAGAACTGAAAACAGCGCTGAAACGCAGCGGCTTCCGCTTCCCGCCGGCTCTTACCGTGGAATTTGTGACCAACCCGCGCATGCCGGTCGAGGGTGAAACGTGGATCGCGGTGGAAACCGTTATGCATCCGCAGCTAATCGGGAACCCCGAAGCGACGCCGTCCGCCGCGGCGGTTTTAACGGTGTTGCAAGGTACGGCGAATCACAGCAGGCTCAAATTGGAAAAGCCGCGCACCAATATCGGGCGCACGGCCGAGGTATTTCGCAAGAGTGGTCCCTCCCGCCGCAACGATCTCGCCTTTTCCGGCGATGATGAACCAGGCCAAACCGTCTCGCGCGAGCACGCGCACATCGTCCGCTCGCCCGCTACCAACGAATACCGTCTCTTCAACGACCGCGTCTACCAGGGCGAAGAAAACTGCGGAATCTGGATCGTCCGCGAGGGTTTGAGCTTCGCTGTGCATCACAACCCTCGCGGAACGCTCCTGCGTTCAGGTGACGAGATCTATCTGGGGACGGCAGTTGTGCGTTTCTCGGTGCCCGCTGCCGAGGCCTGAGCCTTGCTCTCTTCCCGGGCGCCCAGCATCCCTTCCGCCGCCGCTACCAGGTCTTCGACCTCGTAAGGACGTGCAAGTACACTGGCTCCCGGGATTCCGGAAGTCTGCTCTTCCTTTGACGAAAGCAGCAAGCACTTTACCTCCGGCCAGCGCACCGAAACCGTGTTGAAGATGCGCCGCTGCGCTGCCGCCGGTAAGTTGGTGGTGTCGATGATCACTAAGTCCACCGAATTTTCGACAAACGCCAGCACCATCGAAGCGTTCTGAACATCGCTCAACTGCAGCACCGTCGATCCCGTATTCTCGAGCGCGTTAGCGAGCAGTTGTCCAGGCGCAGCGTCGACGCCGACCGTGAGCACCGTGCGGCGCTTGATATTCGGCAATTCAACGCCCGCCGCAGTTACCGATGCGATCGCCGGCAGCAGCACTTCGGTTGTTGATACGGTCTCCGATTCTTCGGTCGTACTGATCGTTCCCTCGCTCACCGCAACGATCGCGTTTACGACCGTCAGCGTCAGCTCCGAATTTTGCGCGTGCGAGGCGAACTGGGCGGGCGCAGTCCCGTTCGGCGGGTTGCGATGCGCTTCTACTGCCAACTTGATGAACCGCTTGTCGGCGGTGCCCTTCTCGCCCGGCCCGCTCACATTGGACGTCGAGACCACGATTGTGCCGCCATAGGGCATAGAATGTTTGGCGCTCAGGACCAGGTTTAACGTCAGCTTTTCCAGATGGAGCGCGTGGTTCAGCACCAGGTCCAGTTCGTCTGAAAGTTGCGTTTCCACCGAGATGGTGGAACCCGCCAGATGGTTATAGAGCGGCAGGCGCTCGGCAATGATTTCGTTCAGGTTAATGAGTCCCGGCCGCGACCCCTGATTACTGCCGAGATCAACCAGTTGCCGCGAAAGTGTAACTCCGGCGCGACTGGCGCGATTGATGTACCCACCGATATCGGCTACGAATTCTTCATCCTCTTCACGCTCGCTGAGCTGCTCGCTGAAACTTGCGATCAGATCGAAGAGCCCGTAGAAATCGTTGGCGATATCGTTCGCCATCTGGCCAACCGAAAGCATCCGCTGCTCCTGCCGTACGCGCTGTTCTTCCTGACGGCGCACCGTTGCATCGTGCAGTGTAACCATTGCTCCCGCCGAACGTCCGCGTGCCCGGCTGATCGCAATCTGGCCATCGATGAAAATCGTTCTTCCGTCTTTGGTCTGAAGCGTCGTGTCGCGCGGCACGAGAATAGCCTTGCTGCCTGCAAGAGCTCGCGCCAGCAGTGATGAGCCGAGGCCTCCGTCGAGCGGCACAACTTCGTCGAACGATTTGTCGATCGCCTCCTCCTGTGTCCAGCCGGTCAGCGTTTCCGCGGCCGAATTTAGAAACTGGACATTGCCGTCAGCGTCGGTTACAACCACTGCTTCCGCGATCGAGCCCAGAATTGTCGAGAGCAGCGCGCGGTTTTCTTCCAGTTGCCGGTCGATCTTGTGCTTGTACAAAGCCATCTCAATCGAACTGGGTAAATTGGCATGGTTTACCGGCTTCACTAGGTAACCCAGCGGCTCAGTGATCTTGGCGCGCTCCAGCGTGTCCACGTCGGCGTGCGCAGTCAGGTAAATCACGGGCAAGTGATAGCGTTCGCGTATCACTTTGGCCGTCTCGACTCCATCGCTCGGTCCTTGGATGTGTATATCCATCAGAACCAGGTCCGGTTTGGTTTGTTCGATCTGTTCGAATGCTTCCTGTGCTGAGGCGGCCATACCCGGCACCGAATATCCGGCCTTGAACAGACTTCGCTCGATCGAATGCGCGATGAGTTGCTCATCTTCAACGATCAGAATTTTCTTTTCTGTGTGGTTAGACATGTTACTAGCTCGCTTTCGGAAATAGGACGGTAAATGCAGTTCTGGCGCGAGAGGACTCGATCTCGAGAGTGCCTCCCAATTGTTTGGTGAGGAGATTGACGATGGTGACGCCGAGCGATTTCGATTGTTTCCAGTTGAAGTTTTCCGGCAGACCGCGCCCGTGGTCTTCTACCGATAAACGAACTTTCCGCTCGGGCGTTTGTTCCAGGTGAAGGTATATGTTGCCCGGGTGGCCGGCCGGATAAGCATATTTGATGGCGTTGGTGACGAGTTCATTCAGGATGAGCCCGCATGGTATCGCCTGCTCGATGTTCAATTCGATCGGCGCCATGGTGTATTCGGCCTCGATTTGAGAGCCGCTCGGAGCATAGGTAAGCAGCAGATCCTGCGTAAGTGCTTCCGCGTACTCCTGGAAATTGATACGATCCATGCGCTTGTTGCCGTAGAGCCGTTCATGGATCACTGCCATGGCCATTACGCGCCGTTCGCTCTCGCGGAGCGCATTGGCAGCCTGCTCTTCCACCACCGACGCCGCCTGCAGGTTCAGCAGACACGAGATGACCTGCAGATTATTTTTGACGCGGTGATGAACCTCTTTCAGCAGCACTTCCTTCTCATTGAGCGACTGCTGCAGCGCTTCCTGAATCTGCTTTTCTTCCGTGATGTCGAGCATAGTTCCCGCCAGGCACTGCCGCGAGCCGTTCGAGTACTTGCCGCGCCCGTGAATATGGCGCAACTCGCCGTTCTGGCGCACGATGCGAAACTGCAGATCGTAAATCTGCTGCCGCTGCACCGAAGTTGCTACCGCTGTCGCGACCTGCTGGCGGTCATCCGGATGCACTAAGTTGAGAAATTCTTCGTAGGGAAACCTGCCGGAAACTTCGTCGAACCCGAAAATGCGATATGTCTCGGGCGACCAACTCACCGCCCCCGAGCGCGTATCCAGCTCCCAGCTTCCGAGCCGCGCCAGGTGCTGCGCTTCCTGCAGCTTGGCCTCGCTCTTGCGAATCAACTCGGCTTGCCGTTGCTCGGTGATATCGCGAATGACGTTCAAACGCGATGTATCCGAAAGGTCGCAGGCGGCCAATTCCACCTCGATCAGCTCGCCATTGCCGCGCCGGTGATGCCACGGGCCCGAAGTCCACGACGGCTGGCCCGAAAACTGGCTGAGCTCGCGTTCCATCAGCTCCGCTTCTTCCGGAATCCGGATATCATCCACCGTGAGCGCCAGAAACTGTTCGCGGCTGTATCCGTAGTGGCGGACCGCCGCTTCGTTTACATCCAGAATGCGTAACGTCTGCGGGCTGTAGGTCCAGCAAGGCAGCGGGTTGAATTCGAAGAACTCGCGATAGCGCCGCTCCGAGGCTTCCAGCTTGCGCTCGGCTTCCACGCGCGCCGTCATGTCGCGCATGAACCAGTACGAGCCCACGCGGTTGCCCAGATAGTCATGCGTCGAGGCCAGGCGCACGTGCTGATAAATAATGGAGCCGTCCTTGCGCAGACCGCGCACCAGCGCCTCCCCGCTTCCTGTCGTCAGGCAGCTCCGATAGACGGCCGTCATATGCGGCAGGTCGTCGGGGTGTACAAGCTGTTGCCACGGCAGCCCGATCATCTCTTCCGTTGCATAACCGGTTGTCTCGGCGTGCGCCTTGTTCACCGTCACGTAACGGCCATTCAGGTCAAGCGTCGCCCAGCCGGAGACTGTATCCTGCAGCGCCTGGTTTAGTTCCTGCACCTGATGGCTGGCCCGGCGAAACTCCGAGATATCCGTCGCGTGTTCCAGAAAACCCGCCAGCTGTCCGTTCTCATCGAAGATCGGAGTGATCGTGAGCCGCACCAGCACGCGCGACCCGTCCTTGCGAATGAAGCTGCACTCCTCCGTGTCTTCGCCGTGCAAAAGCGCGCGTGAAAGAAATGGATTGCTATCCAGGTTGCCGTTCAGATCGAGCCGGCGGGCCTGTGTTTTCGGATCTTCGGGATCGAGCCAGAGATCCGGAGTCGCATGTCCGACCACTTCTTCGGCGGAGTAGCCCAGCAATTTTTCGGCAGCGGGATTCCAACTCGTCACGAGCCGGTTTTTGTCGATCGAAATCAGCGCGACATGCGTACTTTTCAAAATCGCCTCGTGGAGTTTCGTAAGCTGGGCCAGCGTCTTTTCCGCTTCAATTTTTTCGGTTTGGTCCTGCCGAAAACCGATAATCCGAACCGGTCGCCGCGCTTCGTCGAGCTGAACGGTGCCGGAGCTGGCCACCCATTTCCGGGCCATCGTTCGAAAAACAATCTGATACGAGCCGCGGTTTTGAATGGCGGTGCGAACCACGCGCTCTACGTGCTCCCGGAACTCGGGGCTGATATGCCGCAACGCCTGTCCGAACGTGAATCCTTTCGGCAATCCTTCGTCGATCAGCGGATAATCCTGGACATCGATGCCGCTCTCTGCAGGAATACGAAGTTCCCAAACATGCATCGCGCCCGATTTCAACGCCAGGCGCAGCCGCTCCTCGCTCTCCTCAAACGCGCGCTGTGTACGCCGGAACTCCGTCACGTCGAGCGCCAAACCGCCCAGTAATGTGGTCTGCCCGTCCGAGGAAAACGGAAACTTCACCACAAACCAGTCGCCGGTTTTGTTATTCAGCGCCGGTACTCGCTCGACAAATTCGAGCGTCTTTCCGCTCGCCAGAATCTCCGGGTCGTGTTCTTTAAGCTGATCCGGTATGGCGTTCGGTGCGAACGGCGCCGAAGAAGAAAATGCCGCCCCCATCGAGCGGTCCCATGCCTTGTTCGAATAAAGAAGCCGCGACTGCGCATCCGTGATAAACGCCAGCAGCGGACTATGATCCATAAACGCGACGAAACGCGCCTCAGCGGCATACAAACGCTCCAGTACCGCTGCAGTCCACACGTTCTCCCGGTTCCACTTGCGCCATAAGAAAACCAGCGAGGCCATCGAGAACAGCAGCATGCCGGCATTGATGTACACCGTGCCGGTACGAATGAACTCCATTTCCCGTGTGCGCGGTTCGAGCAGCCGCCGTTCCTCTTTGCGCATGTCCTCGAGAATGGATGCCCCGTCGACAAACGGGCGGTCCGTATCGGCCAGAACGGAGGCTTCCTGTGCCCAGTTCTTCAAGCGGAATTCAAGCTCCCTGCCTTGCTTTTGTTCGGCAGAGCTGTCGGTCGTGGAAGCAAGAAACGTGGCGAGTTTCTGTTGTGCGGTCGCCAGCTCTTTGTCGGAACGCCACAAATCACCCGGATTTTTCGTGAAGCGGTATGCCTGATACCATGCGGCGCCCGCCGACAGCGATTGCTCGATAGTCTCGATCTGCTCCATCACCTGGTGGCTGTGATTCCGCCACCACGCCGCCTGCCGCAGTAGGTAAAGGTTCACGAGCGACAGGATGCTGATCACAATCATTCCGGCAAGCGATACGAAAAGCAGCTTGGCCAGGCTCCCTGCCTTGCGGTCTTTTGCAAAGGCAAGAGATGAGCCCAGGTTGCCGGCCGGATTCGTTGTGCTTACCGTCGCTTGCATCAAAGTGACTGGAGGAGTCGATAATGAGTGTTTATACTGTTGCCGTTATCTCAGGGTGAATATTCGAATCAGGATTTTCCTGCCTAAAGTTTGCGGAGAAATGCGGAAAACTCATGCGCTGTGAGTACCAGACGAATCGCCGGAGCTGGTTATTTGCCGGAGCATGTGGATGCTTTGCCTTGACGCGCAAATCACTCGGCGCGAGCGGCCAACAAAGACTGCCGGCTTCGATTTCCGCCCTGCAATCTATGCGCGACCAGGTGCGGCCTATTACCGTCGGCGAGCGCCGTGGGCGCATCGTGAAAGCGCAACGTTTGATGGCTGAAAACAAGATGGACGCCGTGCTGCTGGTGGGCGGCGCCTCGTTGTTCTACTTCACTGGAATACGGTGGGGGAATTCGGAGCGTTTGTTTGCCTGCCTGATACCGGCGCACGGGAAAGCGTTCTGTGTCTCGCCGTCCTTTGAAGAAGACCGGGCGCGCGAGCAACTGAACCGGGGTCCGCTCGAAGATGCCGCCGTCGTTACCTGGCATGAAGACCAGAATCCATATACGTTAGTGGCTGGCGGGCTGAAAAATCTCGGAATTTCCTCAGGCACGCTCGGAATCGACGAAAGCACCCCCTGGGTGTTTAGCGAGGGCATCTCAAAAGTCACCCCGAGCCTTCACCTGGTCTCTGCGACCTCCATCACTGCTGGCTGCCGCATGCTCAAGAGTGCGCACGAGCTTGATCTCATGCGCCTCGCCAACCGCGCCACGCTTACGGTCTATCAAGCGGTCTATCATGCGCTTGAGCCCGGTATGAGCCAGAATCAGGCTGAAGAGCTCATCTCAGCAGCCTACGAACGGGTCGGTTTTCCGGGCGAGGCCAGCGTCGAAACGGATGCCGGCAGCGCTCTCCCGCATGGTTCCGAAAAACCGCAAAAAATTCGTGATAACTCGCTCGTGATGATCGACGACGGTTGTGAAGTTGAGGGCTATAACTCGGATATCACGCGCACCTTCGTCATCGGCAAAGCCACCGATAAGATGAAGCGCGCTTTCGATCTGGTGAAGCAGGCGCAGAGCGCGGCGTTAAAGGCGGCCCGTCCGGGTGTGGAGTGCCAGGCGGTCGATGCGGCCGCACGCAAAGTGATCGTGGATGGCGGTTACGGTCCCGATTACAAGTACTTCAGCCACCGGCTCGGCCACGGCATCGGACTCGAAGGACACGAATGGCCCTACCTTGTACGCGGCAACACCCTCCCGCTCGCTCCCGGCATGACCTTCAGCGACGAGCCCGGCATCTATCTGCCCGGCCAATTTGGTATGCGCCTCGAAGACGATATGTACATCACCTCCAACGGCGCCGAACTCTTCACCCCGCAGAGCCCATCGCTCGAACACCCCTTCGGTTAATGCGTACCTGTTGACGGTCGTGTGGAGTGAGCGTTTTCGCCTGCATCTCGACGACGATACGCCTGCTACTCGGTACGCAGCGCTGCCATCGGATCGTCTGCCGCGGCGCGCCTTGCCGGCACATAGCTTGCAATCAGCGCAATGGCTGCCAGCAGAACGCTTGCCGCAGCCAGCGAAAGAATGTCGCGCGGCTTGACTCCGTAGAGGAGTGTCGCCGCCGCCTGCCCTGACCATAGAGAAAGTACGATCCCGGCAGCCAGTCCGATCGTGAGCAGCAGCATCGCTTCGCGTAACACCAGGCGAACCACGCGCGCCCGATCTGCGCCGAGCGCCATGCGCACACCGATCTCTTTGCGCCGGCGTGCGACCATGTACGCGATCACCCCGTATAAGCCGAGCGTGGCGAGCAGCGCCGCCAGAAAGCCGAAGGCGCCGGAAACAGTTGCCATCAATCGCTCACGCAAAAGCGATTCTTTAATCTGCTCGGAGAACGGCCGGAACTGAATGCTGATCGAAGGGCTCATCGCTGCTACCACGGCTTTGGCGCGCTTGATTACCGACCCAGGCGACCCGGCGATGCGCAGCACGAAATCGGCGCCTGGACCCGGGGTCTCGTCCTGTGCGATCGGGAAGAATCCAATCGGCCGGAAGTCCTCCTGCAGCGAGTAATACTTCGTGTTCGCAACCAGCCCCACGATTTGGAACAGCGGCTCCTGTTTTCCCGCGCCGACCTCCAGATGGAACGTATGGCCGACCGGATTCGCGCCCCCGAAATACTTCTTGGCGAATTCTTCATTGATAATTGCTACCTTCGTCGAGCTCAGCGTGTCGTGCTCGTTGAATTCGCGGCCCGCCAGCAGACGCGTGCCCATTGTCCGAAAATAACCTGGCGAGGCGCGGTTGAAAAATGCATTCTTCTTACTTTCCGCAGCCGGCGCTCCATCCGGACCTACAGAATTATTCCAGCCGCTTCCGCTGACGGGCGTGAAGCCGACTTGTGCAGTCGACACAACGCCCGGTATGGCGGATAACCGTTCGGTTAAGTCGCGATAAATGTTGAGCCGCTGCTCTTTTGCATAGGGCGCTTTGCTGAAATCGATGCCCACCTGCAGCACGCCTTCGCTAGCGAAGCCCGGATCGGCCGTGAGCAGATGATGCAGACTTCGCACGAACAGGAACGAGCCGACCAGCAGCACGAGCGAAAGCGCAACTTGCGTGCAGACCAGCGCGCGCCGCAAGCTGAATCGCTCACGGCCGGCTGTAACGCTGCGGCCCTCCGAGCGCATGGCCGCTGCAGGAGACAGGTGAGTGGACCGCAAGGCGGGCAGTAAGCCGAATAGCAGGCAAGTCAGTACCGCCAGCGCCGCCGTAAAGCCGAGCACGCGCCAGTCGGATGTGATCTCGACAAAAATCCGATTTTCGGAAGTGCTGATAAAGGCGAGCAGAGCCCGGCTAAGAACCAGCGCTAATGCCGCTCCAAGCAGCGCACCCACAATCGCCAGCAGCAGGCTTTCGGCGACAAACTGCCGCACCACTCGCCAGCGCGACGCGCCCATTGCTAATCTCACCGCGATCTCCGGTTCGCGCACTGTCGCGCGTGCCAGCAGCAGATTCGCCAGGTTGGCACAGGCGATCAACAGCACGAGTCCGGTTGTCGCCATCAGCAGCCATAACGGGCGTTCGTATTGCTCACGCAACCCCGAGACACCGGTACCCGCTTCCGTCGCCAACAGTTTATTGGCTTCGAAGCGCTTGGCCGCATCCGGCCGGTATTCCGCGGGCAACGTCGCGCGCATAATTCCGGGCGAGAGAACGCGCATATGCGCGCTCGCGTTTTTCACTGTCCAGCCCGGTTTCAAGCGGCCCATCAGAGAGAGCCACCAATCCATGCGGCCCGGAATTCGCCCCTTCTTGTCTTCGGCCAGCAGACGGTCCGCGCACAGCGGAATCGCAACATCGTAACGATTCCCGACTTCCACGCCGAAGAAGGAAGGCGGAGTGACGCCGATCACGGGAACCGAATAACCATCGAGGGTCAGCTTGCGTCCGAGTACGCTGCGGTCGCCGCCGAATTCGCGTTTCCAGAATGGATAGCTGATCACCGCGCCGGCATTGCACGCCGCATTATCGTCCTCGCCCGTCAGGGTACGCCCGAGCATCGCGTGTACTCCGAGCGCCTGAAAGAAGTTGCCGCTCACGAAGAGTCCTTCAGCAAAGCGCGGCTCCCCGCCATTGGTGAGATTGAAACGCCCGGCGCTCCAGGCCAGCACGTCCGAAAATGCCTGCTGCAGTTTGCGGATCTCATCCCACTGTATGTAAGTGAAGTTAGCGCTGCGGCTGGACCAGTGCCCTCCGCGCGAGGAATTCTTTTCCCAGTCGATTACGACAAGCTGCTGCGGATCTTTCACGGGCAATGTCGTCAACCGTATGGCATTCACCAATTGAAAAATGGCCGTGTTTGCGCCGATGCCCAAAGCGAGCGACAGCACCGCGACGGCTGTGAACCCGGGGCTCAGCCGCAACTGTCTTAATCCGTAAACCAGGTCGGCGCGGACCGAGTCCAGCCAGGCCGCAATATTCATGTCGCGTGTGCTCTCTTTCTGAATGGAGTAATTGCCCAGGCGCAGCCTGGCGAGGCGAAGCGCGTCTTTGGGCGATATGCCTTCCGCAATGAGGCGATCGGCGGTTTCCGCCAGGTGGTACTGCAGCTCGTTTTCAAGTTCGTCATTGAGACGTTCCTCTCGAAAAACGTTCCGCCAGCGCACGTACCATGGCATGCTCGGCTCCGGATGTCACGAATAACGTAGCACGCGGGTTACACCCCGCGTCAGCCTGGCCCAGTTTTCGTGCTCGTCAGCCAGTTGTTTTTTACCGCGGGCGGTAATTGAATAGAACTTCGCTTTGCGGCCCTTCTCGGTGACTTCCCACTTTGACGCAATCCACTGATCCTGCTCCATGCGGTGTAGCGCCGGATACAGCGAGCCTTCCTCCACCTGCAGCAGGTCTTCGGAAATCGCGTGGATGTGCTCGCATAATCCATAGCCGTGCAGCGGGCCCCGCGACTCGAGCGTGCGAAGGACAAGAAGCGTCAATGTGCCCTGCAGCTTGTCGTTCGGGCTCTTGGGCATACCTAGCTAGGTATAGCGCGCAATCTGTGAAGGTGTCAACATCTTTTGAAACCGAGCCGTGCGGCTAAGCGCGGGAATCCTTAAAAATGCGAATCGATCAAAAACCAGAGCGTGGCGCCGATAGCCGCCGGCAGCAGAAATTCCAGCCACGTGCGGACCGATTTGAGGTGTGCGAAGCGCGAGGGCTCCGGTTCTCGGGAACGGACAGTATCGACGAGACGGCGGCGGATTCCGCTGCGGTGTCCTTGTAACGCGCGCAGCAGCTCTTCGCGCCCGCGTTTATCGGCAATCAGGATGGTGGCGGAATTGACACTCTGCGTCGTTT
>DATBGM010000046.1:0-3491 GCA_036557945.1 Bryobacteraceae bacterium | reverse complement strand
CTGGGTAAGCCTCGCACAACCGAGGATGCGCGCCAGATGCTCGAGCGACTCTCCGGGCGCACCCATTCAGTGGTGACGGGCGTTGCCTTGATTCGGCTGCCTGACGCAGAGCGCAGACAATTTGTTGAAGTAACGCAGGTCCACTTCAACAGCATGTCGTCGGAAGAGATCACCCAATATCTTGCCAGTGGTGAGCCCTTCGACAAGGCAGGCGCTTACGGCATTCAGGGCATCGCCGGACGTTTCATTCCGCGTGTGGAAGGATGCTATTTCAACGTGATGGGTTTGCCGCTCTCCCACTTGTCCAGAGCGCTGGCTGAAATTGGCTTCACCTGAATCCTGACAGTTCAAAAGCGATCGTCGTGAACAGCGGATTAGTCAAACAAAAAAGGCGGCCTGACTGGCCGCCTTGTTGAAACGATCTCTTGTACGGGTAGTGCGTGGAGCGATACTACTTTTTGTCCTCCGCAGGCTTTTCAACCGGAGTAGACGCTTGCGCCGCGGGTGGTGCAGACTGGGAATGCGAGCCGGACATTCCTTCCTTAAACCCGCGTACTCCTTCGCCCAGGCCGCGCATTAATTCGGGGATCTTCCTTCCGCCGAATAGAACCAGCACGATCACCAGCAAAATCAGCCAGTGCATTGGAAATTCCATAGATCCTCCTGCCCCCGTAAGAACTGCTATGCGCGCAGCCGCTAGAAAGTGCTGCCCTACCTTCTGAAATCAAAGTATAACACGCTCATCTCCGGCTCGCCGCGTCACCCGCTCCCGGTCCAAATATTCAAGTAGAGGGATAGCATATTTCCGGCTGATTCCGGTCAACTCCTTAAACGCAGACACAGAGATTCGCTCTCCTTTCGCCCTCTTGTATTCGGCGAGCTTTTCTCGCAGCTGCCGCAACACATTTTGGTGAAATACGAGTTCGGGCGTGACTCGAATGAGAATTCTGTCTCGCAAAAGAAGCTGCAGGAGTTTTTCCGCGCGCTTTGTGTCGACAGACAAGCCGGCGAGAACGTCTTTCAGCGCTGGCACTGCGAGCCCCGCGTTTGCGAACGCTTTCTCCATCTCCTCTTTAGAGCGCAGTTCGTCCGATGCGAGTTCGATTTTTGTGCCGGCTTTCTTCACCAATTCGCCCGCGGTTTCGAGCTTCTTGTCAGTCAGCAATTCGTCGAGCGCAGTGCGAAAAGCTGCCGGCGGAATGCGGCGTCCCAAGGCGGTCCGCAAGTCCTCACGGAGCATTCCCGGCGAAAGAGGGTTTTTCTTGTGAAATGCTTCGACGGTTTCAAGGAGGCGCGCCCGCGCTTCTGCAGACTTTTTCACCGTCCAGAAAAGCGGAGGATCAGTCGCAATCCTTTTTATCTGTCCTGCGTTCACAAGATTTGTGGAGGCATCCGTTGTTTCTCGATCCAGCCAGTTCTGACAGCTCGCGACTTCTGTAAAGTTCAATCCAAAGGGCGCGCGAGCAGTCATCGCAGCTAAGATTTCCTCGCGCGACCCCGTTTCAAGAACGCGGAGGAATACGGGACGATCTGCGTCCTTTGCAGTCGGCCGGCGCGCGAGCGGATCGAGAATCGTTCCCCCACCGATGGTAATCACCGGCGAGAACTGCCGCACAATGAAACGGTCACCTGCCAGAATCGGCAGCGGATCGGCGAGCCGCAAGTGCGCAAGCGTCCCTGTTCCCGGCTGCAGTTCGTTGCGATCGTAGAAGTGTACGTCAGCGAGAGTTTCCGCAGCGCCCAAGTGAAGATGCACGCGAGCGCGCTGCTTCAGCTTTGGCGCGGAACTGAGGATCTCCAGCCGCACGTCGCACCGGCGCGTCGTTCGAAAGCGTCCGGGAACCGTTAGCATCATGCCGCGCTTGATTGCCGTATGTTCGATTCCACTGAGATTGACTGCCGTCCGCTGGCCGGCGAAGGCGTTTTCCACATTCTTGCCGCCAGATTGCAGGCCCCGTACGCGCAATTTTTGTCCGCCAGGCAAAAGCTCGACCTCATCGCCGGTTTTGACGCTTCCTGAGATCAGCGTACCGGTGACCACGGTTCCAAACCCTTTGATCGCAAATGCGCGGTCAATCGGCAGGCGAAAGTATCGAGTTGCGTCTTTACCCGAAATTTCAGACGCCAAGCGCTTTAGCTCTTGTTTGAGCGCCGGAATTCCCTCGCCGGTTTTCGCGCTGACCGCAACCGTCGGTGCTTTCTCGAGGAATGTCCCTTTCAGGTAGTCGTCCGTTTCCAGCCGCACCAGCTCGCGAGTGTCCGGATCGACGAGGTCTGATTTTGTCAGTACTACAATCCCGCGCGAAATCCCCAGCATGCGGCAAATATCAAAATGTTCGCGGGTTTGCGGCTTGATAGATTCGTCCGCTGCAATCGTCAACAAAACGATGTCGATACCAGCGGCACCCGCGAGCATATTGCTCACGAATCGTTCATGCCCAGGCACATCGACGAACCCGAAGCTGACGCCGTTTTCCTGCAGAAATGCGAATCCGAGATCGATGGTGATGCCGCGCCGCTTCTCCTCTGCGAGGCGGTCGGGATGCGTTCCTGTCAACGCCTCAACAAGCGCAGATTTGCCGTGGTCAATGTGGCCGGCGGTTCCAACGATTACACTCTTGTTCGGTTCTGCCATGTGAGCGAACTATGCCTTGCGCTGGTAGAGA
Organism: Bryobacteraceae bacterium; assembly: GCA_036557945.1. Taxonomy (GTDB): domain Bacteria; phylum Acidobacteriota; class Terriglobia; order Bryobacterales; family Bryobacteraceae; genus Bog-105. The sequence goes on along the minus strand of DATBGM010000046.1, from coordinate 825 downwards.
TGTTCGGATGCTACTGGAGAGAAGAACGAAGGGCAAACAGGGCGTTGTGTAGCTACCTTGCTTCGGCAATTTCTTCGACGATGGCCTGCGCAGCTGCTCGCGGATCATCGGCGGCGAGGATTGGCCTGCCAACAACCAGGTAGTCCGCGCCTGCGCGGATCGCTTCAGCCGGCGTCGCAATGCGCGCTTGGTCATCTGCTTTGGCACCCTTCACTTTGCCGTCAGGCCTGACACCAGGCGTTACGATCAGGAATTCTCTTCCGCACGCTTTCCGAATCGCCTTGGCTTCCTGCACCGAGGCTACGACGCCATCTACCCCCGCCCTTTTCGCAAACTGCGCCAGATTCACGGCGCGCTCACGTGGAGCGCCTGCGATCCCGACCTCCTTCATAGACTTCTGGTCCATGCTCGTCAGAATCGTCACCGCGAGCAATCGCGGCCGGTCCGCGCCCATGGGGACGCCCGCGCTCACCGCTTGCGAAGCCGCTTCCAGCATCGCCCTGCCGCCCAGCGCATGGACGTTTAGCAGCTGGATACCCGGCATCGCTGCCGCGGCCAGGACGGATCCGGCCACCGTGTTCGGAATGTCGTGGAATTTCAAATCAAGAAAGATGCCCGGTCCCAACGCGGCGATTTCCTTCACCGCAGAGGGTCCGGCGGAAGTAAATAGCTGGCTTCCGATCTTGAAGAGACCGACCGAGTCGGCAACTTTCGCGGCAAATTTCAGGGCAGAAGAAAGCGAATCAAAATCCAGAGCGACGATCAGGCTGCTTCGGGGATGGGCGTCGAAGGTCACAGTCGTTTCTGGCCCCGACGTTCCGGGGA
>DATBGM010000045.1:0-15371 GCA_036557945.1 Bryobacteraceae bacterium | reverse complement strand
ATTTCCTGTGCAGGGACTCGATTTTGGCCGCGCCGCTGGTGTTGGATCTGGTCCTCTTTCTGGATCTGGCGCAGCGGGCCGGTATGAAAGGCATTCAGGAGTGGCTGTCGTTCTACTTCAAAGGACCCATGACCGCACCCGGACTTTATCCCGAGCACGACATCTTCATTCAGCTCATGAAACTGAAAAACACATTGCGCTGGATGCGGGGCGAAGACCTGATTACGCACCTGGGCCTCGAATACTACGACTAAATCACTTCTTGGCCGTCTAACTGAATAGGTGAGCGAATGCCTGCTAAGGCGGGTTCGACCAGTAAGACGAAAGCAAGTACCTCGCGGCGCGCGTCGGGCGACGATGGCGGCCACGAATCCCGGCGCATTCTGGTTATCGGCGGTACTCAATTTATAGGACGTCTGCTGGTCCAGAGGCTCGCCTCCGCCGGTCACGAAGTATACATTCTGCACCGCAAGCACCGCCACCCGTTCAGCAAACGTGTGCATAACCTGTGCGCCGATCGCAACGACGCTGCCGCTATCCGAAAAGCAGTAGGCGCCACCCGCTTCGACGTGGTCTACGACTTCGCCTATGATTGGGAGCGCGGCACAACCGGAGCCCAGGTCGAAGCCACTGCGCAGATCTTTGACGGCAAGATCGCCCGTTACGTCTTCATGTCGAGCGTGGCGGCCTACGGCGACGGCCTCAATCATCATGAAGGCGATGCGCTCGCCCCCGACGATCACGCCGACCCGTACTGCCGCAACAAGGCGATGAGCGAACGGGCGCTCTTCCGGCTTCATCAGCGCACGGGTTTTCCGATCGTGACATTACGGCCGCCGTTCGTCTACGGTCCGGGTAATCCTTTCTACCGCGAGGCTTTTTTCTGGGATCGGCTGCGCGCCGTGCACCCGCTGATTCTGCCGAGCGAAGGTCACCGGCTGATGCAGTTTATTTACGTGCATGACCTGGTCGACCTCGCCGAGCGCGTGATCGAAAGCCGCAACACGGTCGGTCATGCCTTCAACACGTCAAATGCCCGCGCCATTACCCAGCATGAGCTGCTCATTGATCTGGCCCGCGTCGCAGGCGTGAAGGATCCCGCGCTGGTTGCCATTCCGCGCGATCTCATTCACCGCGCCGGCGGCAAAGTCTTCGGGCACGAACGCCTGTATTTCGGCGAATACTTCGATATTCCAGCCATCACGCAGATCATTACCAAGGCCCAGCGCATGCTCACCTTTAAGCCGACCGATTTCGAAGAGGGGCTGCGGACGACGTACCGGCACTATCTCGCGAAACGCAATTTTCCGCGCCCCGATTTCACCTTTGAAAATGAGCTGCTGGCCCGCTACGCTCATCGTACGAGCGAACCCCGCTCTGCCTGAGAAGCTACGGCTCGCAGGGAAAGACCTGCTCCCGGAAAAGCCGCTCCAGCACCGGTTCCGGTTGCTCGCAGACTCCTGAATGCGCCGGGGAAATTTGCACCACGGTACTTCGCGGCGCAATCAGCCAGTGAAACCGGGCGCGCTGGCTTAGCTGTGCAATTTTTCCGGCGCTTGGGTCACCTGCGCAGATCCTTTCGATGGCATCCAGCCGCTGCTGTACGTCGCACGCGGCGAGTTTCGGGGCAAACGCCTTCAGCTTTTCACTGTTCAAGTAAGTTCGCGCGCCGAGGAATCTCTGCTCCGGGCAAAACAGAATCACTCCGGCGTTAAAGAACTCTTCGCGCTCGACAGACGGCACGATCCGAATCACCGCGTAATCAAACGAGCTCGGCATGGGCTCTGACCGCCTCCTCAATGAACTGCGAACTGCCGAGCCGCGCCGTCAGGTACTCCAGGTATCCACCGGCGGTCGGGCCGTTCTGGTTTTCCAGCCATTCGCGTGGAATGGTCGAGGTGATCTGCCGCAGCCTCGATTCCGGGAGCTTAGAACGCAATTCGCTATCGATCTCCGCGATCTGCCGTGCCCATGGAAGCAAAATGTGGTCTCTTATCGCAATAAAAGGCGTAACTGCTGCCAGAGCTACGTCGCGCCAATTATGGTGGAAGTAGAGGCTTGCGCCGTGGTCAATAAAATACGGCGCTTTGTGCCACCAGAGCAGGTTCGCATTTCTTGCGGTGCGGTCAATATTTGTGATGAAGGCGTCAAACCAGACAGCCCTGGAAGCGGTGTTTACATCCATGACATCGCCCGCTGCCGGATCGAACATGGTGGAACCTGGAAGATAATCTAAGCCGAGATTCAAGCCTGTGCTCGCCAGCAGCAAGTCACGAATTTCGGGATCGGGCTCGTTTCTGCCGATACATTCGTCCAGTTGCATGAAAACCAGCTCCGGCACTCGCAGTTCGAGGAGGCGTCCGATCTCGCCCGAGATCAGCTCGGCGACGAGCGCCAGTGGACCCTGTCCCGCGCCTCGGAATTTCAGAACGTAAAGACCGTCGTCATCGCCTTCAACAATGGCCGGCAGTGAACCGCCTTCGCGCAGCGGAGTGACATAGCGCGTTACGCGCACCGTTCTCAACACTGCTCTGATTCTACGAATCGCCGGACGCGTTTGCCGGCCGGACCAGCGTGCTATTCCGCTCGCAGCGCCTCCACCGGATCGACAGCAGCCGCGCGGAACGCCGGCAGCGCCGCTGCCAGAAGTACGACCGCCGTCAACACGAACACCGTGCCGATCACGGTCGCCGGTTCGATTGTTAGCGCGCCGAAAAGCATGCCGCGCAAGGATTGGACGGCGGCGAAAAGCGCCGCTCCGCCGATGAGCGCGCCGATCGCCAGCAGTGCCAGTGCTTCTTTCAGAATCATTCGAAGAACCTGCCCGCTGCGCGCGCCCAGCGCCATGCGCACTCCGATTTCGCCGGTACGCTGTGCGACGCTCGACGACAGCAATCCGTAAAGCCCGATGGCGCTCAGAAACAGCGCCACACCCGCGAAAAGATTGCTGATATACGTGATCAGCTCCTGGCTGCCGAGCGCCGCGTCCATCTGTTCTCTCAACGTGACAAACGTCACCAGCGGCACGGCAGGAGCGATCTCGCTGAGAGCTTTGCGATATCCAGCGATCGCCTGCGGCTTCGTCCCGGAATTGATCAGGAAGACAAGATTGCCGGCCTCGGAAAGTGTTTCGACAGTCACAGGAAAATAGATCGTACGCGGAGGCGGCTCCCGAAGACTGGCAAACTTGGCATCTTCCGCGATGCCGACGACGCGGCACGTGATAGTCTGCGGAAACTCCTTCGTGTCTTTACTGCGAACGTAGCGGTCCAGCGCTGCCTGGTGCGGAAACAAGTAAGCGGCGGCGGACCGGTTCAGGATGCATACGCTCCGGCTCCGCTCATTCTTCTGAAATTCGCGTCCCTCGACGATATGTGTATCCATCGTGCGAAAGTATCCGGGGCCGACTTCGTTGTAAGCCATGTGCGAATCTTCCGGCAGAGTCGCGCTTTCAGCCAGCCCTTCGAAGCTGCTCCTGGAGTCGTAGCCAGTCATTGGCGTGTGGCGCGTCACTGCCGCAGCACCAATCCCTGGCATCTCCTGGAGCCGGTCCACCATTCTCTGATAGAGGTCGAGCCGCGCATTGTCCTTCTGCCGTAATTGGTTGAACGGCGCCGTTTGGATCGTCACATGATTTAACTCAAAGCCGGTCCGTTCGCTTCTGACCCGGATCAGGCTTTGCGAAAGCAGCGCCGCCAGCGCAACTAACACGAGCGATAGGGCTACCTGAATCGGAACGAATGCGCGTCCTGCTATCTGTCTGCGGCTGCCCGCGCTCGTGCGCGACGTCAGTAGCGAGCCCGGGTCCGACCGGCCTGCCCGCCAGGCCGGCAGCGCGCCGAAAACCAGCGTCGTAGCAATCGCGAAGAGGCCGGTCACCCAGAACACCATCTTGTCGGGGCGCACGGAAATCGGCTCACCCATCATCGGATCGCGGAAAAAATGCAGAAGAGCCGGACTGGCATACCACGTAGCTACTCCGCCCAGAGCGGCTCCCGCCAGCGCGATCAAAAAACCTTCCGTCAGGTATTGGCGGATGAGACGCCAGCGTGCCGCGCCAATTGCCGTCCGAACGGCAAACTCACGCTGCCGCGCATAGACTTTCGACAGCATCAGTCCGCCGACATTTACGCAACAGAGAAGAAGAACAATCGCCACCAGTCCCTGCATAACGCGCAGCGGCTGCGAATATACATTTCCGAAATAGGTGGGCAGTCCGCTTCTGGCGGATGCGAGCCGCAAGCGCGCTTGCTCGTAGAATGGCTCGTGCTGGCGCTCGACCGGAATGATTTGCTGAATCAGTTGTTTTTCGTAGAACTTCGCTTCCGTTTGCGCCTGATCGATACTGACATCCGGCTTCAAGCGGCCGATCGCCAAACACAAGTGCAAAGAATCCGGCGCATTGATCGGATCTCTACCCATAACGGCCAGGTAACGCGCAGCCATAAACTGAAACGGGAAAAACAGCTTGACGTCTGCACCCAGCGCGACGCCGCGGAAATCGGGCGGGGCCACGCCTACAATGGTTGCGGGAATGCCGGAAATGTTAATTTGTGTGCCGAGAATCTGCCGGTCGGCCGCGAAACGTTCGTTCCAGAATCCGTAGCTCAGCACAACCGGCCAGCCCTGCGCCGGCCCTCCCCTGATATCGTCCGCGGGCGCGATCAGCCGGCCCATATAGGGCTTTATGCCCAATAATGAAAAGGCATTTCCGCTCACCATCGACGCGTCGAAAAATCGCAATGACCCTTCCTTGTCCTCCAGGGGCACGCGCGTGTCAAGCCAGTGCAGGATATCGGAAAACGATCGCTGCTCTCGTCGGAATTGTTCAACCATCCGGTATGGAACGAGCTGGTAGTCGTTAAGGCGCGACTGCGCGCTGCTCGCGAGGCCGATATCAACCAGTTCGTCCGGCTGCGCCACCGGCAGACTGCGCAGGAAGAGCCCATATAGAAACGTGAAGATGACGGTATTCGCGCCGATCCCGAGAGCGAGCGTCAGAACCGCGGTAAAACAAAAAACAGGATCTTTGCGGAGCGCTCGCAGACCGAGCGCGAAATCACGATACCAGCTTTCGAGAAACGTGGCGAGCTCCTGATCCCGTATGCGTTCCACAATGGCGCGATCTCGGCCCAGCCGCACGCGCGCGCGACGTTGCGCCTCCACTGCATTTATTCCTGGTGAGGCATCTTCGGCCTGCATTTCGAGATGGCTGCGAAGTTCGTCTTCGAGGTCCGCATCGGTTCGAAAATGACGGAATCGCGTCCAAAACCGAAACCATTGCCCGTCCATGCTGCCTCCTTACTCTTCCAGCGCCCGCGTCTCTCTGCCCGGAATAACATCCAGAATGCGAATCGCGTTCAAGGCGTGCTTCCAGTGGACAACCAGAAAAGGTGACTTGTTCCCTTCGATATACAAATCCTGGCGCAGCAGGCACCATGGGCCATACAGCTCTGGCGCCTGGCTATGAATCGACCGCGACGGCTCTACTTCATACCCGAATGCCTGAATATCGCTTGCCGCTCCATGCTGCAATTCGATCACTCGATCGACGGGAGGGCGCGCCTGGAGACGTTCGTCCTGATCGATTGTCCGGACATACTCACGCAGCGCCGTCAGCGCAGCCGCATTGGCGCGGGATCGGATCTTGTATCGCGCAACCGCCAGCGAACCGGAAAAGTTTGCAAGGCACTCGCGGCTCTCCTCGCCTTTGGCGGAAAGGCAATAGTGCCGGTCCGTATGGCGTTCCTCGAACCAGAATCCCTCGCTCGCATACCGGTCGTAAAACTCCACCGTGAGCAGAACGTCCCAGTCACGCGTGGCGAACCGGTATACATTCTCATTTTTCGCCCGCTTGGCCGCCTGCGAAAGTCGCAAACTCGTTCCGCTCAGGATGAACCATCTTCTGCTGAGGCTGTTCCCGGATGCCATCTGTCTGCCGGAAAGTGCAGCTTCGTCTCCAAACCTGCTGCTTACGGTCAGCCATTGGCTAATCAGCAGTTTGGGTCCGGTTTCCGCCGATCCAGGATGAGGCCGGTTTTCCAACATCGAAAACCGGCTGTCCGTTCGCGAACACATAGTGGATTGTCTACCTGTCGGTAGCCTATCATTCTTTTTGCTAACATGGGCTCGTTTACGGCTGCATGGCAAAAAAACAAGACGATAAGCTCGACCTGCTCCAGGGGACGCTCGACATGATGGTGATGCGCGTGCTACGTTCCGGACCGGCGAACGGATATGAGATCGCCCGCGCAATTGAAAAGCTGTCGGATGATGTACTGGCTGTGGATCACGGCTCGCTCTATCCGGCCTTGCACCGTCTGGAGCGCGATGGACAGGTCACGGGTAAATGGGAAATTTCGTCCACCAACCGCCGCGCGCGCTACTACCGGCTGACGCCCGCCGGCAGAAAGCGGCTTACGCTCGAACATTCAAAATGGGAGCAGATGGCGATTGCTATTAGCCGTGTCATGCGGCCGGCCTGACTCCGTCCCGCTACCACGAGCCATCTACTGGAAAGTCAAATTTTTGTTTTTTTTAATCTCGCAAGTGCCGCTGCAGTAGCACAATGGATTTGCGAATCGCGCCGTAGAACGCCCGTTCCGTGGCTGGATCTTCCCCAGCCGCGGCATCCCAATTCAACACCATAGAAAAATAAACCCACCGGTTCGGAAAATAAACACCTCCGGCAATCGAACGCGCATGCGACCCCGGAACGTCAGCATATCCCGCTTTTCCTAACGCACTGAATCCCAGCGGAAAAGGCACCAGGTAATTGATATCGCCGAGCTGAAGAATTCTTTTGAATTGAAACAGCGTCTCTCGATGCGAAAAGAAGCTTCCTTGCAGCGCTCGCGAAAAGAAGGATACAAGATCCTCCGCAGACGATGCCAGCGTCTCCACGTTGTTAAGGAACGGGTGTGCCAGCGGCCCCTGCGGTAGGGAAATTAGCTCGCTCCAGGTAATCGTCTTGTAATTGCGCGCTCCGGCCAGGTACGCTCCGAAAACGCGTGTGCTGTCGGGGATCATCGTCTTTTTCAGTCCGATGGAAGCAATGAAGCTGCGTACCGCATCAGCGCCAGCCTCCTTCAGCACCATGTCGGTCGCCGTATTGTCGCTATGAACAATCATCGCTTCCATGGCAGTCCGCTCGCTGACACGCCCGGCGAGATCAGGCGGATTGAAAATCGCCCTTCCCGGAGACCAGATGCTTTCGTTTAGCGGCAATTCGTGCTCACGTAACCGCTTTTCTATGCCGCGCGAATCTAGCTGGCGTAACCGCTCGCACAAGATCACCGATTTCAGCGTGCTTGCCACAAACATGCGCCGCTGCGCGTTAAGCTGTATCAGAACTTCCGCGCCGCTGTTGGACTCCGGCGCCCATATCTTGAATGCCTTTCGGTCCGGCAGATCAGAAAATAAGTCGAAAATCTGTTGCTTTATGGAGGAAAGATCCCGGCCCGCGCGCTGCTTTTCTACGGCTGCCTGCCCTCGAGAAACTCGCGGCCCGTACAGCGCGGCTCCTGCGGCACTAACCCCCACTCCAGTCACCAAGCGTCTTCGATCTCCGCGCATAGTTCCTAGATTTTAGTCTTTTTCCGCGGGACGCGGTAACACTGGGCCATTCGGTACCGCTCGAAGCAAAGGCAGTGGTAAGCTTTCACTCACATGTGCCGTTGCGTCTCGATCTCTGCGCTCACTGCTCTCTTAGCCACCGTCTGCATTACTGCTGCAGGCGCTTCGCCGGTATGGAAGTGGAGCTATTCCGGCGACGGAATCCAGGCGAGCGGGACCTTCATTACTCTCGAAAATGCGGATGCAAACGGCGGCTATCTCATTACCGCGATTACAGGCGCCCGCAACGGGGAGCGGATCACTGCGCTGCAGCCTGCGGGCACGGCCATCCCCGGCAACGAGCCTTACACAGTCGACAACCTGGTCTTCAAAGGTCCGGGACCGCAGTTAACCTCGCATGGGTTTGGTTTCGCCACGTCCGGCGGCAACTACTCGAACCCGTTTTACGCCGATTTTCTGCCGGCTCCCGGTTACCTGGAGTTCTTTTCCATGCCGCCGTCTCATTCGCATACAGAACTGCCGATACTGTTCAGCGCTACGCTTGTGCCCGCTCCGGAACCTGCGACGGGCGCGCTCCTTTACACCGCCATTGCGCTCGCCGGTCTCACTCTCCGGCGAATGAAACAACCCCGGCAATAACCCAATCGCTACTTGCGTTTGCAAAACTGCGGATACTGCTTCTTCAGCGCCGCCAGTTTCGGCAGATCGTTATAGACGATGTACGGATACGTCATGTTGTTGTCGAGGAAATGCTGATGATACGCCTCCGCTGCATAAAATCCTTTGAGCGGAATTATTTGCGTCACGATTGGCTTCGAAAAAACCTGCGCAGCATCCAGTTGCTTGATGTACGCTTCCGCCACCTTCTTCTGCTCGTCTGAAGCGTAAAAAATAGCCGAGCGATATTGGGTACCGTAGTCCGGCCCCTGGCGGTTCAGCTGGGTAGGATCGTGCGCCACCGAAAAATAGACCATCAGTAACTGGCCGTAAGTGATCTCTCGCGGATCGAAAGTAATCGCGACGGACTCGGCGTGCCCGCTCCGCCCCTCGCTGACCGTTTCGTAATGAGCCGTCTTCTTTTCACCGCCCGCAAAGCCGGATACGACGTTTTGCACACCTTTGACGCGCTCGTACAAGCCTTCCATTCCCCAGAAGCAGCCGCCCGCGAGCACGGCCGTTTCGGTTGTTTTGTCCGGTGAAACGGTCTCGTCAGTGGCAGGCGCGGGAAACGGCGGCTTGTGACCGGCAAACGCCAGGCTGCAACCTATTAGTAGCGCGAAAAAGAGAGCGAACCGTCGAATCGGCATGAATTTTGCACCCGGAAGGATTATAAGTCTTTCGCAGGTGGATTCGGAAGGATTCGCGCGCTAGTTACGGTCGCCCGGATTCTTTCCGGCGCTGACCAGGTTCGCCAGCAGCCGGTAGGCTCCCGGAACGCCCGCCGGCAATTGACGGTATAACGCAAACGCATCATAGATATACAGCCCCTTGCCGTAGCGCGCCACAAGCAGCCCGCCTTCCTGTGGAGGCTGTTCCGGATCATGCGTTTCAAATAAGGCTTGGTAGTGCGCCTTGTCCCAGCTCTTCATAAAACCGTGGCCGCGCTCTTCCTGCCAGCCATGGAAATCCGTGGCGGTAATTCTGTTCGGCCAAGTCAACAAGGGATTGGCCGGATCGAGAAACTGAACCGCCGAATTCTCATTGACTACCTTCTGTGGATTGGAACCGAGCGTAAGCTCGTACGGCGTGTAACCGTCATCCAGATTCTGCAGATTGTATTGAACGAGGAGCACGCCGCCCTGCTTCACGTAATTGAGTAAGCGCGAATTGTTGGCACGCAGCTCGGGCCGTACGCTATAGGCGCGCACGCCCAGCACAACCGCGTCAAAATCGCTCCAGTTGATATTCGCGAGATCGCCGCCGCCGACAACCACCGGCTTCAAACCGAGATCCTTCAGCGCTTGCGGCACATCGTCGCCCGTACCCGGAATAAACGCAACGCGCAGATCGGGCGCGGTCGTTACCGCCACGCCGGTCGCCGTGTAAGTGGCCGGGCGGTAGTACGGGTAGGGACGCAAACCCATGTACCCGACCATGCGATAGCCTTCTTCGTAGCGCTTGCCGTCACACTCCGCGAACGCGCGAATCTGGTAGCGCTCCGCCGCAATCCTTCCCGGTTCAATACGGAAGCTGAACGTCTCATCGTCGCCGTCGCGAGCAAGCGTAAATGGATACTGCGGCGGGGTCGCGCGCCAGCCTGCGGGAAGCTGTAGCCCCAGTGTTCCCTTTGCCTGCCCTTTGACGTTGCTGTGCAAGGTGCAGCTAAACGTGAACGATTTCGATTCGAGCGGTACTGCGCCGGCAGCAGGCGAAATAGCTACCGAAAGCGCTGGCTCGACCAGCAGCGGCTGCTGCAGAATGCCGATGTTATCAACACGCACGTTGCTCTGCACCAGTTGCCGGAGTTCCCATTCCACCCCGCGAAACGAAACGCGCGCAACCGCGGCCAGCGGATAAGGTGCGAACGACAAGTTGCGGAAACGTTCATCGGTCAGGTTGTAATACGGCTGCTCCTCGTCGGGACGTTCGAAATAAGGACGGACCGGTCTTGCATCCGCAGGCGCGATCACCGCGAATTTACGCTTGAAGTCGCTGCCCGGTGCAAGCTCCGGTACGGCTGCGCTGTCGCTGCTGAAGTGCCAATCTTTGCCGTCCGCAGCCGTAAGGGTGAGCCGCTGCAGCTTCACTGCTTCGTTCCCGCCATTCAGTAAATGACATTCCACCGGAAAATGCTGTCCGGGAATGGCGATCGTGAACGTCGCCGAAGTGCCGGGAAAAGGGCCCCGCGATCCCTTCTCCGTGCCGACTATCGCCTGAAACGAGAGGCCGAGCGCCAGTGTCAGCGCATTTTCGAACTGTTCCGTCTTGCGCTCGAGCTCGAAAGCGATATCGCTTTTTCCGGGCTCGCTCAAATTGCTCGCGCGTACTTCATCCACGAGCGCGCGTGCCCGCTTCAATCCTTCCGCCAAAGCAGGCGTAATCGCCGCAGGCTCATTCGGATGATACTCGCGTGCAGCTTCTCCGGCGCATTCCTCCAAACCCGCCAGCCCGTCTTTCAAAAAGCCTGCATCCCCGCCGGTAGCAAGCGTGGCAATGCCGGCAAGCGAAATATCGATTCCGTCGTAGAAAGACTTCTCCTTCTCCGCCACTGGTACACGCGCACCGTAGCGATGATACGGAGCCGAATAGAGAGTGGGAGCGGGCATCGTCGCGCCCCCGTTCTGCGATTTTTGAAAGCCCCAACCCTGGCGTCCGATCTGCAATGACGTAAGTCCGGCGGCCGGATTCATCGTGCCTTCGGGAACGGTGAGATCGGTCGAAGGCGTCTGCTCGATCCAGCGTTTGTTTACGTAATCGTAGAAGCGGATCGGCACATATTTGTCAGTCGCGTAATCGTAGATGGTGTGCTCTTTGGTGGGCGCGAAGAAGGGCACGCGCGCATACATTTTGAACGGCTTCCAGGGACGCAGACCAGCGCGAATCTGCTCGGGAAAACGGTTCGGATCGCCCGCGGCGTTAAAAACCTCCTGCGCCATTTGCCCCGAGACCTGGTGATTGCCGTGGCCGTCGGTCGGCGCGCCCGCGAAAACCGCCGTGATTACGAGCGGCCGCGTCATGCGCACCACCCGCACCGCGTCCGAGAGCACGCGCTCGTAGCCCCACTTGGCTAGCGCCTCCTCACGTGTTTTCGAAAAACCGTAGTCGATCACCGTACCCCAATATTGATCGACGCCGTAATAGCGGTCCGCCTGTAGCAGTTCCTGTGTGCGCACCAGGCCCAGCGCATCATAAAAGTCCGTGGACATCGCGTTCTGGCCACCTTCACCGCGTGTCAAAGTGAGCAGCGCAGCGCGCGTTCCTCGAAGCCGCGTCTCATAAGCGAGCATTCCGCCGTCTTCGTCATCCGGATGTGCCGTGATCATTAACATGCTGGCGCGCGTGCGAAGCTGAGCGAGGCAGCGCGCTAGCCCCGCCGCGCCGCGGTCCAGATCGAGTGGCAGCGCATACGAATTCAGGCGAGCGATTTCGACCGGCGACAATGTAACGATTCCCGATGCGCTCCACAGCAACGCAGCCGCTGCCCCGGTAACCAGGGCAAAACGTAGCCAGCGCAAAAGGATTGTCTTGCTTCTTAAGGTTCGTGACGGCTTGATCATTCGAAAGAAAGGGGCGAGGCGAAGACGCAAAACGGGTCTCCTTGTATGGTACGCCGTGACCAAAGTGATGCTAGTATTTGCGGTTGATGCTACTTAGATTCGCGGTAGGTCCCGGAGCAGTCGATCTCGCAGTCGGCAGCGTGCCGCTGGGCGCACAGACGGTGATCACTTGGGTTCCCGTGAAAACGGCCGCCGTAACTGCTGTGCGGCGGATACCCGCGGCGGCGCCACTATGGGCCGGCAGCGCAGCGGCTCTCCTTGCCGGCGCGGCTACACTTGGGGATACGATTCGCGCGGCATCTGGGTCGATCGCGGTTGCCGCGCCGATTTCCGCGTCCGCTAGACTAGGCAGTTTCAGAGAATGAAGCTCTATCGAACGCCCCAGGGCTCAGTTGCAGAAGAAGCAGGTCAATTTGCAAAAATTGCATCGGATTGGGATGCGCTCCTTGCGCGCGACGATCTCCCCGCATTCCTGAAAGAGAGCTTCAACACCGCTTCGGCATTGGACTCCGCGGCGATTCGCGCGCCCTTGCCTCCGATCGGAATGCAGGAAGTCTGGGCCGCTGGCGTGACCTACTACCGCAGCCGCGACGCCCGCATGGAAGAATCCAAATCCGCCGGCGGGGGCGACTTTTACGATCGCGTCTACGCCGCCGAACGCCCAGAGCTGTTCCTGAAAGCGACTCCGCATCGCGTGGTCGGGCCCGGTCAGCCCGTTGCCATTCGCAGCGATGCGAAATGGTCTGTACCCGAACCGGAGCTCACTCTGCTGCTCACCCCGAACGGCAAAATTACCGGTTACACCATCGGCAACGACATGAGCTCGCGCGATATCGAAGGCGAAAATCCGCTCTATTTGCCTCAGGCCAAGGTTTACAACCGAAGCTGCGCGCTGGGTCCGTGCATTCTGATTTCTGATGAGCCCCTGCCCAAGAGCACGGAAATACAGCTCGCCATCCACCGCGCCGGCAAAGTGGTTTTCGAAGGCTCCACGTCCCTGGAAGCACTCAAGCGCGAGCCCGAAACACTCGCCGCGTTTCTGTTTCGCGATAACAGCTTTCCGCAAGGCTGTTTCCTGCTGACCGGAACCGGCATTGTGCCGCCGGATTCGTTCACCCTCGCAGCAGGCGACGAGATCCGCATCACCATTCCGCCTATCGGCGTTCTGTCCAATCCCGTCGGCTGATTTCTACTGACCGGAGACGGGGCCCCGCAGCCTGGGCGCGTATAAGCGTTTGCTTATGCCGCCGCCGGCAGCGCCATGCGTTCTTGCGGGCTGATAATCTCTTTGATCCGGACGCCGTAATTACCTTTTACCGACACAATTTCGCCGCGTGCCACGACTGTCCCGTGAATGCTAAGGTCCAGATATTCGCCGGCCTGGCGATCGAGCTCGACGACGGATCCCGAAGTCAGCTGCAGAATTTCATGGATCGGGAGCGTCGTCTGCCCGAGCGTCACCGCTAGAGGTAATTGCAGATCCAGCAGCCGCAGCAGCATAGGCGTCGCGCCGCTCGAGCTCGTGCTTACCAGTAGCATCGCCGCTTCAGCCCCGCCTTCGGCATGGCTATCTGCAATTATTCTATTGTTCATTCGTGCTTGCACGCCGGCGCCCCGCCGGACATCGGCAAAAGCTTAGTTCTTTCCAACCGCTCTGCCTCTCAACCAAACTTGACGGAACACCGGCTCCGCATGGCTCGCAAGTGGTTGATTGATCGTGTGGGAAAGGCGCTTAGCCTGCCTCTCGAGGAATTTGATACGCCTTTTTTCAACAACTCTAAGACTTATCCGACGACGTCTCGTTGATATAACAAAGGGCGATGACTACGAACCGGCGCAGTTTCCTGGTAGCCAGCGGATTGAGCGCGCTGGCCGCTTCCCGAGCCTTGGGAGCCAACGACAGGCTTCAGATCGGCGCTATCGGTACCGGCGGCCGCATGCGCACGCTCCTTAAGTCCGCCGACAAAGCAGCTCCTTACGAACTCGCCGCGGCCTGCGATGTTTACGCGCCGCACCTGGACGAGGTCAAACAGCGGACCAACGGCGCAGCGACTACGCATATCGACTACCGCGAAGTGCTCGAAAAGCCGCTCGATGCCCTCATCATCGCCGCCCCGGACCACTGGCATGTGCGCATGGCCAGCGACGCGCTGGCCGCCGGCAAGGATGTCTATCTCGAAAAACCCGTGACGCATACCATCGAAGAAGGCGAGACGCTTGCCCGCGCCGTCGCCAGCTCCAAGCGCGTCCTCCAATGCGGCATGCAGCAGCGAAGCTGGCGACATTTTCAAAGCGCCGTCGATCTGGTACAGGCGGGCAACATCGGCCGCATCACCCAGGTGCGCACCTACTGGTATCAGAACTATCAGCGCGATTGGCCATCGGAGCCGCTCAATCCGCAATTGCTGGATTGGAAGCGCTGGCTCGGCCCCGCTCCCGATCAGCCCTTCAGCGAAGAAAAATATCGCCGCTGGCGCTGGTTCTGGGATTTCGGCGGGGGCGCCATGACCGACCTCTTTTCGCATTGGATCGACGTCGTTCACTGGGCCATGAAAACGTCCGAGCCGCAAGTCGCGCAGATGCTCGGCGATAAATATCATTTCGAGCAGTGGGATTGTCCCGACACCGTGCAGGCCGGATTCCGCTACGCAGGTTTTGATGTCGTCTACGAAGGAACGATGATCTCGTCGGTTGACGATGGCGGACTCGAATTCCGCGGAACCGAGGGAACCATTAAACTGACGCGCGATGGCTTCGAGCTGTATCGCGAAGGTGTCGCCAAGGGCAATCCGGTCGGAAGCGAGCACGGCTTCGACGACGGCACCATCGACCACATGCGCAACTTCTTCGATTGCGTGAAGAGCCGGGCGGTGCCGAACGCTCCGGTCGAGGCCGGTATCGCCGCCGCACGCGCCGGGCACATCGCTAATCTCGCAATGAAACGGGGCGGCCAGCTTACCTGGCCGCCGAAAACGGGCTCCGCTTAATCCGCGTTCGTTTAGAAGTTATACTTCAGCCCGAATTGAATATTCCGCTCACCCTGCGATGACGTAATCTGCCCCAGGGTCGAGCCGACCGTCACGTTCGGCGCATTCAGAATCGCCGTGTTCGTGAAATTGATCGCCTCCGCGCGAAACTCCAGATTCTGGCGCTCGGTAAATCGGAAGAGCTTCGTCAGGCTTAGATCTGCGCTGTGCAATCCCGGACCGCGAATTGTCCCGACGCCGCAGCTTCCGAACTGGTTCGGAGCTTCATTAGCGTAAGCTGCCGGGTCAAACCATTGGTAGCCATTCGTCGTGCCGGACGCCGGATTGACGTTGCGCGTTCCGAAAACATGCTGCGTGCCGATGCAATCGGCGAGCTGGTTCGGATTGTTCGTCCCGCTGTTGTCTTCGCTCGAGCTGATCGTGAACGGGAAGCCGCCGCGCCAGTTCACAATCGCGTTCACGGACCAGTCGCCCGCGATCGCGTTCACGACCTTGTTCACGCTGCTGCCGAACTTACGTCCGTGTCCGAACGGAATATCGTAAGTAACGAATCCGTTGAAACCATGCGTCACATCGTAGTAACAAGGACCGT
>DATBGM010000044.1:0-18112 GCA_036557945.1 Bryobacteraceae bacterium | reverse complement strand
CTTCGTCGTCTTTGACATCGTTCAGAGCGCCGGCAGTCGCGCTGCGGATTGCCGCGGTAACCTTACGGAGTTCGACGGGTCTGATCGATCCGTCAGGACGACGCAGCGCGTAGTACTGCTCCGCTACGCTGGCGAGAGTGTCTCCCGATTCGGTTTTATGGATGGCATTTGCCACTTCAGTTTCCTCCTGTTGCCAATGAACATTTCTTTTCTTGCCAGCGTTCGAACGCGACATGAGCGGCAGCCCGGACGCATGCTTCCGATGTGCTGGCGCTGCCCGGGACGTCCTCTGTAGACACGCGGATGCCAACCTGTGCCAGAAGATTCCTGCGACGGCTCCCGGCAGCGACGAAGACGGGAACGCCCTTGGCCATGAGTCCCGAAATAGCCTCCCGCAGCCGTTGAGTAAAGCGGTCGCCTGCAGTAGCTCCGCGAACACCAAGTGGCATGGCCACCGCCGCGGCGCCCTTAACTAACGGCAGCTCTTCGGGCAGCTTCAATGATGGTTCGAGCCACTGTATAGCCGGTGTAAACTCTCCGAGCTGAGCACAACGGCACACGATACGTCCGTGTTCGTGATGCGGACTGTCGACAATGACAATGAACACTTCACTCTTCATTCCGCGATACCCTTCAATACTTCATAGGTCAAACGAGGAAAAAGCGGCTCACGACAGGACAGTAAATTTATGCGGATGTCGGATCTGGTCAATGTGCGGTGTACAACACATTTGCATGATTCGCTCTCCCTTATGCGTCAGGCCGCTCGGAAGGAGTTCGGCTACGATAACGCCGAGCGTTTACCCACACCTCAAAGGCTCGGCAACCGAAGAATCATGAGCGAAGGTACTCAGTGCTTTGTTGTCTGCGATCACCTAACGACAAATGGTGTAGATTCGAAAAGACGGTGCGCGGTCTCGTTACACTCAGCTGAACAGCGATCGAGATCCGTCGCTTGCGCTGATTCTGGTAATCGCTGAAGGAGCCTCATGAGGAAAGGGTATTGGATAGTGGCATATCGCTCGGTCTCAGATGAGTCTGCGCTCAAGCGGTATGGCGAACTCGCGATTCCGGCTATAGAGGCAGGGGGCGGTAGATTCCTGATTCGAGCGGCCGCCGACACGATTGAGGCGCGGGAATCGGGACTGACTCAAAGGCTCGTGGTAACGGAATTCGAAAGCTTGCATAAAGCTATCGCAACTTACAACAGCGATGCTTATCAACAAGCATTGAGAGCCCTCGGTGCTGGGGCCGATCGGGACTTCCGGATCGTAGAAGGCGCGAGTTAGGTTCGTTTATATGCCCTTCAGTAGAACGGCAACTGCCGCCTCGAGCAGTCCAATAGATGAACGATTCCGAATACGCCTTGATAGATCTGTTTTTGCTCGCTCAACGTCGTCTAGGTAGAGTGCGGTAGCAGTCTCGGCTATTCCAATACGAACTCCTGCGCTCTGAGGGGCCGAACGGCAACAAAGACCTGGTCCGGCAGGTAGGCTGCTCGTTCGACCCCTCACCGACGTCTAAACCGATCCGCGCTCCCTTCAGTTCGTACTGAAGCTGCACTCTCTGCAGGGCGCGAAAATACGGTCCGGTAAATCGGATGCTTAGTCGTTACTGCTGGTCGGCGCGGAAGAAGAAATAATCGGCAGAGTACGGCACCAGTGCCTGTTTGCCGACGTCCGCAGCGATGGAGCATCCTGTAGCTGGCGCCGATCCGCCCCTTGTGTTCAGCCGCTGGATGAAGGTGGTTTTCGTCAGCGTCTTTCCTCGGGTCGGCCCTTGCGCCGAGCCGATGGTCTGCAGCAGGAGACAATCAATCGCACCCGCATTCGGACAACTCGCGTCCGTGCCGGCTTGGATCGCGTTGATCTTTTGCGCCCATACTCTGCTGCTATCGAGCGAACTCTGCCATGTTGCATCGCCGAAGCGCGGCGGTTTCGGACCCACCTCATTCGGGTTCTCAACCGGGCTCAGGAAGTGTGTGATGATCTGGAACGCTGCCCCGAACGCGTTCGTAAAGAGCGTAGCTTCGGGTCGGGCGTTGTTAACGGTCCACGAAGCTCCTGTACCTGACGGCAGGCAAACATAACCTTGTGTGCCTATACCGTGACCCGCCAGGAACGGAGAATTTCCGTCCGGTGGCTTGATTGTGTCCGGTGTAACCGGGCTCGAAAGCACACCGAAGGTGAGCTCGTCATTCTTGTTTTGCGCTACGTCCTGTCCCGGTGCGATGCCCGAAGCGGCTAGTGCGAAGCTTGCGAGCAATCCACTGCGAATGATTCCGCGGGCCCTTCTGCTGCCCCAAAACTTTCTGCTGCAATTGTCGTTCATTTCTGTCTCCCATTCTTCGTTCAGTTAGTCGAGGTGTACTGTTATCAGCAGCCCTCTATTAAGAACTGTGATTTCCTTGGACGAAGATCGACGACTGTAACGAACCTTGACAAATTGTTTACGAACTTGCGCAGTAACGGCGTTCGTAAAATTAGTGGCGCGCCCTGGCTGCGCCGTGGCCTTACCGGCTGCTCGTATTTCAATTCTGTAAAAAGATCGTAACTGACCAATAAGCTCCTCCTAAGTAGCTGAAAATGCGCACATGCATCGGTACGCCTCGGCACGCATCCGGGCTTTCTCTTACAACATCGCGAGCATACGGCGCATCTCTTATTCCAATTAGCAATGGATCCCTACCCGCATGTCGCTCCCGCTCACATCAGATCACTCGAGGCAGACAATCGCGAACGAAGGCTCTTTGTTGAGGAAATCTTTATCCAGGTGGCTGACTTGCCCACCGAGGTGCGCAGCCGGTATTTGGCAGAGCAGAATATCGACGTCGCCACACAGAGAGAAGTGGAGGCGCTTATCGCCATCGATTCCGGCGTGAGCACTTCACTCGAAAGAGACATCGGTCTCGCTGCGGAGCACGCCCTGAAACAACTCGAACCGATAGATACATGTTGCGGAGCCTATCGACTTCGCGATCTCTTAGGCCGGGGTGGAATGGGTGCCGTTTTTCTGGCCGACCGGGTAGATGGCGAACTGTCGCAGCGAGTAGCCATCAAGCTCCTTCGCCCGGATTGCGACGAGCCCTCAGTGCGCCAGCGGTTTCTGACAGAGCGACAAATTTTGTCATCCCTTTGCCATTCCAATATCGCGAAACTGCTGGACGCTGGTCATCGACAGAATGGACAACCTTACTTGGTTATGGAGTATGTCGAAGGAGAGCCCATCGACGTATATACCCGCGACTTCGGCATTCGACAGACGATCTCTCTCTTGCTGAAGGTTTGTGCGGCCGTTGCCTATTTGCATCGCAACCTGGTAGTTCATCGCGATCTGAAGCCTGGCAACATTCTTGTTACCGCCGAAGGCGAGCCGAAGCTGCTGGATTTCGGTATCGCTAAAATCGTCGAACTCAATACGCATTTGACGGCAACCCACATGCGGATGCTCACCCTGGATTACGCAAGTCCCGAACAAGTAGCTGGGGGCCGCATTACTACTGCCTCGGATATCTACTCGCTGGCAGCCGTGCTTTACAAGCTTCTAACCGGCGCGTCGCCGCACGAGTCAACACGTGAGTCCGCCAGCGGGATGACATTCGCCATCTGCACGGGCCGAATTCCGCCGCCATCCAGGCTGAATCCCGCCGTTAAAGGCGATCTCGAAATGATCCTGATGAAAGCGCTGCGCCTCGAGCCGCAAGACCGCTACAGCTCGGTAGAACAATTCGCCAACGACCTGGAGAGCTATCTCCACTCGCTCCCCATTCATGCCCGTAGAGGCGATAGCTGCTACCGGGTGCGAAAACTTGTCAGGCGTCATTGGCTGCCCGCGACGGCCACCGTTGTTACCCTCGCGGGCCTTTCTGCCGGAGTTATTCTCTCGAATCGGGAGCGGGCCGTCGCCGAGCGCCGCTTTCGGGACGTACGTCAGCTCGCGAACGTGTTCCTCTTCGATTTCGAGCGCTCCATCCGAGGTGTGCCGGGTACGCTCGATGCACGCAATTTGGTTGCCTCAACGAGTCAGCGCTATCTGAAGCAGTTGGCGTCTGAGTCTCGATACGATCCCGCGCTCGACCGGGAAATCGCAGAGAGTTACGAGCGTCTCGGTGAGATTCAGGAATCGATTCAATCCGCCGGAGGCAAATCCCCGGGAGATACAGATAGCCTGCTGCAAGCGCTCCAGATTCACCGCCGCCTGGGCGACGATCACTCACATAGCCCGGCGTACCGCCGTAAATATATAGAGCTTGCGGCGTCCCTCGGCTACAGGTATCAGGATGAACACAATGCGGAGGAGGCCGCGCGTTGGGCCGATGAGGCAATGCGTTTGAGCGAGAAATGGATCTCTGCTGAACCGCAAAGCATCGATGCGCTCGCGGCTGGCACTGCCGCTTTCATGCGGGGTGCCACAACCAGAGAAGTTGGCGGTCAGATTACTGCAGCGGTTACGAGCCTGGAAAAGGCCGTGACGTACGGAGAAACAGCGCTCTCCCTCGCGCCCGGCGATCGCGCAATTTCTTTCCTGCTCTCGGAAGCCTATGTCATTTATTGCGACCTTCTCGTCGATCTTACGCGCTATTCCGACGCGCTGGTTCGCGCGCGCCGCTGCTTGCATCTGATTGAGCCGCTCTGGGCCGGGCATCCGCACGACCGTCGATTCCGCATCATGTTCCTGAACGCCACCAGCGCGGTTGGCATAGCCGAGCGCAGGCTCGGTGAAACCGACCCCAAGCACCTTCAGCTTGCACTTCCGTTCTTGCAACGCGCGTTCGATTTGGCCGCCGAAGCCATGCATGCTGACTTTAGAAATATGCAGGATCGAGCGAACTTCATTGTGCATAGCAACCGGCTTTGCCTGTTGCTGGTCAGCCTGAAGCAATTCGATGCCGCGGCCGCAACCTGCGGCGAAGCCTACTTGGCCGCGCGCGAGCTGGTTGCAGTAGATCCGAGAAGCCGCCGGAATTGGTACTTGCTCGGAAAAACACAACTGGACTTGGGTTGGATCTTGATCGAGCAGCACAAGCCTGCTCAAGCGCGGCTCGCACTGCTGCGATCCGACGAAGGTTTTTCGCGAGCGCTGAGGATGGATCCTACGGACAGCATCTTGCTCGAGGCCTGCGCCAGCCGGTTCGAGGGACTCGCTCGCGCTGCCCGCGCATCCGATCAGATACAAGATGCCCGGCATTATATGTTGCAGTGCCTCGAGATCATGAGACGGATGATCCGGCGCGACCCCTCGGCAAAGGCCTATATCGGCGAATATCCAAATAAACTGCAACTCGCTCGCGAACTCGGTGTTTCCACCTTGGAGTTGTAATGAAAAACGCAATCCGGCATTCCGCGAACGCTCCAAGCGGTTTTAGCGTGGTGAGGTCGTATTTCTCCACATTCCAAGCGACAACAAATCATAACAACCTATGCCGATAACGGAACTCTTACAACGTTTGGCCAACGGCGACTGTGCCGCGATACACGATCTCATGCCCCTGGTCTATCAAGAGTTAAAACGGCTGGCGCGGGTCCATTTACGGCGTGAGGTTGTGCCCTCGCTTGAAACCACTTCCCTGGTTCACGAAGCCTTTCTGCGGCTCGCAAGAGGCCGCCATCCATCTTATGAAGGTCGCGCCCATTTTTATGGAATCGCTTCGCGTCTGATGCGCCAGGTTCTCGTGGAAATGGCCCGTTCGCGGGCGACCGCAAAACGCGATAGAGGGCGCGAAATCGCGCTTGCCGATCTCCCCGAGATAAGAGATCGTTCAGATAGTTCTCTATTATTACTGGATGCCGCACTGCGCTGGCTGGAAAACTTCGATCGGCGCAAGGCACAGTTAATCGAAATGCGGTACTTCGGCGGAATGACTGCCGAGGAATCCGCCATCGCTTTGTCTATCCCGGTGAACGTAGTACACCGCGAGTTCCGCCTCGCCCATGTATGGCTGCGCAAGCAAATGTCAGATGAGGATCTGGAGCATTCAACTTCGTCCGGAATCGTAGCTTTGTAAACGCGGGCTGGCGCGGCGATCCAACCCCTAGGCAGCCGTAAGCTCAAAAAGCTGGCGAGGCGTAAGAGCTCCAATTCTCTCGTCTACAGATCGAGTGCGACTGCTTGCACAGGATCATCAAGGAGGTGCTCTCGTGCAGAATGTCCAGCATTCAATTCGGCTGCCCGAGTTTGATTGTCATGCTTTCGAATCGAAGATTTCCCGATTTTCTTCGCAGACTTCGCATTCACATCCGCCCCGCTCTTCCGGCCGCGGTACATTGCCGCCGCAGGGCAGCAGGTGCCCGGCGCCTTGGTCCTTCTCGCGCTCGATCTGCTCAAGCCATGTCGCCGCGGTCATGCGCTGAATGCCCATGCCGCCGTTCGCGCGGATGCCTTCGTCGTTCGTCGTCCAGGCATACTCACCCGGTACGCCATGCACAAAGTGAAACCGGCGGTACACGAGGTCGCGATTCGGATTCAGTTTCGCCGCGCTCTCGAGCAGAAGCTCGTTCGCCGGATATAGCGTCGTCACTGCCTTACCTTCGGGCGTGATCTCGACTTCCACCCACTGATCCAGCACCTGCAGCGCTGGCTCTTTTCCTGGAGCCTTTCTGCGCGCGGCGGACGGCTCGAGTACCTGCCTATCCGCCGTTTCCGTCTCCAGCCGGCCGATTTCATGCGAGCGATTGCCGAACAGCTTTTGCCTCAGAATGTGGCTGCGCACGATTCCTCCTACCGCCCCGAGTCTCCCGCCAGCATCTCCCATCGCCGCCTCAGGTCTGGCCTATGCTGTTGAGGTGTAAAGAAAAGAAAAAGGGCACCTGTCTGGGACCGCCTTGCGGCCATTCCGCCTGCCGCTCGCCCGCAACTTTTTACGAGGATGCCGGTGTATCGGTGAGCATTGTCTGCAGTCTTGGACTTAATTGCCGGCTGGCGCCGAACCACAACTGCAGTTTGTCCAGATAGAGGTAAATGACCGGCGTTGTGTAGAGGGTGAGCAGCTGGCTCACCATCAGGCCGCCAACGATGGTAATGCCGAGCGGCCTTCGTAGCTCCGAGCCTGTGCCCGTGCCCAATGCTAGCGGCAGAGCCCCAAGCATAGCCGCAAACGTCGTCATCATGATCGGCCGGAAGCGCAGCAGGCACGCCTGGTAAATGGCGTTTTTCGGCGACAGCCCCTCTTTGCGCTGCACATCGAGCGCGAAGTCGATCATCATGATCGCGTTCTTTTTCACAATACCCACCAGCAGAATAATGCCGATCAGCGCAATCACCGTGAGCTCTTCACGAAACAGCAATAACGCCAGCAGCGCTCCCACGCCCGCCGAGGGCAGCGTCGAAAGAATCGTGATCGGGTGAACATAGCTCTCGTATAGCATCCCCAGGACGATGTACACCGCCAGCAGCGCCGCCAGGATCAAGAGCGGCTGGTTCTTGAGCGACGCCTGAAACACCTTGGCCGTTCCGGCGAACGCCCCATGGACATTCGCCGGCATGCCGATTTCATCCTCCGCCCGCTGAACGGCATTTACTGCTTCGCTTAACGCCACGCCCGGGGCAAGCGCAAAAGAAAGGGTAATCGAGGGAAACTGTCCCTGATGGTTGACGGTCAGGGGTGCAAGCACGGTGCGCAAATGCGTGAAGGTAGAGATCGGCACCGGTGTGCCGTCGGTCGCGCGCACGTAAATCGAATTGAGCGAGGCCGGATTCTGTTGAAACTCGGGCAGCACTTCAAGCACGACGTGATACTGGTTGATGCCCGTGTACATGGTCGAGACCTGGCGTTGTCCGAACGCGCTGTAGACAGTGGTATCGATTGCCGCCGGACTGATGCCCAGCCGCGCGGCCGTGGCGCGATCGATAATCAGCCGTGATTCCAGGCCATGCACTTGCTGATCGCTGTTGGCATCGAGCACCAGCGGCAGCGTCCTTAATTTATCGAGCAGCTTGGGCGCCCATTCGTTCAGATCTGCCAGCTTGTCCGATTGCAGCGTGTATTGGTACTGCGAATTGGAGCCGCGGCCGCCGACGCGGATGTCCTGCGAAGCCTGCATGTAAAGCGTCGCGCCCGGAATGCGCGCCAGCTTCGGACGTAGCCGGTTGATCACCTGCTCGGCTGAAGCTTTTCTCTCACCGAGCGGCTTAAGCTGCGCCCAGGACGTTGCCCGGTTCAAGGTGCCGCCGCCGGTAAATCCTTGCACGTCCTCCACTGCGGGGTCCTGTTGGACAATGCGCAACAGCTCATGCAGCTTTTCGCGCATGGCGGTGAACGAAATATCCTGATCCGCTACAATCATACCGCCGATGCGCCCGTTATCCTGCTGCGGGAAAAATCCCTTGGGCACGATGATGTAGAGGTACACACTGACGGCAATGGTCACGAGCGTGATGATCAACGTAAGCTGCGGATGCCGCAGCACGCTGCGCAGCGTCTTATCGTACACGGCGCGGATGTTTTCGAACCCGCGCTCGCTCACGCGATACAAAAAATTATGCCTCTGCTGTGGCACGTGCGCCCGTAGAAATTTTGAACACATCATCGGCGTCGTAGTGAGCGAGACGATCAGCGATACGCCGATCGCTACCGTCAGCACCACTGCGAATTCCCGGAACAGCCGGCCCACTATTCCGCCCATCAGCAGAATCGGAATGAAAACCGCCACCAGCGACGTGCTCATCGAGAGCACCGTAAATCCGATCTCTTGCGCGCCGCGCAGTGCCGCCTTCAGCGGCTTCCAGCCCATTTCGAGATAACGCGTAATATTCTCGATCACCACAATCGCGTCGTCGACCACAAAGCCCGTCGAAACCGTCAACGCCATCAACGACAGATTGTCCAGCGTGTAGCCGAACAGGTACATCGCCACAAATGTGCCGCACAGCGAAAGCGGGACCGCGATTCCGGGAATGACCGTCGCCGCCGGACTGCGCAGAAACGCGAACACCACCAGCACCACGAGCACAATTGCGATCAGCAGGGTATATTCGACATCGTGAACGGAGGCGCGAATGGTCTCGGTACGATCTTGTGCAATCTTTAAATGCATCGACGGTGGTACCGACGCTTGTATTTCTGGCAGCATTGTGTGAATGCGATCGACAGTTTTAATAATGTTGGCCTGGGGCTGTCGTGTCACCGCCAGCAGCACATTCGGCTTTCCATTGTCGAGTCCGTCATTGCGCGTATCTTCCACCGAATCGATCACATTTCCGAGATCGGCCAGCCGGACCGGCGCGCCATTGCGATAGGTGACGATCAACTTCGCATACTCGGAAGCCTTGAACAACTGATCGGTTGCGTCGATCTGCCAGCGCACGAAGTCGTTGCTGAGATCGCCTTTGGCCTGATGCGCATTGGCATTGCGCAGCGTGGTAGCGACATCCGTCAGCCCCAGGCCCATGTTATTCAGCAGCGTCGGGTTCACTTGTACGCGCACAGCCGGCCTCGAGCTGCCCCAGACATCGACCTCTCCGACGCCTTCTATTTGCGACAGCTTCTGCGCCAGCACGGAGTCGGCGAAGTCGTACATGTCCGGCCGTTTGACGAGGTCCGAGCTTAGCGCAAACATGAGGATGGGCGCGTCAGCCGGATTCGCTTTGCGATAACCGGGATTGCTCGGCATATCGGCCGGAAGTTGTCCGCGCGCTGCGTTGATGGCCGCCTGCACGTCGCGCGCCGCCGCATCGATATTGCGGCTCAAATCGAACTGCAGCACGATGCGTGTGCTGCTGAGCTGGCTGGATGAGGTCATCTCGGTGACACTTGCGATGCGGCCGAACTGGCGCTCGAGAGGCGTCGCCACGGCCGAGGCCATCGTCTCCGGGCTCGCGCCGGGCAAATTCGCAAACACCATGATCGTGGGAAATTCCACTTCCGGCAGCGCCGAAACCGGCAGAAACGGAAAAGCAATTGCCCCGGCGAGGGCCAGCGCCGCCGTCAGAAGCGAAGTCGCCACCGGCCGCTTTATAAATGGAGCGGAGAGGTTCATCTATCTCGCGTGGGCAATACCTTTTTTGCCTGCGCTCCTTTTCTAATCTCCATGCACCGGCTCCGGCACAAACCGGCCCGCGCTCGCACGCCGCCCGCTCAACCTCTGTGCCAGGCGATCGAAGTACAGATATACAACCGGCGTTGTATAGAGCGTTAACACCTGGCTGACGATCAGGCCGCCCACGATCGTGATGCCCAGCGGCGTCCGCAGTTCCGAACCGACGCCTGTGCCAAGCGCCAGCGGCAATCCGCCAAACAGCGCCGCCATGGTGGTCATCATGATCGGCCGGAAACGCAGCAAACAGGCCTGGTAAATCGCTTCTTCCGGTCGCTTGCCTCCTTCGCGCTCTGCCTCAAGCGCGAAATCGATCATCATGATCGCGTTCTTCTTCACGATGCCGATCAGCAGGATAATGCCGATCAGCGAGACCACGTTGAAATCTTGCCGGCAAATGAACAGCGCCAGAATCGCGCCAACCCCGGCCGAGGGCAGCGTCGAAAGAATGGTGATCGGATGAATATAGCTCTCATAGAGCACGCCCAGCACGATGTAGACGACAACCAGCGCCGCCAGAATCAGCCATGCTTCA
The DNA here is from genome assembly GCA_036557945.1 of Bryobacteraceae bacterium. GTDB lineage: Bacteria > Acidobacteriota > Terriglobia > Bryobacterales > Bryobacteraceae > Bog-105. Next base: position 7,546 of record DATBGM010000044.1, on the reverse strand, counting down.
TTCGCCAGCGAATTCTGGAACGCCGCCGCCGTGCCCTGGAAACTGGAATGAATGCTCGCAGGTAGTCCGATCTCCTGCTCGGCCTGCTTAATATCCTTTACCGCTCGCCCGAGCGATTCGCCGCGCGGGAGGTTGAACGAAACCGTCACCACCGGAAACTGTCCCTGGTGATTTACCGTGAGCGGCGCAAGGGTCTGCTCGTAATGCGTAAACGATCCGAGCGGCACCACCTGGCCGGCAGCGGATTTCACGTAGATGTTTTGCAGATCGGCCGGATCGGTACGATACTCCGGTCCGACTTCGAGAACCACGTGATACTGGTTCAATTGCGTATACATCGTCGACACCAGTCTCTGGCCAAAGGCGTCGTAGAGCGTATCGTCGATCTGCTGCATACCGATTCCGAGCCGCGCCGCGGTATCGCGATCGATCACGAGCGTTGTCTCGCGTCCGTTATTCTGCTGATCCGTCGCTACGTCGTGCAGCGATGGGAGTGCCTTTAACTTGTCGACCAGGCGATTCGTCCAGGTCGCCAGCTCGGCGGCATCGGTATCTTCGAGCGTGTACTGGTATTGCGTACGGCTCACACGGTCTTCCACGGTCAAATCCTGCACCGGCTGCATGTAGAGCGTGATGCCCTCCACGTGCGCCAGCTTCGGCTGCAGTCTGCGAATCACTTCCGACGCGCTGGCCGTCCGTTCGTCGTGCGGCTTCAGATTGATTTGGATACGTCCGCTGTTCAGGGTCGTATTCACGCCGTCAATTCCTATAAAGGACGAGAGACTGTCGACGGCCGGATCTGTCAGAATAGCCTTCGCCAGCGCCTGTTGCCGGTCGGACATGGCATCGAACGAGACGTCCGGCGGTGCTTCCGATACGCCCAGAATGAGGCCGGTATCCTGCACCGGGAAAAAGCCCTTCGGCACGATGATGAAAAGGATGATGGTCGCCGCCAGCGTGGCGATCGTGACCAGCAGCGTCGAGGGCTGATGCTTCAAAACCCACTGCAACGTCGAGCCGTATTTCGCGATGACCCAATTAAAGACGTGCTCCGATTTGCGGTAAAACCACGTCTGTTCCTCTTCCGGTTTGTGCCGCAGAATTTTTGCGCACATCATCGGAGTCAAGGTCAGCGAAACCACCGCCGAGACCAGGATCGTGATGGCCAGCGTGATGGCGAATTCGCGGAACAACCGTCCCACAATATCGCCCATGAATAACAGCGGGATCAGCACGGCGATCAGCGAAACCGTCAACGATACGATCGTGAAGCCGATCTGCTCCGAGCCGCGCAGCGCCGCCCGCAGCGGCGTCTCGCCTTCTTCGAGATAGCGCGAAATATTCTCGATCATGACGATCGCGTCGTCCACCACAAACCCCGTCGAAATCGTCAGCGCCATCAATGTCAAATTGTTCAGGCTGTAGCCGAGCAGATACATCACCCCAAAGGTGCCCACAATCGAGAGCGGCACGGCGATGCTCGGAATAATGGTCGCGGCCAGGCTGCGCAAAAACAGGAAGATGACCATCACGACCAGCGCCACAGTCAGCATCAGCTCAAACTGCACGTCTTCGACCGAGGCGCGAATCGTGTTCGTGCGGTCCGTCAATACTTGTACCTTGACAGCCGAAGGAATAGCCGTTTGTAACTGCGGCAGCAGCCCCTTGATGCGGTCTACGACCGCGATGATATTCGCTCCGGGTTGCCGCTGGATGTTTACAATCACCGCCGGTCTGGCATTCATCCACGCAGCCTGATGAATATTTTCGGCACCCTCGACGACATTCGCCACATCATCCAGCCGCACCGGCGCGCCGTTTTTGTAAGCGATAATCACCGGCTTGTAGCCTGCGCTCGTCAGAATCTGATCGTTGGCGCCAATGGTGTATGCCTGCCGCAAACCGTCGAAATTGCCTTTAGCCTGATTGATGTTCGTTTGATTTAACGCCGTGCGCACATCTTCCAGGCTCAGGCCGTAGGCCGCCAGCGCAGTCGGGTTCACGCGAATGCGCACCGCCGGCTTCTGGCCGCCCGAGATCGTCACCAGCCCTACACCCGGCAGCTGCGAAATCTTCTGCGAGAGCGTGGTATCCGCCAGGTCTTCCACTTTCGTCAGCGGAACCGTATCCGACGTCAGCGCGAGCGTCAGAATGGGCGCATCGGCCGGATTCACTTTGCTGTAGATCGGAGGATTCGGCAAATCCGGCGGCAGGTACGTTCCGGCGGCATTAATGGAAGCCTGCACCTGCTGCTCGGCGATGTCGATGTTCAGATCGAGCGCGAATTGCAGCGTAATGATTGAGCTGCCGAACGAACTCGTCGAGGTCATCTGCTTCAGACCGGGCACCTGCCCGAAGGTGCGCTCGAGCGGAGCAGTAACCGATGACGCCATCACCTCCGGACTCGCGCCCGGATAAAACGTCGTGCACTGAATCGTCGGATAATCGACTTCCGGCAGCGCCGAAACCGGCAGTTGCTTATAGGCAATTGCGCCGGCTATCAGAATCCCCGCCATCAATAGCGAGGTCGCAACCGGCCGAAGGATGAATGGCCTCGAAGGACTCATCGCGATGAGTTATTGCGCCTGGCCCGAACCGGTATCGCTGTTGCGGCGCGAACCGGCCGGATTTCCCGAGCGCAATGCGACCTTGGTGCCTTCCGTCAGTTTCTCGGCGCCATCGGTTACCACTTTCTCGCCTGCCTGCAGTCCCTCCTCGATCGAAACATCGGTACCCTGCGTCAAGCCGGTCTTTACCGAGCGCACCGCCACCGTGTCGTCATCACGCACCACGTATACAAACGTGCCTGTGGGTCCGCGCTGAATCGCGGCCACCGGAATGATCAGCACGTTCCGCTTGGTATCCAGCGCCAGCCGGACATTCACAAACTGATTCGGGAACAAAGTCGATTCATTATTCGGAAAAATCGCTTTCAGCTTCGACGTGCCGGTGGTGGTATCGATCTGGTTATCGACCGTCAGCAGCGTTCCTTCCGCCAGTTTGTTCCGGCCTGCCCGGTCGAAGGCCGTCACCGGCATCTTTGTCCCGTGCCGCAGCTTCTCGAGCACCGGCGGCAGTTGATCTTCAGGAATGCTGAACAGCACCGCGATAGGTTGCAACTGTGTAATCACGGCAATCCCGGTTGTGTCGGAGGAGTGCACCATGTTGCCCGCATCCACCTGCCGCAAACCGATACGACCGCTTAATGGCGCAGTGATTTTCGTGTAGGTCAGATTCAGCTTCGCGCTCTCGATGGCCGCCTGCGCGCCCGCCACGGCCGCTTTATCGGCTTCAATCACTCCCTGCGCCTGCCCTACTGTCGCAAGCTGCGTATCGAGCTGCTGTTTGGCAATGATCTTTTCCTGAAAGAGCGCCTGGTCCCGTTCATAGTTCACCTGCGCGTCCTTCAGCGCTGCTTCATCTTTGGCCAGCGTTCCCTTGGCCTGCGCCAGGTTGCCTTGCGCCTGTCCTAATGCCACCTGAAAGGGACGCGGATCGATCTCGGCCAGTGTGTCGCCTTCATGCACGAACTGTCCTTCCGTGAAATTCACGCGAATTAGCTGTCCGTCCACGCGCGGCTTTACCGTAACCGTGTTAAACGCTGTTACCGTTCCCAAACCTTCCAGGTAAACCGGCATGTCGCCGCGATGAGCGGCTGCGGCAACCACCGGAATGCTGCGCGGCTTCGCCATTCCGCGCATCGAACTCATGGCCGCTTTCTTCGCCGTTTCGAACTTGTAAAGCGCGTAGCAGCCGTAACCGATCAGGCTGAAAATGATCAGCCACACCCACCAGTAGCTTTTCGATGGAGGCGCCGTCTCCTGATCGAGATCGGGCAGACCCGCGGGGGCCGGCGCTGGTGCTTTTAGAGGAGGCGGCTCAACTGCCATGTTCATTGCCTATCAAGACGAAGGGGATTGTCCTAATGTTACTCGCCTTGCCGCCATTGAACCAACTCATAAATTCGTGGACGCAGCCTGCCCGTTTCCGTTTTGAACGCTACCTTATAAATAGATCGTTCTGATGCGCGAACGGAACCAAATTCTTACGCTCTGGCAGGAACTCAAAAAAGCCGGCCAACCGGCCGTTCTCGCCACCGTCGTCCGCACCGAAGGCTCCTCCTATCGCCTGCCCGGCGCCCGCCTGTTACTTGCCCGGGACGGCCGCCGCGCTGGAGGCGTCAGTGGCGGGTGCCTCGAAGCCGACCTAGTTCAGAAAGCCTGGTGGCTGACCGAAAACGGTCCCACGGTTCGTAAATACGACACGACGCCGGAGGGCGAATCCTTTGGGCTGGGCTGCAACGGCATCATCTCCGTTCTGCTGGAGCGCGTCACTCCCGAACACCCCGGCGTTCTGCCTCTCCTGGAAACGGTCGCGCGCGAGCGCCGGCCGATCACTATCAAGCATCAGGACCTCTTTGAAGAAGTCCTCACACCGCCGATTCATTTGCTGATCTTCGGCGCGGGCGATGACGCCGTTGCGCTCAGCGATCTCGCTAAATACCTTGGCTGGCAAGTGTCCATTTTCGATGGCCGCGCCCAGTTTGCCCGTCCGGAGCGGTTCCCGTCGGCCGATCATGTTTCGGTCCGGGCTGCCGGCTCACCCTTGTCCCCGGCCGACCCCTGGACTGTCGCCGTCGTGATGACGCATAGCTACGTCCAGGATCTCGACATCATTCGCTCGTTCGCCGCCGCCCCGCCGCTCCCTTACCTCGGCGTGCTCGGGCCCCGCAAACGCACCGAACAATTGCTAGCCGAAGCCGCGTTCCCTCAATTTGAAGGAACGAAGCCACACACACCGCTGGGGCTCGATCTCGGCGGCCATGGGGCGGAACAGGTCGCTATTGCCGCGATCGCCGAGATTCAGGCGGTACTCAACGGCCGCAGCGGTGGGTTCCTCAGCGATCGCCCCACTCCGATTCATAGTGAAACATCACCTATTACTGTCTAATTAGATGAAAATAAAATGCTTGCTAAACGCGCACGGGTTCGTTCGGCAAAAATGGGCCTGGCTGTTCGTCTGCCTTGCACCCTCGCTGTTCTCCCAGTCGCCCGGTAAAGGGAAAGAGGTTGTCGATGCCGCAATCGCTGCCCTCGGCGGCCAGAATTTCCTCCAGATGCACACCCGCATCGCCAGCGGCCGCGTGTATTCCTTCTTTCATGACGAATTGAGCGGGCTCGACCGAGCTGCGATCTACACCGAATACCTGGACCCCAAAGCTGGCAAGGGTCTGGCCGTCCAGGAGCGCGAAAAACTCGGCAAGAAGCAGGACTACTCTTATCTGTTCCTGCCCGACCAGGGCTGGGACATCACCTACCGCGGCGCGCGCCCTCTTCCGGACGAAAACTGGCAGCGCTATCTCCGCTCGACCGAAAACGACGTTCTCTATCTGTTGCGAACCCGCCACGACGAGCCCGGTCTGGATTTCGATTACATCGGCAACCAGGTTTATTTGAGCCGGCACGTCGACATTGTGGATATCACGGACGCGAAGGCCCGCACCATTCGCGTTTATTTCGACTACAACTCGAAGTTGCCCATTCGCCAGGTCTTCAACTGGCTTGATCCCGAAACGAGGCAGCGCAACGAAGAGATTGCGAATTTCGACAAGTACCGCGATATCGGCGGGGGCATCATGTGGCCCTACACTATTGTGCGGGAGCGCAACGGTTACAAGGCGTATCAGTTCTTCGCCGACAGCATCGCGGCGAACGCACCCATGCCGCCCGATACGTTTGAGCTTCCTGCGGGCGCGAAAGTTCTCAAGAAGGTAGATTAATGCTGCTACAATGACCGCACGCCGCGAGCAGCGCGGCTTTGCCGCGCGTTCCAAACATGGATCTCGATCAGCTACACACGTTCCTTGAAATCGTCCGGCTAAAGAGTTTTTCGAAAGCTGCGCAGACGTGCTACCGTACGCAGCCCGCCATCAGCGCACAGGTGCGCCAGCTCGAGCAGGAGCTGAACACGACATTATTCGAGCGGTTCGGGACCAAAATTTCGCTCACTGTCGCGGGCCGCATTTTCGCCGAACACGCCGAACAGATCCTGGCGATGCGCCGGCGCGCGCAGGACGCCATTAACGAGCTGGAAAAGGTGCCGCGCGGCGAGCTGGTGATTGCCGCCAACGAGGCTACCTGTATCTACGTTCTGCCGGTGGTATTCGCGGAATTTAAGAAGCGTTTTCCCAACGTGCAGCTGCTGGTCGATCGCGCCTATGGAACGCGCGTCGTACAGGCGGTGCTCGACAACCAGGCGGATTTCGGATTCACACAGCTTCCGATCCAGGAGAAGAAACTGCAAGCCGTCAGCATTCATTCCGACGAGATCAAACTGCTGGTCCCGGCCGGGCACAAGCTGGCGGCGCTCGAGCGCGTTTTGCCCCAGGACTTGCGAGGCCACGCCGTGCTGCTGCCCAAAACTGGTACTACGCGAGCGCGCCTGAACGCCTGGCTCGATCCGGTTGTAGAAGAATTAAATATCTCGATGGAACTCGATTCCACAGAAATGATCAAGCGGTTCGTGATGGCCGACCTGGGTGTGTCGTTCCTGGCCGGTTCGCACTGCCGCGAAGAAGTCGAGGCCGACAAGCTGGCAACGGTTCCGCTTGCGCCGGAGATCATGATCCGGCGTGTAGGATTGATTTACAGGAGAGACAAATCTCTCTCCAAAGCGGCTCTGGGTTTTATTGAAGTGACGCTCAGAAATGCTGGCAACCAGATTGGAGTCATTCCGGAGCCGCGATTGCGCGCTTCCGGCTCATAGAGCGGGTGGAAGGTAGGATGGCCATTTTGACGGCGAGAAGCGCAACGATATTTATAGCCAGCGGCGAACAAACGCGGGTCTACCGCTCGGTCGAGGACGTTCCAGCCGAACTGCGGCGCAAACTGATCGAAACGACGCAGAGTGTCAATTCCGCCACCATCCTGATTGCCGATAAACGCGGGCGCGAAGAGCTGCTGCGCGCGTTACAAGGACACCGCAGCGGAATCCGCCGCCGTCTTGTCGATACTGTCCGTTCCCGAGAACCGGAGCCCTCGCGCTTCGCACACCTCAAATCGGTCCGCACGTGGCTTGAATTTCTGCTGCCGGCGGCTATCGGCGCCACGCTCTGGTTTTTGATCGATTCGCGTTTCTAAGGATTTCCGCGCTTAGCCGCAGGGCTCGGTTTCGAAAGATCTTGACACCTTCACGGACACCGCGCTATACCTAGCTAGGTATGCCCAAGAGCCCGAACGACAAGCTGCAGGGCACATTGACGCTTCTCGTCCTGCGCACGCTCGAGTCGCGGGGCCCGCTGCACGGCTATGGCTTATGCGAGCACATCCGCTCGATTTCCGAAGACCTGCTACAGGTGGAGGAAGGCTCGCTGTATCCGGCGCTACACCGCATGGAGCAGGATCAGTGGATTGCGTCAACGTGGGAAGTCACCGAGAAGGGCCGCAAAGCGAAGTTCTATTCAATTACCGCCCGCGGTAAAAAACAACTGGCTGACGAGCACGAAAACTGGGCCAGGCTGACGCGGGGTGTAACCCGCGTGCTACGT
>DATBGM010000043.1:0-5080 GCA_036557945.1 Bryobacteraceae bacterium | reverse complement strand
CGGGCTTCATTCTTTCCGCCTCCTCCGCGGTGTAGGTGGAGTGTGCGGGAGCGCGCGGCCGGCTTCCATGCTCGGCCGATCATGCGAACGGCAAAGTAAGAAAACGAGCTAACTGCTTCGAAACACGAGCGCTGGCGGCTGCTCTGAAACGTTTGGACACGGGGTAACTTACGGTGATACACTCGTGAAACTTATGAACCCCCGGCCTGAATCGCTGGGAAGCTTGTTGCGATTCGGTCCGTTCGAGCTGGACACGAAAGCCGGAGAACTGTCCAAACACGGCATCCGCCTTCGCCTTCAGGAACAACCCTTCCGCTTGCTCGTGTGCCTGCTCGAAAATCCGGGGGCAGTTGTCTCGCGAGACGAACTGGCGCGCAGAATCTGGGCCGATGGAACATTCGTCGACTATGAACACGGTCTCAATGCGGCCGTAACCCGATTGCGCCAAGTTCTGCGAGATTCCGCCGAAAATCCACGCTATATCGAAACGGTTGCCCGGCGTGGTTATCGATTTATTGCTCCCGTGAACGAAATCTCCGGGGCAGAGTTGGAGGAAGCGCCCGGACAAGTACCGCAGACTGCTCCTGTCAAACGAAAAGGACCGGCTTGGATCTATCTCCTGCTCGCAGGCTTGGCTGTGCTTGCCCTTGCCGTGTTCCTGTTCCGCCTTCAGCAGAGGCCGCAAGGCCCTCCCGTCTACCCGGCGCTGCCGTTCACCACCTATGCCGGCTCCGAGCTTTCACCATCGTTTGCGCCGGACGGTGAGCGGGTCGCCTTCTCCTGGGATGGCGAGAGTCAGAACAATTTTGATATCTACGTCAAGCAGATTGGAGTCGGAGCGTCTGCGCGCCTGACGACCGATTCGCGGCCGGATCTCAGTCCTGCCTGGTCGCCCGACGGACGCAACATCGCTTTTCTTCGGTTGATCGCGGAAGACAAAGCGGAAGTTCTAATGATTCCTTCGCTGATGGGTGGCGCAGAGCGGCACATCGGCGAAGTTGCACTCCTTCTCCAGGGATCATACAAGCGCCTCAGACTGCTTTCCTGGTCGCCCGATGGAAAGTGGCTTATCGTGCCCGAATCTTCTGCCCTCGGAGCGCCCATTGGACTTTCTCTGCTGGCGGTTGAAACCGGAGAAACGCGGCGCTTGACGGATTCGCGAGGATACAATGATCTCTGCCCGGCGCTCTCGCCGGACAGCAAACGTCTCGTTTTCACGCGTTATTCCGGGTCGGTGACAAGCGATCTGTACCTGCTCGATTTGACCGGTGATCTTAGCCCGCTAGGCCAACCGAAGAGGTTGACCTTTGATCATCACCATATCGGGAACTCTGCCTGGACACCCGACGGGCGGGCGATCCTGTTTACACGTTTCGCCTTTGCGGGTCTCCCCAGTCTCTGGCGACTGACCCCCGGCATGCACCTACAGGAAGAGCCTCTGCCAGTTTCTGCCGGCGATGTTTCTACGCTCACAGCTTCTCCCAAAGGAGACCGTCTGGTGTTCGCGCGCGAGATGGGGATCGGTAACATCTGGGGCGTAGAATTATCCAGCTCTGGATTGCACACGAACCAAAACACAGTTCCCAAGCCATGGATCACTTCCAGTTCCTCCGGAAGCACCCTGCCTCAATTCTCGCCGGATGGGCGGCAAATCGCGTTTGCATCCGATCGGTCCGGATGGGGCGAGATCTGGATCGCGGATCGTGATGGCTCTCATCCCCGCCAATTGACCAATGTCAAAGGCGTTGTTGTCGGTTTCCCGCATTGGTCTCCAGACGGTACCAGGATCGTTTTCCATTTGCGCCAGCAGAGTGAGGCTTCTCTGTTTGCGGTAAGTGTTTCTAACGGTCGCACCAAACGCCTCCCTTACGAAGCGGGCAACGATTTTACGCCTACCTGGTCGCATGATGGGAAGTGGATCTACTTCTCCTCGCGCCGCACCGGTGACATTCAGGTTTGGAAAATACCGGCGGAAGGCGGATCTGCCACCAGAGTCACCAGGCATGGAGGATCGGTGCCCACCGAATCAGCAGACGGCAAGAATCTCTTTTACACAAAGAGCTACGGGGCGGGCAGTATCTGGAGCCTGCCGCTCGCCGGTGGCGAAGAGAGGCAGATCGTTTCGGACGTTGCTACGGACGGTACGGCCTACGCTGTGGGCAGAAACGGAATCTATTTTATTCGCAAGGTGCCGAATGTTGCCGTTCAACAACTCGCCTTCCTTAATCTCGCAACTGGTGAGCTTCGGGCATTTGCGGAAATTTCCAGCCCAGTTGGTCTTGGTCTGGCTATATCGTCAGATGAACGAATCTTTTTGTACACCCAAGTCGACCACCCCGGCAGCGATCTGATGCTCGTGGAAAACTTCCACTGAACTTCAGCTCACTTTTTCGGCAATCGACTTCGCCTGGACGAATTGCAACAGGTAATCCGGCCCGCCCGCCTTCGAATCCGTCCCCGACATGTTGAAACCGCCGAACGGATGCGCGCCAACCATTGCGCCCGTGCATTTGCGATTGATGTACAGATTGCCGACAAAGAACTGCTGTTTGGCTTTTTCAACCTTTGCCGGATCGTTCGTGTAGACAGCGCCGGTTAGACCATACTCCGAATCATTGGCGAACTGAAGCGCCTGCTCGAAATCCTTGGCCTTCGTCACCGCCAGCACAGGGCCGAAAATCTCTTCCTGAAAAATGCGTGCCTCCGGCTCGATATCGGCGATAACGGTCGGCTTGATAAAGTAGCCCTCGCCCGGTGCAGCCTCGCCGCCTGTTATTAAACGTCCTTCGCCCCTGCCGACGGCGACGTACTTCAGGATGCTCTCTTTCGCGCGGGCGTTGATCACGGGACCCATATAGTTTTCACGCTGCTCCGGCGGGCCGACGGTGAGCGCTTCGGTTTTTGCTTTCAGCCGATCGAGAAATTCGTCGTAGACGGCTTGGTCCACGATGGCGCGCGAGCAGGCCGAGCATTTCTGGCCCTGGTAGCCAAACGCGGAGGCGACCACGCCTTGCACGGCCTGATCGAGGTCGCAATCACGATCGATGACGATCGCATCCTTGCCGCCCATTTCCGCAACAACACGCTTAATCCAAAGCTGGCCCCGCGGCGTCTTAGCGGCAAGCTCGTTGATATGCAGCCCGACATCTCGCGAGCCGGTGAAGGAAACGAAACGTGTCTTCGGATGCGAGACCAGAATGTCGCCGATGGCGCCGCCGCTGCCGGTGAGCAACGAAAATGCCTGCGGTGGAATGCCTGTTTCGAGCAGCGCTTCGGCAAATTTCGCCGCAATCGTCGGAGTATCGCTCGAAGGCTTGATGACGACAGTGTTGCCCGTCACCAGCGCAGCGGTCGCCATGCCGAGCAGAATCGCCAGCGGAAAATTCCACGGCGGAATGATGATACCGACGCCTAGTGGTAAATAAACCATCTGATCGCGTTCGCCGGAAAGCTGCACGAGCGGATCGGGTTTGGCCAGCTTCAAAGCCTGGCGCGCATAGAACTCGCAGAAATCGATCGCCTCCGAAACGTCGGCTTCAGCTTCCGACCACGTCTTGCCCGCTTCGACCACCAGCCACGCGTCAAACTCGAACTTACGCTTGCGTATGATTTCGGCAAGGCCAAACAAATACCCGGCGCGCTTTTCGAACGACTCCGCTGCCCAAGTCGGGAAATACTTGTAAGCCGCTTCCACCGCATCGCGCGCGTCCTGTTCGGAACCCTTTTGGTGAATCCCGACAACTTCGGACGGCTTCGCCGGATTTAGCGACTTCAGCTTGTTATTGGTGCGCCGGCGCTCGCCTGCAACCAGCAGATCGTATTCGTGCCCGAACTGTGCGCGTACTCCAGCCAGCGCCTTTTCCGCAGCTTCAGCCGTTTGACGCTGTGAAAAATCCGCATATGGCTCGTTGGCGAAAGGAGCAAGGTTCATCGCTGACCCGGAAATCAGAGCCGGTCTTCGATTGTCTTTTCTGCGATGCGCCGGCCCCGTTCAAAAAGTTCGGCGGTCTCTTCCGCGATCTCGCGTCCGCGTTCGTAAAGCTCGCGTCCCCGCGCCACGATATCCTGGCCGGACTCGAAAAGCGACTTCCGTCCTTCTTCCGCCTTCTTGCCGAGCAGGCGTCGGGTGCGCGAACCCGATTGCGGCGCCACCAGCAAAGCCACCGCCGCTCCTACCAGAGCTCCGCCTACAAACCAGGCAATCACCGCCCTCGCATTGTCCCGTTCCATGTTTCTCCTTGTAATCATTCTACGTGCTCGGGTTGCCATGCTCCCCCAAGCGCGAGGATCTTCAAGAGATGCAGCGCTGGTGCTAGCGAAAACTCGTGAACTCGATCCTTTTCCCGTCGGTGACAAAGGAAATAAGGCCGCGCTGGTCGGTTCGCCGCACGATTACATGATGCTCCTCGAGGCGCTCGAGTACACTCGGGTGCGGATGATGAAAGAGATTCTGATATCCATCCGAGATCAGCGCGAATTTCGGACGAACCGCCGCCACGAATTCCTCTGAAGACGAGGTCTTACTGCCGTGATGGCCGACTTTGAGCAGCGTTATCGGTTGCAGTAACCCGCTTTGCAGCATGTCGGTTTCGGCCGGCGCTTCGGCATCGCCCGTCAGCAAAACTCTCTGCTGGCCGTATCTGATCTCGAGCACGAGCGAATCGTTGTTGCCGGCGCTTTGGGCGGGTTCGTAATCGGGCGCGGGCGCCAGAACGCGGATTTCAGCGCCTCCAATTCCGATTATCCGCGGAGAGCGGCGCAGATTGCGGATTTGCACAGCATCGGCATGCGCGCGTTCCACGACGCGATCCCATGCCGCGCTTTCCGGTTCTGCGCCGATCCAAAGCTGCTTCGGGTGAAAGTCGTCGAGAATAGCAGGTAAACCGCCCATATGGTCCGAATGGCCATGTGTCAGAACGGCATAGTCGAGATGGCGAATGCGCCTGCTCCACAGGTACGGCGCCACGACGTCCTCGCCCATATCGATATTCGGCTTGCGCGTCATGCGCTCCATGCCCGGAAACCCCCCGGCATCGACGAGCATCGTTTCCCCGTCGGGAAACGCGATAAATATGCTGTC
>DATBGM010000042.1:0-24625 GCA_036557945.1 Bryobacteraceae bacterium | reverse complement strand
CGGCTCGGCTGACACTTCGTTCGAAGCCGAGTACGATCTATGGCTCCGGGGCGCGAAAATAGCGGGTTCGATCGAAGGGGATGGCGCAAAGCTCAGATCGTTTTATGGCGATGATCTGGAGATCGGCGGAAGTCTCGTGTTCACCGGAATTGAGGCGCGGCGTATTCACTTACCCGGCATCAAAGTACGAGGCGATCTGGACCTGGGCCGCCTTATGCTGCTCGATGAGAGAGATCCGCCCGAACTCAATCTGGAACGTAGCGAAATCGCGCGGCGATTCAAGATCGACGCGATGAACATCCTCGAAGTGGAATTGCCCTCCTGGAGTAAAGCGTCGCCCCTTCAAATCTTTCGCAAGCGACTGGTATGCTACCGGGATCTTTCGGTCTACATAGCGGTTTACAAATGGAAGGAGAAGGACGCCGAGGAATTCTCCATCGTATCCCTGGCCCTGGGCGAGCTGCAGCGCTCTCCAGTTTTGCTCGACGGAAAAAGCGATACCATACGCCGGCTGAATCGAACCGCGGGCCTGATGCTTGATACGGCTGAGCAGGCCGCAGAATACTTGAAATTCTTCTGCGCATACGTGTGGGCGGAAGAAGGACGGTTTCGCATCGTAGAGGCGATCGATGAGATCAGGTTGTTCGCCCGGGTGCGTCCTAACATCGCTGAGAACATGCCAGAAGCTTTAACGCCCAAACGAGCGGGCGCGACCGATTCTTGGTCCGTTGATGCGGTCTGCCTTGTCTATGGGAAAAACTTGTACAAGGCGTCGTTTCGTATCAGTCTGCAAGGCGAAGTGGAAATGCTGGCCGATGAGCTGCTGGCCGAATTACCGGAGCCGGTAGCTATCCGCTATCTGCCTCCACTGGAAATCATTACCGGTCCGCTTGCTGCGCCCGCATCTGAAGAAGCACCGGACGAAGTATCTGGGAACCGCGGGCCTATGCTGATTCCTCCACCGTTTGGTCGGCCCGGGCAGTGGGTACGAGTAGCCGCGGCGGAATTCAGTGTGATTGAAGCACGGGTGTTGGCGCTCGTCGAATCCCGAAAGCAAGCGTCGGAACGTCCTGACGCGCGGAGAGCGAAAGTAGTTCTAAGAAGTCTCAAAGCCGGCTCACTCGATGATCAGTACGGCGATGCGTGGGGAGACCAGGCGACACTCGATCTCGACGGATTCGTTTACGAGCGCTTCGAGGGCAGCGCAAATCTTCGCCGCACGTTCAAAAAATCTAATAAGGGATCCGTTACCGTTACGACCTCGGAAACCTGGAAGCATCGGCTCGCATGGCTCGGGAAGCAATACACAGCGGCAGCTCCGCTCGGCGCCGATACATATCGGTCTCAACCTTACGAGCAGGTTTCGAAAGCGCTGGGTGCGCAAGGCGATTACGACGGCTCGGCACATGTGCTGGTCGAGAAGCTGCGGGCTGAAAGAAAATCGCGGCCGCAGCGTTGGAAGCGCATCGGTTTGTGGATACTGAATGAGCCTTTCGGTTACTTTGTGCGCTGGCAGCCGGCATTGCGGACCTTTGTTATTTTTTGGATCCTCGGCTGGATATGTGTTGACTTTGCAAATTACGGCCGCTTCCGATGGCTGCCGACCGGATGGCAGGGCGCCTCAACCGTCTCTTCGCGGCCTGTGCTGCTAGTGGATGCTGCCCCCGTTAGCGCTCTCGCTCTGACCGACAATACGCCTGATCCCAAAGACGCTGTGGCGCGCGCACCCGCCACTGCCTTGCCCGGCGGCGGCTTCGTGACAGAGATGCGATGCGGGGACGCGATTGAGCCCGCCCTGTACGCACTGGATGTCTTTGTACCGCTGCTGGACCTGAGGCAAGAATCGAAGTGCGAGGTGTCTTCAGCGCGCTATGCCATCCTGTGGCGCCTGCTCAAAAGCGCATACGCGATTCTCGGCTGGATCAGCACTTCGGCGCTGCTGTTGACCATCTCGGGCCTGGTGCGGCGCGAGATCGAACGTAAGTCCGAATAACTTTATTACCGGTGCCTGAGCCGCAGCGCTTCCCAGCTTCCGTCGGCAAACCAGCCGCCATCAACCGATAACGTATGGCCATTGATAAAGCCGCTTTGCGCGGGATCGGCCAGAAAGGCGATGGCAGAGGCGATATCGCGCGGAGTTGCAAATCGCGCCATCGGCACGCGGCCTTCAATATCGGAATCGCGATAAAGCCCGGCGGCTTGCGGCGCAATGTCCATCGGCGTCTTTACCCAGCCGGGACAAACCGCATTCGTTCTCACGCCGCGCCCGCCCCATTCCGCTGCCAGCGTGCGCGTCAGGCCAATGAGCCCGTGCTTGCTCGCGTTGTAAGCGGCGCGGTCGGCGACGCCGAGCAGTCCGGCAATCGAGGCTACATTGATAATGCTCCCCTGCTTCCGTTCGAGCATGAGTGTGCCAATCGTCCGGCAGAGCAGGAAAGGACCAAGTAAATTTACATCGAGCACACGCCGCCAATCGGCCGCAGTCGTCTTTTCAGCAGGACAAATGTGCGAGATACCCGCATTGTTCACAAGCACGTCCACGCGACCGAATCGCTCGCGCGCGGTGTGCACGAGAAGCTCGGCGGTTGTCTCGAGCGAAACATCGCCCGTGACTTCGATCGCCGGTGCGTCCATTCGGGCCAGCGCCGCGCAGGTATCGGTACACTTCGCCACGTCGCTCAGCACCAGTGCGTAACCTCGTGCAGCAAGGAGCTCGGCTGTCTCGCGTCCGATTCCCCGGGCGGCGCCTGTTACTACAGCGACTCGAATCTCATCCGACGGACGCTCGAAATCGGCATATGGCACCCCTTTTAAATAACACGCGCTGCCGTTTTGCGACGCAACTTCGATAGACTACGTTCGATGAAACGCTTCGTATTCGCTGTATCAGTCGCCGCCGGCATCGTTTTGCTGTCCGCCTTCCGTCAAGACACGCGGCTTGTCACCACCGAGCTTGAAGGGCGCTGGGATTTGACGCTCGCAGCGCGCGGCGAGACGTATCCTTCCTGGATCGAAATTTCCGGCCAAACCAATCCCAGCGTGCGCATTGTGAGCCGGACCGGCAGCGTACATCCCGCAAGCGATGTGAAAGTGGAGGGATCGCATATTACCTTCTCCGAAGCCAATGGCAGCACGAAGTGGAACCTGACCGCCAGCGGCGGCAAGCTCTCCGGAACTCAGCAGCACAGCGGCACGCGCGGAGCGTTCAGCGCACAGGTGAGTGGCGTCCGCGCTCCTGCACTTGACAGGCAGCCCCCGCAGTCATGGTCCACTCCCGAGCCGCTCTTCAACGGCAAAGATCTCAGCGGTTGGACCGCCGACAAGCCGGACAAGAATCACTGGAAGGTCGAGAATGGCGAGCTTATAAACGAGTCGCCCGGTGCGAATATCCGGACCGATCGCAAATTTGATGATTTTAAGTTGCACATCGAATTTAGTTGTCCGCAGAAAGGTAACAGTGGAGTGTATCTGCGCGGCCGTTATGAGGTGCAGGTAGAGTATGAAGCTGCTAAGGAAGACAATCTGCACTCGATGGGCTCTATTTACGGCTTTATTGGACCTTCGGTAGAAGTTACTCCCAAGCCCGGCCAGTGGGAAAGCTATGACATCACGCTCGTGGGCCGGACCGTGACCGTAATCCGCGACGGCGTTAAAACAATCGACGCGCAACAGATCCCCGGCATCACTGGCGGCGCGCTCGACAGCCACGAAGGTGAGCCCGGACCTATCTACATACAAGGCGATCACACCGGCGGAATGAAATACCGGAATATCACGATCGCCATTCCGCAGAAGTAAGCAGCGCGACTGAACATTATCTACTTACTCGCGATTAGATTTCACTTATTTATTCTGCGTAAGTACGTCTCCTTCTTTGTAAGTTACTGAGAGCGTTCGTGCCTGCTTTTGGCATGAAAACCGCTAATCCGTACTATCTCGATGACAACTGTTCGAGATGCGGAGATCCAAGTGCTCCGATTGCAACAAAAGGAGATCACAATGACACAAATTTTTAGAAAAACTTTACTATTCGCAGGGCTCTCCGCTCTCTGGGTGAGCCCCGCCGTGAATGCTCAAAGCGCGCGCCTCGAAGCCGACATTCCGTTTGCTTTTCATGCAGGCGGCAAAGTTCTTCCAGCGGGCGCTTACCTTTTGACCGAAAACGGCTCTCCCGGAATCTTTCTGATTCGCAATCGCGCACAGAAAGAGTCGCAGCTCGTACTTGCACCCGAACCCAAAAACTACATGCCCAAAACGTCGAAACTGGTTTTTGTGCATGGCGGGAACGAGTACATTCTGAGTGAAATTTCCGTGGCCGGAAGTACCCATACCAATGCGGTGACGCCGGCAGGAGTCGAGAAGAACATGACTCGCAAACTGGGCGTTGCGACGATGATTTCGGTGCCATTGCGCAGGAAGTAATTTCGTCCTTCGTGCTGCAGAAACGGGCCGGCAGCTCCGTACGCGGGCTGACGGCCTTTTAACGGTCTCTCAACTTTCTCTAAAGGTCCCGCCGCCTTTGTCCGATAAGACAGAGAGAGCAGACCGTGGCGAAATTGACGACGCTTCATTTGGGACCGGAAGAAGACACCAGCAGCCATTTTGCAATAGCCGCCGGCGGCGTCGGGAGAGATCGGCTGCAATACGCCTTTCTTGTGCTGCTGGCCGTGAATGTGTTTCTGGTAGCCGGCGGCGCTTCCTTCGCGCTGCTGTATTTCTCCCGCTGACCTGCTTACTGCACGAGCATTTCGGTTAAAACTCTGCCTGAAGATCCGCTTGGCGCCTGCACGTCAAGCATACTGGCGAGCGTCGGGGCAATATCGTTGGGGCGGATTGCGCCGTCGTAGCGCCCGGTCTTAATGCCCGGACCCATAAACAGCACCGGCACATGGCGGTCGTAATTATATGGCGAGAAATGGCTCGCCCCGTGGCTGCCCGGCATGTAGCCTGGGTCGAAAACGATATTCAGATCGCCGCTGCGGCGCGGGAAGAAGCCGTTCATCTCGGCTTGCGCGATGAAGTCGCCCGCCACGCCGTTCTCGAGTTGCGTTCGTGAATAGACGCGCGCAATGTGAAGCTGCGCAGCAGCCAGGAGCGCCTCGCGCGCCACTTGATATACATCCTCTCTGCGCACCTTCGCATTTTTAATAGCAGCCGGATCCAGATAGAGCGAAGTTTCCCCCGATTCCTGAATGAGCCAGCTCTGATTCCCGAAACTTTGATTTAAGGCATTCGTCACCACTTCCTCGATACCGCCTGGTAAATAGCCTCCGGGTACCTTGTCGGCTTCGTTCTGCTGCGGCGTGGCAGAAACGCCATGATCGGCCGAAAGCACAACCACAACATTCTGCATCCCGACTTTTTGATCGAGCAAGGCGAACAGTTTGCCGATGAGCTGATCGGTCCGGATCGCCATATCTTTCACCTCAGGCGCGTAAGGCCCAACTCCGTGCCCAACCGCATCGTTTGCAGAAAAGGAAACGGTCAGCAGATCGGTTTCGCCACGCTGCCCAAGCTCTTCGCCTGTTACAGCCTGCTCGGCGAAGGCTTCAATCAGCTCATTACCCCAGGGACTGGCCGCCAGTTTCGAGTACGGTGCAGCCTTCCCGTTGGGGTGAAAATTCCATTTCGGAAAACCGGGCCAGGGACGATCGACATACTTCGCCGGTAGTTTCTTCGCATTGAACTGCTGCGCCCATTGCGGTAATTGCTGCACATAAAACGAGCTCGTAATGAAGTTGCCCGTCTCATCGTCGAACCAGTAGGCGCCCGCGGCAGCATGCCCGGAAGGAAGAATCGCCGCTCTCGCTTTGCGCGATACTCCGATTACTTTCGAGCCCGGATGTGCCAGCCGTAATTCATCGCCAAAGGTGGTAACGAGCAGCCGCCGCGGCGATGCAGGGTCGTCGTCCGTGCAACCTGCCTTTTTGGCTGCTTGCGGCGCGCCCACTGTTTTGAAATCCCAATCGCACACGCTCGTGACCGACTCATGGGTGTCACGGTCATACCACGAATTACCGATAATTCCGCTTACCGCGGGCATAGCACCCGAAAGAAAAATACTGTGGCCCACGGCCGTAACAGTCGGAACCTGGCCGTAGTATGCGCTGGTGAAATCCGCTCCGTGCGTCAGAAGCTGATCGATGCCGCTGTGATAATCCGCACGGAAACGGGTCAGATAATCGTAGCGAAACTGGTCAATGACAATGCCGACCACGAGTTTTGGCTTCAGCCTTGTGGCTGCCGGCGCGCCCTGCACAGAAAAAATCAACGCGAAGGCAAAAAAAAGTTTTCGAAAGAGGAGCACGGGGTTCAGCGTATCAAAACGCTCATTCAACCCGGAATCGTGCGCGGCGGCCAGGCCACAATATCCTGCACTTCGGCAAAATGTAGCAGCGGCGATGTGCCAGGCAAAGCGATTCCCTGTGCCGCTGCGATGCTTAGATCGCTGAAGACCGCCTCTCCCGGTTCGAGAATCCATTTGCGGTGCTGGATATCGGCTCGAATCAGGCGCGCTCCGAAATGCGTGAAAAGCGCGTACCGTTCCGTCAGAAAGTACTCGAGCGTGCCCCGCTCGGCGGGAGGCAACGCGCGTTCATGGCCGGCGCCGCAATATTCGAGACGTAATGCAGCGCGTGTTCCGGAGAACAGCCTCCGGCTGCTGTAGAAGATCGTGCGCCCGTGTGTGTCGATCTGCATGCGCGCCCAGAAATAGGGCAGATGATACCAGGCGCGGGCTGCCACTGCTGCCAGCGGGTTGTTCGTGTCGAGCGAAAAAAAGTACACGCCGGTGTGCCCGCTGATCGGTTCGCGTACATAGGTGCGAACGTTCATCTCAAGAAAATGATGATTCCCCGGCAGCACCGGCGAGCCTCGTAACCGCACTTCCTCCATCCGAAACGGCACGATTCCAAGCCAGGCCACGCCGTCGTAAGTATCGACCTCGAGCCCCTCCGGCAGCGTGCCCGCAACATCCTTGACGGAAACCGGCCAGTGAGCAAAGAGCAGATCCGTCCAGCGCATCGCGACTGCCCACGGAGAAGGCGGCAGGGCCCAGGGCCGGTGCGCTGTTTCCGCGAGAATCGCCGCGATCCTCACTTTTTGTTCAGAACAATGCGTGTCACGCTGGCGGGAGGAAAGGTGTAACGAAGCGTGCTGCCGGCTAGCGCAGCAGTGCTATGTACGGGCGCAATCGCTTCCGGGTTTTCTTCATCGTTGACATCGTAAATGCTGTCAGAACGGATCGAATCGATCTCCGCCGTCCCGCCCGCGCCAAAATCTTTTAAGCCCAGGTTGGCTGTTACGGCCTGGTCGAGGCGGCGGTTTACACAAAAGAGCGTCAGCTTGTCGCCGCTTTTATTAAGCGCTGCCTGGATATCGAGATACGGCACATCCGGGATCTCAGGCGTACGTGTCACTCCGTGCTGGACCTGGTAGCGTTCGGCGTCGGAGGCCACATGAACGGGCCGGTCAATATCCGAGCCTGCATAAAGCTGGAACGTATAGTATGCGGGCGTTCCGAAGACGCGGCCGCGTTTCTTCCATATGCCTGCAAACTCGATGATGCCGGTCATATCGGAAACCGGAACCACGTCCGCGTTAGCAATCAGCATGTTGAGAAAACCACCGGTTATCACCGCACCCGCCATGTTGTCCCATCTGGGCGCATTGGCGAATTCACGGCCGCGGCAGCAAACCCAGAGCCATTCGGTAAAAGCGATATGCGCTTTGTCGCGATAACCGGGCGTGTCGTCGATCTGTTTCTGCATTTCGCGCAGCTTGCGTCCGAGGGCGACAGGCATGGCAAAACCGTCCATTGCCGTCTGCTCAGGTGACTTTGCACTCTGCAGGCGGTCGGTTGTGACAACGAAATGCGTGGAAAGGAAATCGAACGTGGCCGGCGGATTCGCCAGTTGAGCCGCATTCCATTCTTTGTAGTGGTCCGGATCCTGGCCCGTTGCGATCAGCCGCGCTTTGGGATCCACTGCCCGCACGGCTTCGCTGAACTGGCGCGTGCGCTCCGGCAGTTCTTTCAGCGTCGGCCAGCCGAGATTCCAATCGCCCCAAAGCTCGTTGCCCAGCTCCCAAAGCAAGCCGCCGTGACTCGGCCAATGCTCGTTCACGTATCGCACCCAGTCTGCGGCTTCCTGCGCGGTGCCGCTGCCGAGATTCAGCGCAATTTGCGGCTCGGCGCCGATGAGCTGGCAATATCGCAGAAATTCGTCGGTCCCGAATTGATTCAGCTCCGGAATGCCCCAGGCGATATTCAACATGCTTACGCGTTTATCACGTGGACCGATTCCGTCTCGCCAGTGATAACCCGACGTGTAATTACCGCCGAAGCGCACCAGCGGCGTATGCATCTCTTTCGACATGCGCACCATGTCGGGATCGAGCCCGTCGATCGCATCCGCCGGCATGAGAGAGAGCTGATCGATCTGAACGCGCTCATCGCCTGCAAGCTCGACAACGAAATCCGCGGCTTCGAGCGGTTCGAGCTTGCCGTCGGGGATGCTGAGTGAAACCGTGTATTTCTTCCAGGCGGTGTCGCTCGCCTCCACACGAGCCTCGCTGAGCACATTGTTGGAGGTCCGCTGGCGCAAGGCAATCGTCACAGTGGCGGGGCCGCTGAGATGCTTTGCGTAGAGGCTGGCGTTATAACGCAGCTCGCGATGCACAGGTAAATAGACCTTCTGCTTGACGCCCGTGGGCCGGTCCGGCACGCCGAAGATCGCCAGCGAGCGCCAGGAATTTGCCGCATCGCCCCAATGCGGATCGTAGCGATTGCCCTCGCTCGGATCGAGCGGCTCCCATGGAAGCGGCAGCGCGAGCTGCGAAGCACGCTCCAGCTCCGGCTGCTGATGAATCATCTGCGCGACTTTTCCGGCACTCCAGAGATTTTCTTCAAGACTTGGATTCTGTAAAATTTCGGCCCAGAGTCCGTTGTAGGTTGAATTGCCGATCGGCTCTAGAAAGGTGCCGAATATCGAGCGCGGAACTTGGTAATTCGCGCGCTGCGCCGCGTCAACCGTGATTTGAACAGAAGCGCCATAAATTGCACCGCCAGCAAGCGCGATACCGGCTACAAGTTTTGTCATGAGCATGGATCGAAACCACTACTATCACAAGCGTCACTAAGCATCGCATCACTTCGTTAGCGGCTCTGAAACCGGGAATACCGGGAGCGATAAAGCGTCGAACACTACGAGTTGAAAAAGGCGAGATGCTGGCCGGGAACACCAGGATTGGCGCTTTCGTGGGCATTGACGGGATCGACCATCGACCTCTGCCTGTAAGACTTCCCGGCTTATCGTCAATGTCTCCGCTCGGGTGCCTGACCCAAGGACCCGGATAGGCTTAGGAGATTTTGAGGAGCTACGCGAATGAGGCCCCCGCGCGGACTGTCGATGTCCGCTACCAACAGGAACGCGATGGAGACGACCAGCGGTAGAACAATAAGTAGCCTGGCTCTTAGGGCAGCACGGGCACCATAACCGACCGAAACGTTGCAACAGATGGCAGTCAACAGCAATAGGCCCCATGCCGAAACCGGAATGCGGTTCCACCATGCGGCCTGGGTATATCCTTGCGAATTCAACACGTCGTTCATACCCGAAACCACCAGAGCGATCACGGGTGTCGATTGCGCCATGGCTGGGTCTCGTACAGCAGACCACATCTCCGCTTGGAATTGAGTTGTATCAGAATTGACCCGCTGAAGCTCGCCCGGATCACGGGTGCGGTAGAACAAGATGCGCAAATCGAGGTATCTTCGAAGCTGGTCGCGCACTTTCGCCGCATCCGGAGCCGGCAGGAAGTCTGCCCGGACATATTCCGTGCCGATCGCATTGGCCTCTGCTTCCTCATAGTTCTTGCGCAGGTCGTAGCGGCTGATCGCCATTGAGAAACTGAATCCGATGAGCAGGCCCAGCAGCGTGAGGATAGCGGTTTGCACCACGCCGAAATCGTCTCGCTCATCGTCTTTCAGGGGTCGCAGCCTGTGTAGACGCGCTCCGACTCGTGCCGCGAGCCACAGTACCAGCACGGAGACAAAGAAGATAAGTGTTGGAAAGTTCAACAAGTATTTCTGCTCCTCCGATAGTTCCAGCCTAGTGTACGCCTCTCGGGCGATCGCTCTTGGAACGACAATTAATTTTTGCTCAGTTATTGCACACGGTTGAAGAAGGCTGGTGGATGTCCAGCTTCTGGGGGTGAGACTCGCAATCGTTTGAATGGTGGGCGGTGACGGGATCGAACCATCGACCTCCTGCTTGTAAGGCAGGCGCTCTAACCGGCTGAGCTAACCGCCCCCTCCATGAACTCCTTGATCTTACTATCTCTGTCGGCTCGCCTCCTGGCCACACCCCGCTACCCTTATGCAACTGCCAGCCCGCATGGCCAACGGTCTTCGACTCTGACGGCTGCCTTCTCCCCTACGTTATCCTCGAATTGAGGATTTGGAGAATAACTTAATGGCAAGCACCTCCGGGCCGGGCCCCCGGCCGGAACGCAAGGTCATGTGCGTCAAGCTGCACAAAGAGCTTCCCGGGCTCGATGAAGTTCCTTTCGACGGTCATCCTCTTGGGCAGCGCATCTACGAAAACGTTTCGAAAGAAGCATGGCGTATGTGGGTCGAGCAGATGAAGATGATTATGAACGAATACCGCCTTAACCTGGGTACACCGGAAGCCCAGGAGTTTCTTCTGAAACAGATGGACGAATACTTTTTCGGCGAAGGCGCAGCTCATCCGCCCGGTTACGTGGCGCCGGGCCACTAGTCTCTGCACGTCCGGCAGGGTTCTTACGTCCAATTTAGTTTGAAGTTCCTCGTTTGTTTCTGCCTGAGCCTGGCCCTGGTCTCAGCAGCAGCCGATAACCGCGCGGTTGCGGCGCGCCTGGCGAAACTCGCGCGAAAGGCGCAAAATTCCGGCCGGACCGTGCGCGCCTATATGCTCTTTTCGGAAGCCGCCGCGCGCGATCCTCAGAATGTTTCCTATCGCGCCAACCGGGATGCTCTCGCCCCGGTTGCCAGGCTGCTCACCAAGGCGAATGTCGAAAACGCCGATATCACGTCGGACGTTTTCTCTGCTGAAAACGAAGCTGCGCATCCGGAGCCGCCGATCAAACGTATTTCGCCCGCTGAATGGCAAGGCGCTTCTCTTCAGCCTGTTCCCCACGTGCGTTTCGATCCCGCCACTCACGATTTCAATCTGCGGGCTGATGCAAAATCATTGCTGGTGCAGGTGGCCACCGCTTACGGGGTGCATGCGCTGACGGATGTGGACATCCAGGCCGGCAAACCGATTCATTTCGAATTAAACGGTGCGAGTTTCCGGACCGCGTTGGAAGCCCTGACCGCCGCCACCGGTACGTTCGTTTTTCCCGTGAGCACCTCGGTAATCTATTTTGCCCCCAACACCGAGGCGAAACGCAATGAGCTTGAGCCGGTTGTGATTGTTACCTTTCCGCTTCCTGAGGCGCTATCGGAAAAGGATCTGATCGAGACTGCCAACGCAGTTCGCGGATTGCTGAATCTGCGGACGATTGGCTGGGACAGCCTGAACCGCATGGTAGTGATTCGCGATCGGGCGACCCGCGCTGAAATCGCGCGCTCGCTGATGGAAGCGCTACTACTCCCCCGGGCGCAAGTCTCCTTTGAAGTTCAGTTCCTCGCTACCGATACGGACAAGAACTATCATTACGGCGTCACGCTGCAAACGCTTTACCAGTTCATGTATTTCGGCTCAATTGGCGGATTCCAGAGCGTTCTGCCGGCCGCGATCAATTCGACACAGTTCCTGCCGTTCGGCGGTGGCGCGACGATCTTCGGTATCGGTGTAGCCGATGCAATGGCTTTCGCGACCTATTCGAAAACGGTATCCCAAGCCATCTTCGATGCCACCGTCGTGGTTGCCGATGGCGGAACTGCTAATTTCCATATCGGCGACAAATATCCGATTCCGACTTCGCTCTACACGGGATTCGGGCAAGGTCAGGACTCGATCTATAATCCTGCCCCGCAGATCACGCTGGAAGATCTGGGCCTGATTCTGAAGCTTACACCGCACGTGAACGGTGAAGGGAATATCGACATCAACCTGGAAGCGAATTACAAAACGCTCGGCACGCAGACCTTTAATACGGTTCCCTCGGTAGCGGAACGCTCTTTCAAAGGGACCGTAAGCCTGCGCCAGGGACAATGGGCCATCCTGGCGGGCATTGATTCCACTGCCAGCAGTATCAGCCGGAGCGGTCTGATTGGTTTGGGCAGCATTCCCTGGTTGAATCAACTGCTGACGGAAAACACCCGCGATACGCAAACCAGCAATTTGCTGCTGGTGATCAAGCCGACCATTACACGTTTGCCCATGAGCGACGTGATCAGCCCGCAGTTCCTGCTCGGCACACGACACGGGCAGCGAGTCCTGATCTGATGGCCTGACCCGGAAAGAGCAAAGGCTCTGCTATCGTCACTAGCATGTCGACCATGCGTGATGAGATCTGCCAGCAGCCGGCAGCAATCGAGCGCACGCTGCAATCCGAATGCCGGTGTTCGGAGAAGCTGCGGCGTCACTTTGAGCGCAATCCGGTACGATTCGTGATCCTGGCGGCGCGCGGCACTTCGGATAATGCTGCCCAGTTCGGCCGCTATCTGCTGGAAATTACGACCGGCATACCGGTTTCCCTTGCCGCGCCTTCCATCGTTACGCTCTATGGCTCGGATCTGAATTTGAAGGATGCAGCGGTCGTGGCGATCTCGCAATCGGGAGAATCGACCGACACGAATATCGTGCTGGAGCAGGCAAAAGCTCGCGGCGCTTTCACCATTGGAATCACCAATGAGAACGAAAGCACGCTGGCAAGGCTGGCAGATGAAACCTTTCTGGTGCGCGCGGGTAAGGAGAAGAGCGTAGCGGCCACCAAGACCTACACCGGCCAGCTCACCTGCCTGTACCTGTTGGCGCATGCGCTGGGGGCTTCCTTCGCGCTCGAAGAGCTAGAGCAGATCCCCTCGTGGACGGCGCAGTCGCTCGAACTGGAAGGGGAGATTCGTGCGCGTGCCGAGCGCTACTGCTTCATGCGGCACGCGGTGTGCGTGGGCCGCGGCTTGAATTATTCGAATTCGTTCGAGTTTGCGCTGAAGTTGATGGAGACATGCTACGTGGTCGCCGAACGATTCTCTTCGGCCGACCTGCTGCATGGGCCGATCGCGATGCTCGATCAGTCGTTTCCGGCCTTTTTGTTCTGCCCGCCCGGCGTGACCTGGAAAGCCATGCAGGAACTCTATGCGAAACTGCGCTCGATCGAGGCGGAGACGGTTATCATCACCGATCGAAGTAACCGGGAGGCGGGCAAACTGGAGGGACTGGCACATGCGCCGCTGGAAATTCCCGTAGCGCTTGCACAACAGAAAGCCGGGCTGCCGGAAGATCTTTATACGCCCATTCCGTACGTGATTCCGGCCCAGCTATTTGCAGCAAGCCTGGCGGAAGTGAAGGGGCTGGACCCCGACAAGCCGCGCTCGCTCAATAAAGTAACGCAGAATTTGTAAGGCGCGGCTATTTGCGTGCGCCGCGCGTGGTACCCTTCAACGCCGATTGCCGCTGCTTGCGCGCCTGGCGCTTGGGTTTCACGATGCGGAATGTGCCGCTTCCGAGATACTCGGCTTCGTAAATATTTTCTTTCTGCTTGATCTTTTCGGAGCTGGAGTGTGGAGCCATAAAGCTTCAGTGTAGCGGACGAGTGCGGGCATTCCGCGCTCGTTTTTGCGGTGCTATGCTCCAAGCGAGGCCGTGCAACAATGAGCCCGCGCTTTATCAGCGAGGCGAAGGTTCCACAAATGAGCCCGCGCTTTATCAGCGAGGCGAAGGTTCAGTAACGATGCGCTTGCGTTTCGCCCGCAGTACGACAGCAGCTCTGCTGGGCGGTGCCGCGATTTTCCTCGGGACCGCCTATGCGCTGGATCGCACCTTACCGCATCCCTTCCGTGAATATGCCGGCGTCGAATACCGCGTCGGTTCCATTCCCCTGCCGCCGGATTACCAGGAGAGCACGGAATGGGCGTTTGCGCGGTTGATGTATCCAGGCGGCTGGAACGATGGCTATGCCGGTCGCGAAGACCCGGATTGGAAGCAGGGAGGGTGCCTCTGGACGCAGGATTTTCCGCGCGCAGACCGGCATTTCTCCGAAGCTCTGCGGCGCCTGACGCGTATTCACGTCCGTACCGTCGAGCAGGCGGTCGATCTTGACGATGGAGATCAGGTCTACAACTGGCCATGGCTCTATGCCGTGCAGGTGGGCGAATGGGGCATAACGGACGCCCAGGCAAAGAAGCTCCGCGACTATCTGCTTCGCGGCGGATTTTTCCTCGCCGATGATTTCCATGGAACCACCGAATGGCAGGTCTTCGAAGAGAGTATGAGGCGCGTCTTCCCCGACCGACCGATCGTCGAGATCCCGAGTAGCGACGCGATTTTTCACACGGTTTACGACCTTGACGACCGTTATCAGATCGTCGGCGCAGAACATCTTGCCCAGGGGCACAAGCTTGATGGCTACCTCCCACGCTGGCGAGGCATCTACGACGACAAGGGCCGCGTCATGGTGGCGATCACATACAACTCGGATGTCGGCGATTCCTGGGAATGGGCCGATGAGCCGGAATATCCGGAAAAATATTCGGCGCTGGGCGTGCGGTTAGGCGTGAATTATGTCGTCTACGCGATGACTCACTGAGTCTCGTAAAGACTGGCCGGCAGCGCGCGCGAATACTGAATCCCGTTAAACAGAAGTTTGAAGGTCGCGTGTGGCTGTGCCCGAAATGTGACTTCCGGACCGAGCAGGAAAATCTTCCCTTTGCCGGCCGATGCTTCAATTACAGCGGCTCCGCCATTCAGATATTGTTGGCCCCAGGCCCAGCCGCTCACAAGCGGAGAGGAACTGGAAAACCAGGCGACCGCCCGCGTGCCCTGAACGGTTGCTTCGGGCAGCAGCTTAAAAACCGGGCTGTTGTCAAAGAAAAAATCTACTTTGTCCGGCATGCCGTAAGCGAGCGGGTCATTGTTATCCACGTTGCCTCTGAGCAACGACCCCGGAATGTAATACTTCTCGCGTGGGAGCGGACGAAGTTTGCCGTCCGGCACCATCTCCGTGAGATAATTCGTGACCGGCACGCCCAGCGATTCGCCCATCGCAGCGGAACTGCCGATAGCGATAACGGTTCCGCCGGCCTCTAGGAATCGCTTGATCTGCGGCAAGCTCTGTGTTTCTGTGATGCGGCCGAGCCATGCCCGATACTCCATTGGAATTTGGTCAGGCTTCGGCTGCTGCTGGCGGTGGTCGGCGCCCGTCCGGAAGGATCCGTCCGGAAACACAAGCACGTCGAACCGGTTATTCAGATTGCCGGCATCGAGCATCTGCGGGTAAACGATTTCAAAAGGAAACTCGTATTTTTCGAGAAGCCAGCGGTCCCAGCCGGAGGACATGAGCCCGCCGTATTCATCGTAGAGCCCGATACGCGCCGGAGTGAGTTTCCAGGATGGGCGAGACGGCGGCGTCTCCATGCCTTGCGCTCCGACGCCTAGTTCTTTTGCTCCGCGTTGCAGAATAGGAAGCGAGATGGGGGAAGCCGCAACCCAAATCGCATTGCGATCCAGCCAGGAAACTTCGCACTTGGCTTTCAATAGACGGTTTACAACGATAAAGGAATTGTTCTCACGATGGCTGATCACAAAGCCCTTCGTTTGCGCGGACCGGCTGAGGTCTGCGTTCGGCGGGTTCAGTAAGCCGTCTATCCGTTGAAACGGACCGTCGAAACCATCCAGAATACGATCGAACTCGACGCCCATTTGCAGCGCGAGTGTCCAGCCGGCGCTGTCGTACGGCGGAACCGGCGGACCGCCCGGATACTGAAAATCGTTCGGATGGTGCTGCGGCTCGAACATGTCCATGACATGCGGGCGGAACGCCTGTGCGGTCTTCACGACATAGGAGCGAGCCGGATAGTTTTTTCCGTTCACTTGAAACGGCCCGGTTGCTTCGAAAGCCGTAATACCTGTTTTGAGCAGAGCATTGATGAAACGCGTCGCGGTGGCAAAATCCGGCTGATCGGAAGGAATGATGTAACCCCGCGGGTCACGATATGCGGGATCGTGTAGAACCTTTGCGTAGAGCGACGCCGGCAGGCGCGTGCGCTCCGGGCCGCCGGCAGTGCGCAGTGCCTCGATCCGATCCGGAGTAATGGTCCAATGATCTTCGCTGCCGTTGCGAATTGAGTTTCGCCCCATGAGATAGAAGTTGTAGAGCAGCGTCTCGCGATTGCGCGATGCGTAATCGAGAATCGCGCGATTATTCGTCAGGTCATACTCAATCGACTGCCGGTAATGCCAGGTCTGCGGCGCAACCGGCAGCGGCCAGTCGCCCGTGGGCAACTGCTTGTCTGCTACCAGCGGAATTTCGATCGGCGTTGGATTACCGATGATCTCCGTCAGAATGCCGATCATGTTGTGGAAATAGCTAATGGTTCGCAAGCCGCCGTTCCACCAGGTCGAGTAATTCGCACCGCTGCGCTGCGCCGAGCCGCCCTTCCCTTCTGCCACCAGGCGCTCGTGCATGGCCGTCCCTACTGCTTCAACCCCGAGCGGAATCAGCGGATCGAAATTGTAATTAAACGGATCGCGAAACGGCGGCATAAAAATAACTGCCCCCGCCGGACCGGTCTGGTGATGATTGTAGACGATCTGCGGAAACCATTCGAGAAACATCTGCCGGTTCATGTTGGTAGTCTCGGGCATGTTGGACATATAAAAGTCGCGATTGTTGTCATGTCCGATATAGTGCTGAAACAAGCGCGGCAGATGAGCAAGCGAGCGCTTCTTCGGATCCGCCTCGCGCATATACCAGTTGGCAACCATCTCCTGGCCGTCCGGATTCGCCAGCACGCAAAGCTGGATTGTGTCGTTTAAGAAGCGCTGCGTTTCCGGATCGTTTCGCGAAAGCATCTGGTAGACGTGCTCCATCAACTGCTGCGAGCCGACAGTTTCGTTCGCATGCAGCCCGCCGTCAATCCAGACGACTGCTTTACCTTCGCGGGCAAGCGCGTGCCCCTGCTCCTCGCCGAGGCCTTCGGCATGTGCAAGCCGCGCCGAAACATCTTTCCAATGCGCAAGACGTCTGATATTTTCCGGCGAAGAGATGATCGCCATGTATTGCCGCCGGTTCTCAGCCGTAGGCCCGATATCGACCAGCTTCATGCGATCTGATTCCGAGGCCAGTTGTTTCCACCACCTTTCGAGCTGAGTGTAATTGGCGACGTGATAATCTTCGCCGATCTCGAAACCGAACGCTTCTTTGGGTGAGGTCAGCGGCTTGGCGGCCGGGAGCAGGGTGCTCGTGATAACGAGCGCTGCTATTTGCGCCAGTAAACGGTGCAATCGTCAAACTCCTGGCTGTTCGGATAATGCTTGTCGAGTTCGAAACTGTCCACAATTTCGTCCTTGCACGTTTCGAATGTGGCAAAACGTCCGCGCGCAACCTGCCGCTTCAAATTCTTCAGCGAGATGACATGATAAAGCGCTTCCTGCTCGGGCGAAAGTTCGATTTTATGCGAATACGAAAATTCCATGCCGGACGGCGGAGTCTGGCGGAGCAAAAAATAGACCATCTCATCGGCAAAGTACTCGCGGCCTCGCGGCGTGATCTCCTGAATCTTTTTGGCGATGGCCTGGTAATTCGACCAATGCGTGGCGTCGCGATCGTCGAAGATGTACTTGGCAGCTCCCGCCGCAAAAATAAAGATGACGACCGCCGCCGGCAAAAGAGGATGCTCCGGACTGAACAGGCGTGATGCAGTGTAGTAAAAACCGGCGCTGGCGACAATCGCCAGAAACGGAATCATGAAAATGAAGTAGCGGCCAAACGTCGGATGAGCCGTTGCGATATAAATTCCAAGCGCGGCCGCCAGCGCCGCCGCCAGGTAAAACTCTCGGCGCAGGCGGCGCTCCCAACCGCTTCGTCTGGCTATAAAAAAGAGTCCAATCAGCGCGAACAGTCCAAGCAGAAGCGCTTGCGCCGATGCAGTCCAGTCGGTGAACACATCGAAATCGTGCGCGCCGACATCGCCCCAGTTCACCCGCCGGAAAATCGCCTGATATTCGACCACGTTGAACCATGTCTGGCGCGGAGCGCGGATGAAGAGCGCAATCTCCGGCAGAAAAGCAAGCAGGATTCCGCCACAAAACGCCAGCAGCTTACGGGAGCGGCTTCCTGCGCGATTTTCAAGCAAAATCCACAAGAACAAGACGGGAACTGCCGGCACAGTCAGAAGAGTCGATCCCGCTGCGGCGCTCGCTAGCAACCCGGTCCAGAATGCAAACCACGCGCTTCGCCGATCCACACTCGCAAGCCCGACATAGAACGCGGAGAAGATAAGAAGTGTTCCACTGCCGTAAGCCTGCGCGACAGGACCGAAAGCAATCACGACGGTGTTGAATCCCACAAACGATGCGGTTAGAATCGCGCACGTCAGCCGCCAGCTCGGTTCCGGAAAGCGCCTCATCATGTACATCGACGCGAAGCAAATTGTGGCTGCAACAAACAGCGCATCGAATGCATGCACCGCCCGCCAGCTTCCGCTGGCGAATCGGAGGACACCGGCATTGAAATACGCGTTCAGCAGAGTCTGGGGAAATGCGAAATCGATGTACGGAGTTTTACCCCAGGCAATCAGTTGGGCGGCTACCAGGTGAAATCCTTCATCCCACACAAAAGCAGTCGTTTGGGAGTAAACGAAAAAAGCGGCGCTGATTGCCAGCAGAACGGCCCAGAGAATCAACCAGGGGCTGCGGCGCAATTTTTCGAGCGCGGCAATCATCAGCGAGCGCTCCGAGCGAGCTGGCCCCTGCGTCATGTATCGAGAAGACCTCGTGCTGTTTTTACCCCTCGGTCCCCGGCAGCTCGCAACATAAATGCATGATGCGCCCATTATAGGGCCGCGCGAAGCGCATACCGTTACGCTATTTAGGAAACTATGCTACGTTTCTGTGTTGTCGCCGCGCTTTTCCCCGTGACCGTCCTGGCGTCCGCCTATGTTCATCCTGCCGGCGCGCATCGCTGGTCGATTGGCAACGATCTTGTCGAGCGCATCGTTGCTTTCTCAAATGGCGGCGTGCAGACGGAAGCGTTGATCTATAAAGCCACCGGCCGGGATTTCACCGCTTACAGCCGCGCGCAGAAGCATGCGGGCAGCGAATTCCGTTTCATCGCGGGCGATCAGGCCGTAAGCGGTACACACAATCTCAATTTTGAGAAGGCCGACATCGCCGATCTTGCGGGCGGTAAACAGTTGTCTCTGGACCTCGTCAATCCAGCAGCCGGTTTAGCGATACGCATCACGTACGCCGTGTACGATCAACAACCGGCTCTTCGCAAGTGGATTACCGTTCACAACACGAGCGAGAAACCTGTCTATCTCAGGAACATGTTCTTCGAGTCTCTGGGAGCGGCCCCGGGCGACCCGGCTGATCTCACCATCTCCGCAGGATACGGCGCCGTTCCGCAGCCTCTCTTTTTTACCGGACGCGTCTCCGATTGCTGCATCTTTGTGCGCAACTCCGCTACCAGCGAAGGCATGGCGATTATCAACGAGGCTCCCGGCTACTTAAAGCGTACGGAAGTAGGGCGCGGCTGGACGGAGGCTTTCGAGGTCGGCTACGATACCGACCTGTTTCCGTTCGGGCGGACGCTTGCGCCCGGCGAACGCTTCGAATCCGCAAGGAGCTCGCTGATTCTTTTTCAAGACAATCGCGCATTGGCCGATTCGCGCTGGGCTGTTCCCGGCTATATGGCGCGAATCGTCAGCCGCCGCCATGCAAAGGAACCGCCGCGCTGGCTCTTCAATACTTGGGAACCATTCGAGCGCCGCATCGATCAAGCCACCGTCGCACAGCTTGCGCCCGCCGCCAGTGCCATGGGCATCGATATTTTCACCATCGACGACGGATGGCAGTCCGAGTATGGCGTAAACGATGTCGATCGGGCGCATTTTCCGCAAGGCATGCCGGGCATTCAGGCACTTCTTGGCCGGAACAATTTGAAGCTGGGCCTGTGGGTGCCGCTCGCAGCGATTAGCACAAAAACGCCAGAGTATAGAGAACATCCGGAATGGGCCTGCCGCGATCGAAGTGGCGCGCCCAAGTTCACCGGCACCGCTTCCGGACAGAGCGCGGTGATGTGTCTTGCGAGCGCATATCGCGAAGCCGCGCTCCGGCGGCTCGACAAATTGATTGCGGCTTATCATCCGGCATACATCAAGGTCGATCTGACTACTGTGTTCAATGCATACGGAGAACAGCCGGGATGCTACGCGCAAGGCCACCAGCACAGTGATTGGGCCGAATCGTTAACGCGCATCTATGAAGCGCTTGGCTATATCGGCGACCAACTTTACCGGCTGCATCCGGACGTGCTCGTCGATTACACATTTGAGCTCTGGGGAGAAAAGCACCTGATCGACCCGGCGCTCCTGGGCGTTGCGGATTTGGATTGGCTCAGCAATATCGAAGACAGGTCGACCGCTGCCGGAGGTCCGCTCGAGGCCCGTATGCTCTTGTATCAACGTGCGCCCTCGATTCCGGCCGAAGCGATGTTGATTGGTAATCTGCATGCCCCCACACCGCCCATCGAAGAGCGCTTCGCGGTCGCAATCAGTTCCGGTCCGTTGTTCCTGGGCGATCTTCGCAAGCTGAGTGCCGCCGATCTCGCCTGGTATCGCGAAAAGACGAGCTGGTTCAAGAATCTGCGCTCCCGCGCCTCGCTGCCCGATTCATTTTTCCCGCTGGGAGCATGGCGCGAGCCGGGATCGAATACCTGGGATGGTCTCGCACGTCTCAGCCGCGACTCCGATGGCATCGTGGTGCTGTTTAAAAACCGCAGCGGCGCAGCTTCCGCGCGCATTCAGCTTACTGCCCCTTCGGGAGCGAAGTACCAAGCGCGTTCTATCATCACCGGTGAAGAGCTCGGACAAGTTTCGAGCGAAGAACTCCAGCGCGGTTGGGCCGTCCCCTTCGCCTCCGCTCATTCGACACAAATCATTGAATTGCGCCGGCGTTGAGATTTGACGGCTCATAAGCATTTCGATAACGTTCTCTGTATGCCTCCCACACTCTCTTCGCAGGAAGTTTCGAGCCTCACGCGCAAGCTGAATTACGGCACCTGGCGTTTTCAAAAGGGCTGGAATCCACTGCATGTTGTCGACGCGGAGGGCTGTTATTTCATCGATAGCGCCGGCAAACGCTATCTCGATTTTTCCGCGCAATTGATGTGCGTCAATCTCGGCCATAAGAATGCCGCTGTTATCGCTTCCATCGAAGAGCAAGCGCGCAAACTGCCCTATGTAGCGCCCGGCTACGCGACCGATGCACGCGCGGAGTTGAGCAAGCTGCTGCTCGAGGTTCTTCCGCAAGGATTGGAGAAATTTTTCTTTACGACTTCGGGCACCGAAGCCAACGAAGCCGCATTCAAAATCGCGCGCTTATATACCGGGAAATCGAAAATTCTTGCGCGCTACCGCTCCTATCATGGGTCAACCATGGGGTCCATTGCTGCCACTGGCGGCATCCGCCGCTGGCCGGTCGAACCCTCCGGCAAAGGCCACGGCTTTATCTTCGGACCCGAAGTGAACTGCTACAAGTGCCCGCTCGGTCATCACCAGCCCGGCTGCGCGGCAGCCTGCGCCGACTATCTCGAGCACATGATCGAGAACGAAAGCGATGTGGCCGCCGTCATTGTGGAATCCGTTACCGGCACAAACGGCGTGCTCGTGCCACCACCCGAATATTTTCCGCGGTTGCGCCAGATCTGCGATCGTCACAACGTGCTGCTCATCGCCGACGAAGTAATGTCCGGCTGGGGACGCACCGGCAAATGGTTTGCACTGGATCATTGGAACGTTAAGCCGGATATTCTCGTAACCGCCAAGGGAATCACATCCGCCTACGTTCCGTTAGGCCTTTGCGCCACTACCGGCCGAATCGCCGAATATTTCGAAGATCATTTGTTCGCGCATGGTCATACGTACGAAGCACACCCCATGACGCTTGCACCTGCCATCGCAACGATCCACGAAATGCGCCGTCTCCATCTGGTCGATCGCGCGCTCGAAATGGGCGAGTATCTCGGCCGGAAGCTGAATGCACTGAAGGAAAAGCATCCTTCGATCGGCGATGTGCGCGGCCTTGGCCTGTTCTGGGCCGTCGAACTGGTAAAGAACCGAACGACTAAGGAGCCGCTCAACACCGGCGCCGAGAAGATCGCTGGGAAACCGACAGTGGTCGACAAAGTAGCCGCGGAAATGGCGAAAAACGGAGTAGCCATCAATCCCTGGATCAGCCATTTCGTTGTCGCGCCGCCGCTCATCATCGAGAAGCACGAGATCGATTTCGGCGTCAGCGTCTTTGACCAGGCGCTCGCGCTGGCGGATGGCATTATCTACGGCTAATAATGCTTCGGCTTTTTTCTTATTTGACGGATTCCGTTTGGCCTTTCTATCCTGATCACGCAGGATTCATTTATGCGGGCGGACAGCAGCGCCGCCTGCCTGCTTACGGCTAGCTTGCTCTCTTTTTTCTATTTGTATCCGCCACTCATCGCCGGCTACTCTTCTTCACCGCGATCCTCCTCGCACGCATTCTTGCGCATACAGCTCCGGCCGCCCGCGTCGCGGCATTTGTCCCAGGGCGATCGACACTCTTGTCAACGAAACCGGTGGCGACATCATTTATTCGAGCGATCTCGCAAAGGTCGTGCCGGAAATGATCCGCCGTATCTGTTCCCGCTATACGCTCTGCTACCGCTTCCCCGAAAGCCGCGCCGGTTCGATTCGTAATATCGATGTGCAGCTGTCCCCGCAGGCCCGCGAGCGTTATCCCGATGCCCGGGTCGTTGCTCGCGGCGGATACAGGCTGCGTCCGCGCGACCAGTATGGTTTTGCGGCGCGCTGAGCCCGGATTACTGTACCGCTGCTTCCACTTCCGGTTTCCAGAAACGCTAAAGTAGTAGAAACCCCATGCAAGCCACTGCCGAGATAGCCGAACGTATATCCACGATCAGCGTTTCTTCTACCATGAAGGTTGCTGCCGACGCCGACCGCTTGCGCCGCGAAGGCGCGGATGTGGTCGATTTCGGCGCAGGTGAGCCGGATTTCCCGACCCCGGCCAACATCAAACAGGCGGCGATTGCCGCAATCGAAGCCAATTTCACCCGCTACACCAACACCGGCGGCACGCCCGAGCTCCGCGCTGCCATCTGCGAGCGCCACAAAAGCGACTTCGGCACAAACTACACTACGCCCGAGTGCCTGGTCACAGTGGGCGGCAAGCACGCCATCTTCAATCTCGTGCAGGCGCTCGTGAATCCGGGTGACGAGGTCATTATCCCCGTTCCGTATTGGGTCACGTATAAAGATGTTGTCAACTATGCCGGCGGGCGCTGCATTTTCATTGAGACCGATGAAAACACCGGCTTCGAAGTTACCGCGAGCATGGTGGAGCGGCACATCACGCCCAAGACGAAGCTCATCATCATCAATTCGCCATCCAATCCGAGCGGCGCTGTAATCGGCGAAGCGGAATTTCGCAAAATTCTCGATCGCGCCGCGAAGAACGGCATTTATCTCATGACGGACGAGTGCTACTGCCATTTCGTCTACGAAGGCAAGCCGTTCTCGATTGCGGCTGCGCCCGGCGCGAAAGAAACGGTAGTCGTTGCCGGTTCGCTGTCTAAAACTTATGCCATGACAGGATGGCGCATCGGGTTTGCGCTCGCCCCGGCGCCATTGATCACGGCCATGAGCAAGCTGCAGAGCCATTCAACATCGAATCCTACTTCCATCGCGCAAAAGGCTGCTCTGGAAGCCATGCAAGGACCTCAGGATTCCGTTCCCGAAATGCTCGCCGAATACCGCCGCCGGCGTGATTTCGTGGTGGACCGCCTGCGCCGGATTCCCGGCGTAACCATCAGCACCCCCAAAGGCGCGTTTTACGCCTACCCAAACGTCTCCGTCGCATACCGCAGCGGCCGCGTGAAAAACTCACTCGATTTCGCCGCCGCGCTTCTGGCGGAATCCCATGTCGCCGTCGTGCCCGGCGAAGCGTTCGGCACGAACGACCACATTCGCATCTCGTACGCGACTTCGATGACGGAGTTGGAGCGCGGCCTCGACCGCATGCACAAGTTTATCGACGGCCTGCGCGGCTGATACGCGCGGCCTGAAATGTAGGTCTCGGAACTGAGGCGCGATCGGACCGAGTGGCTTCAGAGCCATTATCGATTTCGTTCACACAAGCTAAGCGCTCTATCGATTGATCAGTCATGTCTTACCGTGCGCGCTTCGCAAGCGCCCTGTATGGCTTATGTCGGATCGCGCGTGAACCAGGATTTGCTCGGAGTGCACCTTCTGGCGCTTAGTCAATTGTTTTCAAGTGAAGTGTTTCGTGTTCCTGTTGAGCCGGGTTTGGTGTTTCCGGCCCCAATCACACATCGTTTTGAGCACTGGTGCGAGCGTCATGCCGTAAGGCGAAATCGAATAGCAGACGTGCGGCGGAACGCTCCTTCTGTCATGCCTCAGAAG
>DATBGM010000041.1:0-10165 GCA_036557945.1 Bryobacteraceae bacterium | reverse complement strand
CACGATCGTAAATACGTGATAGATGAACGAGGCGAGAAGCAGGCCGATTTGTACGCGCCTGTTGCTGACAAATATTCCCGCTACGCAGATTGCCAGATTGAGCGCGATACGAACCGGCTGTTCGGCGCCGAAGGAGTGGAGGTAGGCGAAGCCCTTCACGTCGGCAACGAACGTGACCGCCAGAATCGCAAAAACCAGCGGCGGCGTGAGATGAAGTAATTCTCGTAGCCGGCGTAATCGCTCAGATCGGAAGGAAACAGCAGCGTGCACAAGCTCGTTGCCCGCAGATTTCAGGCGAGCCTGGACCGGGCGGCGCCGTTTTCAGCTCGTGCCGCCCGGCTCTTAAGCAGGGAATGAAGGGCCGATTGGATGAGTTTGCTCTAGGCCTTGGCCGCGGCGCTCTAGGCCTTGGCCGCGACGTCCTCTATGCCTTGGCCGCGACGTCCTCTATGCCTTGGCCGCGGCGCCGAAGCTGGCTACTGCCGCTTTCTCATTATCAAACGACGGAAAGATCGTGTGCAGCTTAGTGATCTGCATCAAATCCTTCATCTTCCCCTGAAGGTTCAACAGTTTGAGTGAGCCGCCCTGATTGGTAGCGGTGGTGTAGGCGCCAACCAGCTCGCCCAGGCCCGCGCTATCTACATAGCCGACCTCGCCCATGTTCAGAACGATATTCTTGTTTCCCTGCGCGAGCAGCGAGCGTAATTCGTCGCGCAGAATGCCGGTATTTTCACCGAGCGTAATCTTCCCACTGAGGTCGACGATCGATACATCGCCGACTTTTCTGACTTTTGCCGTAAGTGCCATCGAGAGCTCCTTGACCTTGGTTCCGAGGGTTCATTCTAGCGTATACGCTTCCGGGCGCGAGTGCCAGACCGGTTGGTACCCCCGCGTAAACTAATTGATGATGAAGCTGGGCGTCGATTTCGGAACCAACCGAACCGTGATTGCGGCGGCGGACCGCGGCAATTATCCGCTGGTGTGTTTCGAGGCGCCGGATGGTACCTCGGCGGACTGGTACCCGTCGCTGGTGGCATTGAGAGGCCCAGCCCGACGCTACGGCTGGGAGGCCTGGGAGCTTCAGGCCGATCCGTCCTGGACGGTGGTGCGGTCACTGAAGCGCTTGCTCGAGAATGCGGGTTCGGAGACGTTGCTGGACCTTGGCGAGCAGCGAATCAAGATTGTCGACTTGTTGCATGGTTTCACCGGCGCCCTGCAGGCTGCGCTGCGCGAGCGGTCGAATCTTCGTGTGAAGCCGGGGGAAGCGCTCGAAATCATGCTCGGCGTGCCGGCGCATGCCAACAGTAACCAGCGTTTCTTGACGGTTGAAGCATTCCGGGCGGCGGGGTTTCACATTACCGGTGTTTTGAACGAGCCGAGCGCCGCGAGCATCGAATTCGGCCACCGGCAGCGCCAGAGCAAGTCGGCTCAGCAGACGATTCTGGTCTACGATCTGGGCGGGGGGACGTTTGATGCGTCGCTGGTGACTCTGGATGACCATGTGCATCATGTCATTGCTTCAGAAGGAATCGCCACCATTGGCGGGGACGATTTCGATCAAATTCTGGCGGATCTGGCGCTCGAGACAGCGGGCGTGACGCTGGCGGAGCGCGACCGTTTTCACGCCGCCGAGTGGTTCCGGTTGCTGGAAGAGTGCCGGGTAAAGAAGGAGAGCCTGAATCCCAATTCGCGCAGGATTTCCATCGACCTGGAGCATGCGAACCCGCGCTGGGGCACGGTACAGATTCCGGTGAGCGAGTTCTATGAGGCTGCACGCCCGCTGGTCGAAGAGACGATCGATGCGGCGGAGGAACTCGTGCGAGACCAAAGCGAAGAGTTCGAAGCGCTGTACATAACGGGCGGCGGCAGCGAGCTTCCGCTGATTGCGCGTGTTCTGCGGGAACGCTTCGGCCGGCGCGTCCGGCGCTCGGCTTACACGCGCTCAGCGACCGCGATCGGGCTGGCGATTCAGGCTGACCAGCCGGATGCGTACCGGCTGAGCGACCGCCTGTCGCGCTATTTCGGCGTGTGGCGTGAGGCGGACGGCGGCGCGCGCATGGTTTTCGATCCATTATTCGAGAAAGGCGCTCCTTTGCCGGCGCCAGGGGAACCGGCGCTTTCGATTACGCGATCGTACTCGCCGGTGCATAATATCGGGCATTTTCGATTTCTCGAATGCAGTCACCGGACGAGCGCAGGCGTGCCCACGGGAGAGATTACGTTCTGGGATGAAATTCGTTTTCCGTTCGAACCGGAACTGCAGGGTGTGGCGGATCTCGTGAATCGTCCGGTGTCGTATTCACAGAGGGCGGCGACGCAGCGGATTGAAGAACGATACAAGTGCGATGGCGGCGGGGCAATTACGGTGACAATCGGGAATCAGTCGTCGGGTTGGTCGCAAACTTTTCGTCTGGGCCGCTGGTCGCAACAGCAGCAGGAAGTAAAAGCGTTAAAACCGGCCGCACAGCGCAAGAAAACCGCGGTTACGTGCTAGACGGACCCAATTTGTGTTTGCGCGCAATCCTCGACGCGGCGCTTAGCGATCATCAACTTTTCGGCAGCGCCCGTACAGCGCCGGTTGAAATGCCGCCGTCGATCAGCAGAATTTGGCCGGTGATGTAGCGGCTCGATTCCGCCGCCAGGAACACAACGGTGCTATCGAGATCGTCGGGCCGGCCGGGGCGCTTCACCGGAATGCGATCGCTCAGATATGCCACCCAGTCCTTGTCTTCGTACATGACTTTGTTCTGCTCGGTTCGAAACCAGCCCGGGGCAAGGCAGTTTACCGTGATACCATGCGGTCCCCAATCGTCGGCAAGGCTCATGGTGAGTTGCTTGATGCCGCCGCGGCTTGCGCTATATGGAGCGAGCCCGGCATAACCGGCGACGCTGGTAACCGATCCGATATTGATGATGCGGCCGTATTTCCTCGCAACCATGCGCCTGGCGACGGACTGCGCGACAAAGAATGCGCCTCGCAGGTTCGTATCGAGAATGGCGTTCCAATCGTCCCAGGTAACCTCGAGAGCGGGCTTGCGAATGTTCATGCCCGCGTTGTTGACGAGAATGTCGATTTTCCCGAATTCACGCTCGGCATCGGCCGCCATACGCTCAATGCTCTGCTGGCTGCGGACATCCAATTCGAGGGAAAGCGTGCGGCGGCCGAGCGCTTCGATTTCTTTGGCAAACGGCGTGAGCGAATCGAGGCGGCGGCTGGTGAGCACGAGGTCGGCGCCCGAACGCGCAAGAGCGCGAGCGAAGTATTGTCCGAGGCCGCGGCTTGTACCAGTGACGATCGCGACCTGGCCCGATAGATCGAAGAGTCCGTTGCTCACGCTTTTTTCCCCGGAGTGAGGATGACTTTCATCAAATTTGCTTCGCGCGCATGCAGGCGATCGAACCATTGAGGGCCTTCTTCAAGCGGCGCGATCATACTGATGAGCGGTTTGAGATTGATTGCGCCGCGCGCGAGCAGATCGATGCATTCGGGATATTCGCCGGAAGACGCGGCTGTGCCTTGTAGCCGGATCTGCCGGCTGACAACAGTCTGCAATGGAATCTCGACCGTTGGCGCGATATTGCCGATCAACGTAACGGTTCCGCCGCGGCGTACGCTTTCGATGGCGGTCTTAATTGTTGGCGTGCTGCCAACTGCCTCCAATGCGACATCCACGCCGAGCCCGCCGGTGTGCCGCTGTGATTCCGCGACGGTATCGGCGCTCTTTGCATGGATCGTGACGGTCGCTCCCAGCTCCCGGGCAAGCGCCAGCCTCGTATCGTCAATATCGGAAACTAAAATCCGGGCACAACCTGCCTGCTTCAGCGCCTGCAGCACGAGTAATCCGATCATGCCCGCGCCAATGACCAGCGCTGTGCATTTTTCAGGCAGTTCGGAGAGCTTTATGGCATGGACAGCGACCGAAAGCGGTTCGACCATAGCCGCTTCGATGAGAGCAAGCCCGTCAGGCAGTGGATGGACGATGCGCCGCGGCGCGACGAGGTATTCCGCGAACGCACCCTGACGGCGAAAATCAGGAGTCGATACGCCCAGCACTTCACGATGCAGACAGAGGTTCATGAGTCCCTGCCTGCAGAACTCGCATTCGCCGCAGTAAACTGTGGAATCGAAGGTGACTGGCTGTCCCTCGTGCAGATCGTTCACCCCGGAACCCACAGCAGCTATAACGCCCGCCGCTTCATGTCCCATGACGACCGGAGGAATGCGCCGGCCGGATGAGCCATCGTAGCCGTGGACATCGCTTCCGCAAATGCCGCACGCTTCTACTTTTATTAAGACCTCGCCCGGACCGGGCCTGGGCATCGGAACATCGACGATATCCAGCTGGCTGTACTCACGGAGCAGGAGCGCCTTCATGTTGCGATGGTAGCGAACGGCTCCGACGCAACATCACGGCATTTTTACTTACACGGCCGACTGCAGGGCTCAGGATTGTTTTCCGATGACTCTTTCGAACCGAGCGACGCCTCATTTGCATCGCGTTTTTCCTGCCTGGTTTGCGGCGCCTCCGCTTTCGCTTTGCGAGCCTCACGAGCTTCCTGCTCGACAACCGGATGGTTAATACCGTATTTCAGCTTGAAACGTTCGGCTGCGTCGCGCGGGTAGTCCGCGAATACTGCCGGTGCTGCCAGCAGGCCGGCAGCCAATAGAAAATTTATCTTTGTCATAATGCATTTCCGTTTATTTCAGTTGGTTAGGCCGCCTCGTCGAAACGAGCTCGAACGATGTGGCGCAGGTGATATCGATGCGTGAGTTCTTCCCAATGCACTTCTAATAGCCCGCCCTGACACTGGCGCTGTTCAGCAGTCGCCTTCAGCAGATCGAGACAGGTGTGATCGATGTGATAAAGCTCCTGGATGTGCACATGCACTGTTGAGGAAACAGGAATGCCATCGAGCGCCTGCGCCAGTTTGGGCAACCGTAAGAATGTGGCAAGTCCCTTCAGTTCCAGGTCCGCGCGGTTGCGAGACGGACTGTGAGTCACGTTGACATGCAGCCGGGTCGCGTTCCAGAGAATCTGCGCAATCGTCAGTCCGAACCCGAGGGCAACGCCGGTCAAGAGGTCAACACCCACAATTCCGGCCACTGTTGCCGCATAGATGAACACGGGCATGACGCCATAGCTCTTCAATTTGGAAAGATGCTCCAGGTCCACGAGCTTAAAGCCGGTGAATACGAGAATGCCCGCCAGGCTTGCCATGGGGATCAGCCGCAGCACAGAAGGAAATGCGAGCACCAGCACCAGCAGCCATAGGCCGTGCAGAATGGCGGATCGACGTGTTTTGGCACCTGCCTGCACGTTCGCCGAGCTGCGTACAATGACTCCGGTCATCGGCAGAGCACCAATCAATCCGCAGAGCATATTGCCCACGCCTTGCGCGGTTAATTCCTTGTCATAGTCGGCGCGCGGGCCCGAGTGCATGCGATCGATCGCGGCCGTCGAGAGTAATGTTTCGGCACTGGCGATCAGGGCGATAGTGAGTATGGTGACAATCGCACGAGGTTCCAGCATCCGCAGCAGGGACTCTTGTGTCGGGAAGGCGAAAACGCTCCACAGGTTTGCGGGTATTTCAACGTGTTTGATATCCAGTTGAAAAGCCGCCGCAACTGCCGTGCCGAGCACGACGCCAATCAGCGACCCCGGAATGACCTTCATCGCTCGTGGTCGAAATTTGTTCCAAAGCAGTATCGACAGAAACGTAAGTATGCCGATTCCCGCCGCCAGGTGATGCGCGCTTCCATCCACCGGAAAGACGGCCTTATAAACCGCCTGTGGAATCGCAGCAATGTTGCCGATACCCGAAGCACGAGGCTTGTCGTCGATCATCACATGGAATTGACCGGCCATGATCAGAATGCCGATTCCGGCAAGCATGCCATACACGACCGCCGGCGAAATGGCACGGAACCACTGGCCCAGCTTGAAGCGGCCTGCGAGCAGTTGGATCGCGCCCGCGAGCAAAAGAATGGTGCCCAATGTGGCGGGACCGAACTCGCGCACCGCTTCGAACACGATGACGGCGAGACCGGCCGCCGGCCCGCTGACTTGAAGAGGAGCGCCGGATAGAGTTCCGACTACAATACCGCCAATTACCCCGGTAGCGAGCCCGAGCGCCGGCGGCATGCCGGACGCGATAGCAATGCCCATACACAACGGCAGGGCAACCAAAAAGACTACCAGCGACGATACGAAATCGTTTGTGAGCGTGCCGAAATTCGATTTCATGCTGCATCTCCACGCGCAACCTGCTGTAGTTCAGAGATCGACGCGGTTGATGCTGCGTTCGTACCCAGCGGGCGAAAAACTCGTTGCAGCTTGTCGTAGGAGGTGATCTCGCCGGACTGGATGTGATAGAACCAGCCGTGAAGAGTGAGCTGCCCGCTCGCCAATCTCACCGCAACGCTGGGATGTGACTTCAGATTGCGAAGCTGGGCAGCGATGTTTTCTTCGGTAAGCACGTGAAGAAGAACGTCGTCGGAGGCGTCAG
Organism: Bryobacteraceae bacterium; assembly: GCA_036557945.1. Lineage (GTDB taxonomy): Bacteria > Acidobacteriota > Terriglobia > Bryobacterales > Bryobacteraceae > Bog-105. The sequence goes on along the minus strand of DATBGM010000041.1, from coordinate 3,658 downwards.
GGTAATTTCTGACTACCGCGGAGCGCACTGCTTCCAGATCCTCCAGCCATGTCCTGGTTGCGGGAAGAGCCGCCGTTCTTTCCGGACGGAGCACGGCCTTCATCGCGCCGCAATCGGAATGTCCGCAGACGATAACATCGCGAACATCCAACACCTCCAGCGCATACTCGACTGCCGAAGCCACGCCGCCATCCGCCGATGCGCCGTACGCAGGAATCCGGTTGCCGATCGTTCGCGAGACAAACAGATCCCCCGGACGGGATTGCGTAATCAGCGTTGGCACAATGCGCGAATCTGAGCAGGTAATGAAGAGAGCTTGCGGATTTTGCCTCGCTCCCAGATCTCGGAACAACTGCTTCTCGCGAGGCAAGACATGATGCTTGAAATGGAGGAAGCCGTCGATTAGATTTTGCATGAGTGACGCTCGTCGTTATGCAAACCTCGTGCCGATTTTGCGGCCTGCCGTTATGTTGCACGGATACAGTCAGGTAGCGGTTGCCGGTACAATCGAAACGCGAAAGCCATGGACGATATCAGGCAGCAGCGGCCAATTTGAGGCAGAACCGGAACCCGATCGACGGCATCCAAGGATGTATCGCTTTGGCTATTAAAAGACACCCGGCTGTTTGGGCAATCGTCGTTATTGCCGCGGTCCTGCTGGGCATTGAACTCGGATTGCGGTTCACGCCGCCCGATACAGAGCACTGGCACTACGCTCTGCATCGCTTCTACTACCTGGCGATCATTACGGGCGCCCTCACGTTCGGCTGGACGGGAGGGCTCCTGACAGCCGTCATTTCAGGCGTGCTCTATGTGTTGCACGCGTCCGATATCGATTCGCCGGATGCCCGAAATGTTCTCGATCGTTATCTGGAAACCCTGGTCTTCTGCCTGGTTGGGCTGGTAGCAGGTATTCTGTCGAATCGCGAGCGCAAGCATCGCCTGGCCGCAGAGCGGGCAACCGAAGAGCTTCAGGATGTATATCGCGAGCTGCAGGATAACGTCGAACACGTGAAGCGCGCCGCGCGCATGTCCGCATTGGGCCATATGTCGGCCGGATTAGCGCATGAAATTCGCAATCCGCTGGCCGGCATTGACGGCGCCGCTGCCATTTTGCGTGAGCAGCCGAACGGCGATAAGAAGCGCACGGAATTTCTCGATATCATCCAGAAGGAAGCGCGCCGGCTCGACCGCCTGGTAACCAATTTTCTTGGATTCGCGCGGCCCAGAGCGCCCGAGATGCAATCTGTGCAGATCGGCCCGCTCATACAATCGGTTGTGGATGTCATAAAGCAAACTACGGCGCGCCATCATATCGATTTCTCGGTCGAGATTTCGGACAATTTGCCGCCGCTGCGATGCGATGCCGAGCAAATCAAGCAGGTTCTGCTTAATCTCACGCTGAATTCCGTGCAAGCCATGCCGCTGGGCGGCGCGATCTCGATTGCGTCCCGGCTACAGAATAACCAGGTGATGGTACGCGTATGCGATACGGGGCCCGGCATCCCGCCATCGGATATGGATTTCATCTATGACCCGTTCTTTACAACAAAAGAGACAGGCACAGGCCTCGGACTGCCCACCGCGTATCAGATTGTCGAGCAGCATGGAGGCGAATTGCGCGTTGAGAAAAGCGACTCGTCCGGTACTTGTTTTGTGTTTACTCTGCCGGCTGGAGACACGGCCCGGTCATGAGAAAGGGACGCATCCTGATCGTCGACGACGAAGAGAGCCTGCGCCGGGTATTGCAGGTCCAGTTGGAAAATCGCGGCTATGAAACATCGCTTGCCAAGAACGGCGTGGAAGCGTTGTCTACTTTGGCCGAATCTCCGCACGACCTGGTCCTGAGCGATCTGCGCATGCCGGGGCTCTCCGGGCTGGAGCTTTTGAAACGAATTCGCGCGCAGCATCATGGAACGGAGGTCATCCTTCTGACTGCCTTCGGCACGATCGAAAATGCCGTCGAAGCCATGCAGTCCGGGGCCTATCATTACGTAACGAAGCCGGTGCGCTTTGACGAACTGGCCATTGTGATCGAGCGGGCTCTCGAGCGATGCCGCATGGTCGAGCAGATCGCCACACTGCGCGAAACCCTGCGAGAAAAATATGGCTTCGAAAGCATCATTGGTCATTCAAGCTCACTGCGCGCCGCTATCAACATTGCGTCGCGAGCGGCGCGGAGTTCTTCCGTCGTATTAATCGAAGGCGAGACGGGAACCGGGAAGGAACTGCTTGCCCGGGCAATTCACGCCAACAGCGCGCGCAGCACGGAGCCGTTTGTTGCCGTTAACTGTGGCGCCATTCCTAAAGACCTGCTGGAATCGGAGTTGTTCGGGTACAAAAAAGGCGCTTTCACAGGCGCCAGCAACAGCAAGGCGGGCCGCATCGAAGCGGCCGAAGGCGGCACGCTGTTCCTCGACGAGATTGGCGATCTTCCTTTACAGCTTCAGGTGAAGCTGTTGCGGCTGATTCAGGAGGGTGAGATCCAGAAACTGGGAGCACTCGAGCCGGTGAAAGTGAACGTGCGGATCCTCGCCGCGACCAACCGCAACCTCTTACGCATGGTGGAAGACGGCGATTTCCGTGAAGATCTCTATTACCGCCTCGCCGTTATTCCCGTCACATTGCCTCCATTGCGTGAACGGGCGGAAGACATTCCGGAGCTGGTCGAGCATTTCTGGAAGCTGGCAACAAAGAAGCACGGGCGTCCGGAGCTGCAGCTTCCCGAGCATTTGCTGCCATACTTCAGCCGCTATCACTGGCCCGGCAATATCCGCGAGCTGGAAAATCTTATTGAGCGAATTACGATCCTAAGCCCGGATGCTACCGTCACGCTCGACGATCTTCCGGAAATTTTGCGGCAGGAACGAGGTGTCCTGGACACCATTCAGCTCGAGCTCCCGCCCACTCCCATCAGCTTGGAAGCCGTCGAGCGCGAACTGATCGTACAGGCTCTCAATCGCTTCAACGGAAATCAGACGAAGGCCGCAAACTATCTCAATCTCACGCGCAAAACTTTGATTTATCGCATGGAAAGATACGGCCTGCGAGGGGAGCAGGCAGACAAAAATAACGGCGCCTGAAAAAGAGCCGACGCTCGCGTGATCATAGCTCAATCCTCTTTTCCGCCAAACGGCAGGTTGGAAAACCACGCAAATTGTAATGTGTGATTGTGCTCCGAGACAATGCCATTTCGCTGCGGAATGTATTGGTGCAGATAGCCGAATTCGAGGCGGTTGAACGGGCTTAGCTTATACGTCAAAGCCGCATAGGCACGATTCTGATCCAGATACCGGATTCCACGATTTCCACCGAAATGAATGAACGGCTCTTCATAGAGCGCTATTCCGAAGGGCTTACCTTTTGACGTTTTGACCGGGAGCGGGATATCGGCGCGCAGCATGTAGCGGAAGCGGTTTCGCAGCTCCCAGCCATCAATTCCGAGAAGTCGCTGTTCCAATCTGAACCGGTGCTGCAATATTACTTTGCCGGCGCCGTGTTTGATTAGCGCCTGCTCGAAGACACGATGTTCGGGAAACGCTTTCAGCGCCGGCACATCACCATATGGCGATGTGCGTATGTAAGCATAGCCGGCAGTAAGCATCACATTTTTGCTCAACTGGTAATTGACTCCGGGCCGGATCAGCAGTTGCTGCCA
>DATBGM010000040.1:0-40458 GCA_036557945.1 Bryobacteraceae bacterium | reverse complement strand
TGCTTTGCGTCGCTGCTCGGCTCACGTTACAACGGTCGCTGGCTCATTGCACCGGAATCCGAACAGGTAGAGATCAAGCGACGCTACCGGCCCGGCACGCTGGTCCTCGAGACCGAGTTTTCCACCGCGGAAGGAACGGTGCGATTGGTCGACTGCATGGATCGACGCGGCGATACTCAGGATGTCGTTCGCCTGGTTCAGGGCGTACGAGGGCGCGTTCGCATGTGGATGGAGCTCGTGCTGCGGTTCGATTACGGCACAGTCACTCCCTGGGTACGCCGGCTCGAGGACGGGCGCATTCAGGGCATCGCCGGACCCGATCGGGTAACGCTTGCCACGTCCGCGCCGCTTAAGGGCGAAGATCTGACGACACGCTCTCAATTTGAAATCGCGGAAGGCGCCCAGGTGCCTTTCGTCCTCACGTGGTCGCAATCCTACACCAACGAGCCACATCAGCCGGATGCTGCAAGAACGATCGAAAACGTGACCCGCGCCTGGAAACAGTGGTCGAGTAAGCATACTCCCAAGGGACCGTATTCGGAAGCCATCTTGCGTTCGATTATTACGCTCAAGGCGCTCACGCATCACAAGACTGGCGGCATTGTTGCCGCTCCTACGACTTCCCTGCCCGAAGAGATTGCGGGCACGCGCAATTGGGACTACCGCTTCTGCTGGCTGCGCGATTCCACTTTCACGCTGCTGGCTCTGCTCGAGGCCGGCTTCATCGAAGAAGCGAAAGCATGGCGCGACTGGCTGATGCGCGCAGTGGCAGGCAATCCCGAGCACATGCAAATCATGTATGGAGTTGGGGGCGAACGGCGGCTTACCGAATTTGAGCTCGATGAGCTCGACGGTTACGAAGGCTCTGCGCCCGTGCGCATCGGCAATGCAGCATCCCTCCAGTTTCAGCTCGACGTTTACGGCGAGGTAATGGACTCGCTGTTTCAGGCGCGCTGCAAAGGGCTGTCCGCCTCGGATGAGGGATGGGGTCTGCAGAAGGTATTGACCGAGCATTTGGAAAGCGTCTGGTCGAAACCGGATGAGGGCATCTGGGAAGTGCGCGGGCCGCGGCGGCATTTCGTCTTCTCAAAGGTGATGGCCTGGGTCGCCTTCGACCGAGCCGTACGAACGGTGGAGATGTTTGGCGAAGAAGGCCCGGTCGATCGCTGGCGAAAGATTCGCGCCGACATTCATGGAGAGGTGTGCAGGCTCGGCTACAGCCAACACATGAAGTCGTTTGTGCAGTACTACGGCAGCAAGGAACTCGATGCGAGCGTGCTGTTGATGCCACTCATCGGCTTTCTACCGCCCGAGGACGAGCGCGTCAAGAACACTGTTGCAGCGATTGAAAAGGGGCTGATGCAGGATGGCTTGGTGGCGCGCTACAACACCCGTAGTGGCGTGGACGGCATTGACGGAAGCGAAGGCGTTTTTCTCGCCTGCAGCTTCTGGCTGGTAGATAATTACGTTCTGCAGGGCCGGCTGGAAGAAGCCAAAGCGCTGTTTGAACGTTTACTCGCTTTGCGGAACGATGTCGGCTTGCTGTCGGAAGAGTACGATCCGCGTGAACAGCGGCAGCTCGGAAATTTTCCGCAGGCGTTTTCCCATCTGTCGTTGGTCAACTCGGCCCACAACCTTTATGCGCATGAGTGCGGACGCCGTCCTGCCGGGGTACGATCGCGGCATTTGCAGCAGGGCTAAGTCCCCGGCGCCGCAAAAATCACCGTGTTACAAAAAGAGAGCGGTATGCGTTCCGTTTTTGCCGTTCTCGTTTCATTCGCCTTGACCACGACTCCCATGTGGCCGCAGGAAGACAAGCCGCTCGCGCTTGTCGCAAAAATCAAAGTGGAAGCGTTCGATCATTCCAAGGTGATGGACACGCTTGAAAACCTCAGCGATCTTTATGGCCCGCGACTGACGGCATCTGCGGAATTCAAGCAGGCCGCGGATTGGGCGATGGGGCGTCTGAAGGGCTACGGCATTGAGAACGTTCATGACGAGCCGTGGGGCCCGTTCGGCCGGAGCTGGTCTGTCGAAAGCTACCAGCTGGAAATGATTGCGCCGCGCTACTCGAATTTGATCGCCGCGCCTTTGGCCTGGAGCGCACCGACGGACGGCATTAAGAGTGCCGATGCACTCTACGCACCGATTCACGCTCCTGCCAACCGCTTTGATATCAAGCTGCAGGAGCAAGCGCTCGACAAATACGAGGCGCAATGGAAAGGCAAGCTGAAAGGCAAGATCGTTCTCGTGACCGAGTTGCAGGAACAGAAGCCAAGCACAAAGCCGCTCTTCCGTCGCTATACCGATACCGAGCTGAGCGAAATCGCGAAGGCGCCCGAACCGCATATCAAGCGCAACGTCAGCCTGGACGAACTGCAAATTCCGCCCGATCAGGAAGAAGCGTACAAGTTATTGGCGACCCTACCCGGACCGGTAATGGATCAGCTTTACGATCGCTTCGATGCTCTGCGAGCCAAACAGGCGAAATTTTTCCGCGAGGAAGGCGTCGCGGGTATCGTTCGCGCCGACCGGCGCGCGGATGAGGGCCTGATTTTCGCCGAAGCCGCCGGACCGCATTCTTCCAAACAGGCAATGGCGCCGGCCAGTTTCATCGTCACCGAAGAGCAGTACACGCGCATCACTCGCCTGCTGGCTGACAAGCAAGCGGTCAAACTGCGGATGGCGCTCGCCGTCAAGGCGGGCGATCGGGACATTGACGGCTTAAATCTGATCGGCGAAATTCCAGGACAGAAGAGGCCGGACGAGGTCGTTATGATCGGCGCGCATTTCGATTCCTGGCATACCGGTACCGGAGCCACCGACAACGCCGCGGGCAGCGCGGTGATGATCGAAGTCATGCGCATCCTCAAGACGCTAAATCTCCCGCTGGATCGCACTGTGCGCATCGGACTGTGGAGCGGCGAAGAACAAGGCCTTTATGGATCGAAAGCCTACGTGAAGGCGCACTTCGGCGATCCGGAAACGATGCAGCTCAAAGCTGAGCAAGCCAAGTTTGATGCTTATCTGAACCTGGACAACGGCAGCGGAAAAATCCGCGGCGTTTACCTGCAGGGCAATGATGCGGCCCGTCCCTGGTTCGAAAAAATGCTGGCGCCGTTCGCCGATATGGGCGCGCGTACACTTACTCTGAAGAACACCGGCGGCACCGATCATCTGTCATTTGATGCGGTCGGTTTACCCGGTTTTCAATTCATTCAGGATCCGCTCGATTACGGGAGTGTCACGCATCATTCCGACATGGACACGTATTCGCATGCGGTACCGGAAGATTTAATGCAGGCGTCCGCGATCATCGCCACATTGGTTTACGACATTGCGAACCGGCCAGAGATGTTCCCGCGCAAACCGCTGCCCGTGGCGGTAAAAGAGCCCAGCACCTAATGAGTGTGACGGCGCTCCTGCCAGGCTGCGCTTTTGAGCAGCGCGGGACCGGCCTCGATCAAGCGCGGCATCAGGTTGAAAACCGCAGTCGGACTCCAGGGCGAGCCATCGCGCGTCAGGTAACCGCGCTGGTTGAGTTGAAAGGCGATTTCGCTGATCCGCTTTTCCTGCACAATCTGGTCAAGAATGAGCAGAAGTACGGTCGATTCGAGCGGATTCTCTTCGAGATTCAGGCCGTTCTCGGCGACGCGCAGTCCGTAAGGGACGCTGGCTTCCACTAGTTTGTCCGGGACTCGCGGGGTTGCGGTAGCAGAACTCCCCTCGCGGACCCACTCGATGCTGGCCATGCGCCAGCCCTCCGCTGACCGGCGCACAAAGTAGTCCAGGGTCAGTTCGCCCGTCACAATATCTCGCAAGCGTTCGGTCATGATGCTTGCGCCATGCAATTTTTAAACCAGAGCTTGACGTCGCGCTCAATTGACTGACCCTGCGAATGCGTGTGTTCTGCATACGCTTTTGGGAAACAGCATGTGCGATTTCGGGACAGTCTAGACTGAAGACGCAATGTATACGAACGCCCTGATTCACGAGAAAAGTCCCTATCTCCGGCAGCATGCGCACAATCCCGTTCACTGGCTGCCGTGGGGCGAAGAGGCTTTTGAAAAGGCGCGCGCTGAGCAGAAACCGATTTTCCTTTCGGTGGGTTATTCGACCTGCCACTGGTGCCACGTAATGGCTCATGAATCTTTCGAAAACGAAGCCATCGCCGGCGTTCTGAATCGCGATTTTGTCCCGGTTAAGCTCGACCGTGAGGAGCGGCCGGATGTGGACCGGATTTACATGCTGTTCGTGCAGGCCTCGACCGGAAACGGCGGCTGGCCGATGTCGGTCTGGCTGACTCCCGATTTGAAGCCGTTTTTTGGAGGCACATATTTCCCGCCGGATTCGCGCTACGGCCGGCCCGGATTTCGCGATGTGCTTGAACACCTGGCGCGCGCCTGGAAAGGTGAGCGCGAGCGGGTGGAACAGTCGGGAGCGAGTGTCGCCGAGCAGCTTCGCGCGCTTCAGTCGCGGCGTGAGTCGGCTGGAGCGGAACTCGGCCCGGAATTGTTCGAAAGCGCATTCTGGCAGTTCCGGCGCATGTTCGATGCGCGCTGGGGCGGCTTCGGCGGCGCGCCGAAGTTTCCGCGGCCGGTGGTGTTGAATTATTTGCTGCGTGTACCGAACGAAGAAGCACACCAGATGGTTTTCACCACGCTGCGGCAGATGGCGCGCGGCGGCATGCACGACCAGCTCGGCGGCGGCTTTCATCGCTATTCGGTGGACGAGCGCTGGTTTGTGCCGCATTTCGAAAAAATGCTTTACGATCAGGCGCAACTCGCGATTTCTTATCTCGAGGCATTTCAGCTCAGTGGGGATGAGACGTTTGCAGCGGCTGCACGCGACATCTTCGCGTACGTGCTGCGCGATTTGCGCGATCCCGAAGGCGGCTTTTATTCGGCCGAAGACGCCGACAGTCCCAATCCGGAAGATCCCGGCCACTCGGGGGAAGGCGCTTTTTATATCTGGAGCTGGGACGAGATCCAGCGGCTGCTGGGCATCGAGACTGCTGCTATTTTTGCGCGCCACTATGGTGTTGAACCCGGTGGCAATGTGGAGGCCGATCCCCAGGGGGAGTTTGTTCATCGCAATATCCTGTTTCTGGCGTCTGACGAGCCCGACGGCCGGCTGGCGGAAGCTAAGAAGATTCTCTTTGAGGCGCGCGCGCAGCGGCCGCGGCCTCATCTCGACGACAAAATTCTGACCGCCTGGAACGCGCTGATGATTTCGGCTTTGGCAAAAGGCTATGCGGTGCTGGGCGAGGAAAGTTACAAGAACGCGGCTGTTTCGGCGCTCGACTTCCTGCTGGAGAAGATGTGCGTGGGAAGCGACCGTCTGCTGCGCCGTTACGCAGACGGCGAACCGGCGATCGAGGCGTTCCTCGATGATTACGCATTCCTGGTGCAGGCGTTGCTCGACGTGTTCGAGATCGGTTTCGATTTTCGCTACCTCGTTCACGCGATTGGGATTGCCGATCTCGGTCTGAGGCAGTTTGAAGATGTCGAGAGCGGGGGTTTTTACAGTACACGGCCGGATGCGCCCGACCTGCTGTTGCGTATGAAGGACGATTACGACGGAGCGGAGCCTTCGGGCAATTCGGTTGCAACGGACGTGCTGATCCGGCTGGCGCGGCTCACCGGAAATACTAAATTTGAGGAACGAAGCCAGCGTTCGCTCGAAGCGGCGGCGACGGGTTTACGCCGCCAGCCCACGGCTGCCCCGCAAATGTTGGTCGCGCTCGGCCGCTGGCTCGCGCCGCCTGCGCACACGATCATACGCTGCCGTGATGACGATCGCAAAGCATACGAGCTTTTGCGGGCGGAGTGGAAGAAATTTGAGCCGAACCGAGCCGTGCTTTTGATTGACGATCGTTCGGCTCAGAAGTGGTCCGCGTTTTCTCCGCTGCAACAAACGCTGGAGAATAGGGGCCGGATCACGATCTATCGCTGCCAGAATTACACGTGCGCGTTGCCGGAGGTGGTGGAATAATCCGAAGAGCGCCGATCGCTTACGCTTCCGGCTTCGGATTATGAGCGTCTGCGCCGCAGCGAATATCCGCCGAGCAGCACTCCCAGTCCGATGAGCACGAACGATCCGGGCTCGGGCACGACCGCCGCCAGGCCCCAGGCATAACTGCCCGAATTCGACTGCACAGTGCTGACAACACTGGTTGCCGGGTCGTATGTATAAACCGCGTTGGGGCCGGTGATCGAATTGGCGTAAATGGTCCCTCGGATATCCACAATTGCGCCGAAATCGGTGGCGCCGCTGGTTCCTACATAAGAAGCAAGACCGCTGGTAGTATCAATGACGAATAGGTCCGAATTGATCGCGAGGTAGAGTGCATTCGAGCCAGCGGAAAGGGCGATCGACTTCACTCCTGTAAGGTCCAGCCGTGTCGACCCCACGATCGTCGCAGTGCCGTCAGCAGCATTGATGGTCCACAACGTGCCGACGGTGTCAACCATATATAGCGCGCTATTGGTAGAGCCGAAACCAAAATAGCTGATTACCGATTGGCCTACCGGAGTCAACGCGCCGTTGGATGCGCTCAGCCGGTACAAATCGGTTCCACCAAACACCGGCACATAGAGTGTGCCGGCTACTTGTCCGAGGCCTGCGGCAATAAAGGGGAGATCAGAAACTTTATTAAACTTGCCGGTATTAAGGTTTACGGTTCCGAAAGTCTTCACTTCGGTAATTTGCCACGCCATCGTGTCGGCAAAAGACAAACTCGCCAAGCCAAAGACAGCGAAAAACGATACGGCAAGAAAACGTTTTCTCATAAACAGAGACCTTTCTACCTCCACGTCGCGTAGGCAGCGGCAGACGGAGTACTCAGTACGGGGATTACTCTATCACATTTGTAGTGGGTTTGGGGGGCGTAAAATTCCGGGGTGATTTTGGCTGATAGCGCACGAACGAATCCCATATCCGAACAGAAGAGGCTTCTCGGCCAAACGAACTTGTCATTTAGAATCATTTACTTACGGTCGCGGCATCGCTTGGCCGCGCACTTGCATTGGGCTTAGATCGGATATGGATGTAGCTCGCGGCCCAGAAGTCGCCCGCAAACGATTAATCAAGAGAATTGCCATCATTGTTGTGATCGCTCTCGGTGTGGGGGGCGCCACCATCGCTCTCGCACGTTTGAAACCGGCAGCACCTTCGGTGGAAATGAGTGGATTGTGGCCGGGAACGGTACGGCGCGGTCCGATGGAGGTGAACCGGCGAGGCTTAGGAGTTCTGAAGCCGGAAGAGATTCACTGGATCGCTGCGGCGCAGGATAGCCGGGTCTTACAGATTGTACGCCGCGCCGGGATCGATCCCATAAAAGGGAACGACGTGATTCTGGTTCTGAGCGATCCCGATCTCGAACTCGAGGCTGAGAAAGCCGAATGGACGATGAAACAGGAAGAAGCGAATCTGGCGAACCTGAAAGTAAAGCTGGAAAGCGACAAGCTGGATCAGCAGGCGACGCAGGCATCGCTCGAATCGCAATATACGCAGGCCAAGCTCACAGCCGACCGCGATCTGGAACTGACCCGGCTGAACCTGCAAAGCGATCTGACCTCGCGCCTATCGGTAGATCAGGCAAACCAGTTGAAGAACCGGGTGGCATTGCAGAAGCAGCGGCTGCAGATTCAGGACGAATCGATCAAAGCGCAATTGGAGGCGCAAAAGGTAATTGTCGAGAGCGCGCGCGCGGCCTACGAGCTGAAGCGCCGGCAGGTGGATCAACTAACGATCCGCGCGGGAATCGACGGCGTTTTGCAGGAAGTCGATGTGGAAGTCGGGCAGCGGGTAGCAGCGGGAACGATTCTGGCTAAAGTAGCCGATCCGCATAAGCTCAAAGCGGTGTTGCAGATCGCCGAAACGCAGATGAAAGATGTCCGCGTGGGGCTCGATGCAACCATTGACACTCGAAACGGCATAATTCCGGGACGCGTGATTCGTATCGATCCGCAGGCGCAAAACGGAACCGTCGGAGTGGACGTGGCGTTGCTCGCTCCGCCTCCACCGAGTGCGAGGCCGGAGTTGAGCGTGGATGGCACGATTGAAGTCGAGAGGCTGTCGGATGTAGTATTCGTCGACCGGCCGGTATCGGGTGAGCAGGACTCGACGATCGGGCTGTTTAAGATCGATTCTGACGGCAAAGGCGCAACGCGCGTGAATGTGAAGCTGGGCCTGGCATCGGTGAATACCATCCAGGTAAAGGACGGATTAAAGGTTGGCGACAGAGTGATTCTGTCAGATATGTCGCAATACGACCAATATCAGAGAATTCGGCTGAACTGAAAGTAAACGAACCGAATGTAACCCTGGAGCGTATTAGAAGGTATAAAGTAACATGCGTAACGGCACCAAATGCGTGTGCGTACGTATAAATCTCTTATAGAGGAAGGCACAGCAGAAAATGACAGCATCCGATCCGTTGATTCACCTGGAAGGCGTGACCAAGGTCTTCGTGACCGACGAGGTAGAGACGCACGCGCTCTCCGGCATCCACATCGATATCAAGCGGGGCGAGTATGTTTCGATCTCGGGGCCATCCGGCTGCGGGAAATCCACTTTGCTGGCAATTCTCGGATTGCTCGATTCGCCGAGCTCGGGGACTTACATCCTGAATGGCAAACCGGTGCAGAGCCTGAAGCTCTCGGAACGGGCACGCATCCGCAACCGCGAGATCGGCTTCATTTTTCAGGCGTTCAACCTGATCGGCGACCTGAACGTGTATGAGAACGTCGAGCTGCCTTTGACCTATCGCGGCATGCCTTCGAGCGAGCGCAAGAAAAAGGTGCACGAGGCGCTCGAGCGTGTCGGCATGTCGCACCGCATCAAGCATTATCCTTCGCAACTCTCCGGCGGTCAGCAGCAGCGTGTGGCAGTGGCGCGCGCGCTGGCGGGCGATCCTTCGATTCTGCTGGCTGATGAGCCCACCGGAAATCTCGATTCGCAAAATGGTGAACAGGTGATGGACCTCCTGCGCGAGCTCCACCGCGGCGGCGCTACTATTTGCATGGTGACGCACGATCCGCGCTACGCCCGTTATGCAGACCGCTCCATTCATCTCTTCGATGGCCGTGTGGTGGAAGAAAACATGGAGGTACCGGTCTGATGAGACCGTTCAAAAATGTAGATGTCCTTGCGATCACGTGTCTGCTGGCGGGCGTAGCAATTCTTACGCAGGTACGCCAATCGCCTATTGTTCGTTATCAATCGGCGCGGCTGGTCGAGTTCACGCAGCGGCAGTTTCTGCCAGTGCTGACCAATCCGCACATGCCGAAACTGTGTCTCACACGGGATTAAGAAGTACAGGCGAAAATGCCTGCTCCACGCTACGCTAGAGGTGGAATCCCGTCGCCTTACCCATGATCTCATTACGCAACGTTGAAAAATTCTTTGAGCACGGACCCACCAAGACTTATGTCCTGCGCCGCATCAATGTCGATATCAAAGAAGGGGAATTCGTCTCCATCATGGGCCCTTCGGGAGCCGGCAAATCGACGCTGCTGCACCTGCTGGGCATGCACGATACAGCCTGGACCGGGGAATATTCGTTCTTCGATTACCCGATCCACCGGCTAAGCAAGAAAGACCGTTCGGAACTCTATAAGAAGTACATCGGCTTCGTTTTTCAGAGCTATCATCTGCTCGACTCTCTTACCGTTTACGAGAACCTGGATATTCCGCTTTCTTACCGCAATATCAAGAAATCGGAACGGCAGAGCATTGTCTGCGATACCCTGGACCGTTTCAACATGGTCGGCAAGAAGGATCTCTATCCGAACCAGCTTTCCGGCGGGCAACAGCAGCTTGTCGGCATCGCGCGCGCCATGGTCGCGAATCCAAAGCTGATTCTGGCGGACGAGCCCACCGGGAATCTGCACTCCTCTCAGGGTAAGGAAATCATGGAGCTCTTCAAAAAACTGAATGAACAGGGCACCACGATCGTCCAGGTCACGCATAACGAAAAAAACGCCGAGTACGGGCACCGCATTATCTACATCGAAGACGGCTGGATTACGCAGAACTAGTTGTGGGCCCTCGCAATCTCGAGTGGAAGACCGCGCCCTTACGTCGCGGCTCGGTTTGGATCAGTGAACAATGAAACTTAATCCGGCGCAGATGCGCATACTCATCGCCGACGACCAGCCGGATGTGCTCGAAGCGCTGCGTCTGCTGTTGAAACGGGAAGGCTACAAGATCGAAGCTTTCGAGTCGCCCAAGCAGGTTCTGCAGAGCATCGAGAACCGCGACTACGATCTGGCCATTATCGACCTGAACTACACGCGCGACACAACATCCGGCCAGGAAGGACTCGACTTGCTCGCCAAGATTCAGACGCTGGACGCGATGCTGCCGGTAATCGTAATGACGGCCTGGGGGAGCGTCGATCTGGCGGTGGAGGCGATGCGCCGCGGGGCGCGCGATTTCGTGCAGAAGCCTTGGGAAAACGAGCGCCTCTCTTCCATCGTACGAACCCAGCTCGAACTGAGCGAAGCGCTGCGGCGCGGGCAGCGGCTGGAAGCGGAAAACCAGCTTTTACGCGGCGACAACCTGCCGACCATGATCGCCGAATCTCCGGCTATGCAGCCGGTCCTCGAGCTGATCTCACGTGTGGGTCCTTCGGACGCCAATGTTCTGATCACGGGCGAGCCGGGCACCGGCAAGGAAGTCGTGGCGCGTACGCTGCATGCGATTTCCGTGCGGGCGAATAAGCCGATGGTCACGGTGAACGCGGGCGGACTGGCTGAAGGCGTTTTTGAAAGCGAGCTTTTCGGACACGTGAAAGGCGCGTTCACAGACGCCAAGATGGACCGGGTAGGGCGCTTCGAGCTGGCCGATACGGGCACGCTGTTTCTCGATGAGATTGCGAACGTACCGCTGAATCTGCAGGCGAAGCTGCTGCGTGTGCTGGAAATCGGCGAGATGGAGCGCGTCGGCTCGTCGAAAACGAAGAAAGTAGACGTGCGGGTGATCTCCGCGACGAATGCGAAGCTGGGTGAGGAGGTGCAGAGCGGACGGTTCCGGCAGGACCTGTTATTTCGTCTGAACACCATAGAGATTCATCTGCCGCCGCTGCGTGAACGGCGCGAGGATATTGCTCCGCTGGCGACCTATTTCCTTGGTACGCACGCACGTCGTTATCGCAAGAACATCTCGGGTTTCGATCCGAACGCGGCGCAGGCGATGGCCGAGCACGCCTGGCAAGGCAATGTGCGCGAGCTGAATCATGTGGTGGAGCGCGCGGTACTGCTGGCGCAGGAGAACTGCATTAAGGCAAGCGACCTCGCGCTGCGAAGCGGGCCGGCAGCGGCGCCCCGCCTGGAGGACATGAGCCTGGAAGAGGTCGAAGAGTTCCTGATCCGGAAAGCCCTGTCGCGCGCGGGCGGCAATGTGAGCCACGCGGCTAGCGCTCTGGGCCTCAGCCGCAGCGCGCTTTACCGGCGGTTGCAGCGCTTCGGGTTGTAGTGCGCACCTCCAATCGCTTCGCTCATGGCTCTGAGTCGGGAATGCGGTCAAACACAGCCGCGAACGTAGTGACCGGAGCGCCATGAAGCTTGCGGGCTTCGAAATTAAAATCGGGCACGATACGCGCGTGCTGCTGCTGGCGCTTGCCGGCGGCCTGCCGGCAGTGGTGGCTACCGCACTTCTGCTTCACTTCAAAGGCTTTTCCGCGCAGGTACAGTGGACGCTCAACCTGGTTGTTATCCTGTGCTGGCTCGGCTGCTCGTTTGCGGCGCGCGGACGTGTCGCCGGCCCGTTGCGCACGCTGGCCAATCTGCTGGAAGCCATGCGCGAAGGCGATTACTCGATCCGCGCGCGGGTAGACAATCCGCGCGAGCCGCTGGGCGAAGTCATGCAGCAGGTGAATGCGATGGCGGCGACGCTGCGCGATCAGCGGCTGGGCGCAGTAGAAGCCACCGCGCTCTTACGCAAGGTCATGGAAGAGATCGAGGTGGCGGCATTCGCTTTCGATCCGCAGCAATCGCTGCGGCTGGTGAATCGCGCGGGCGAACGCTTGCTGGGGCAGCCTGCTGAGCGCCTGCTGGCGAAGAATGCGGCGGCGTTGGGGCTGGCGGAATATCTGGCGGGCGAGCCGGAGCAGACCGTGCAGCGCTCGTTTGCTGCAGGTACAGGGCGCTGGGGCGTGCGCCGGAGCCAGTTTCGTGAAGGCGGTGTGCCGCATCAACTGCTGGTGGTTACGGACCTGACCCGGCCTCTGCGCGAAGAAGAATTGCAGGCCTGGCAGCGGCTGGTACGCGTGCTGGGTCACGAGCTGAACAATTCCCTGACACCGATTAAATCCATCGCGCAAAGCCTGGAGAACCTGATCAAAGCCGATCCGCGGCCGGAGGACTGGACCGACGATATGGCACGCGGCCTGAATGTGATTGCATCGCGTTCGGAGGCGCTCAGCCGCTTCATGAGCGCCTATGCGCGTCTGGCGAAGTTGCCGCCGCCCAAGTTCGGGCCGGTGGAGGTGAACAGCCTGGTACGGCGCGTGAGCAACCTGGAAACGCGCATGCCGGTGTTTTTTGAAGAGTGCCCACCGCTGACGATCCAGGGCGACGCCGATCAGCTCGAACAGGTATTGATTAACCTGGTGCGCAATGCCGTCGATGCGGCGCAGGAGACGGGCGGTCGCGTCTTTCTACGCATTCACCGCACGATGAGCTCGGTCGAGATCGCGGTGCGCGATGAAGGACCGGGATTGTCGAACACCAGCAATCTGTTTGTCCCGTTCTTTACGACCAAGCGCGGCGGATCGGGGATCGGACTGGTGCTCAGCAGGCAGATCGCGGAAGCCCACAATGGCACATTGACGCTGGATAACGCGCCGGACGGGCCCGGATGTCTGGCACGCTTGTCGTTGCCGGTGTAGCTGAAAGCTGAATAAACGGATTTTGAATTGGTGGCCGCACCGAAAATCGATAAGAGCTTCACGGACAGGAAGACCTGGTGGCTTGTTTCCGATCGCTTCGCTCGCGGCTCTGAATGACCGCAACCTCGACTCAGCCATGAGCGGAGCTATTGGTGCGCTTCGCAATCCTGGCACTGCATTCCTTGCGACATGCCACTGGGTTACATTCAGGTGAGTGAAGCGCGCACGCTGGGGAAAAATCAGAGTCTGGCTCACGATCAGTCTGCTCGGCGTGGCCGGCGTGCTGATTGTGCTGAATGTGGCGCTGGCGCGCGCGGGATTAAGCACGCGGAAGGCGTTGGTGAAGGAGCTCGAACAACGATTTCATGCCGATGTCGAGCTGCGCGGGCTGCAGCTTCGTATCCTGCCGCGGCCTAAGGCAAGCGGCGAAGGAGTGAGCATCCGGCGGCCGGAAGACGGAGCAGCGCCGTTCCTTGCCATTCGCAAATTGACGGCCGCTTCCGGTATCTTTCATCTGCTGCATTTTCCTCCGCACGTGCAGCACGTGCAGTTGGAAGGACTGGAGATTCACATTCCGCCGCGCCGCCAAAAAGACAAGGCGGAACAGAAACAGCCGCAAAAGCGCGCGCAGACGCTGCGTTTTGTGATGGACGAAGTGATCGCCGATGGAACCATGCTCCAGACGACGCCGAAGGACCCAGGCAAAGAGCCGCTTACGTGGGACATTCGCAAGCTGACGTTGTATGACGCGGGCGTCGACCGGCCGATGACATTTCATGCCACGCTGCACAACCCGAAGCCACCCGGCGATATTCGGACCACAGGCAGCTTTGGTCCGTGGGCAGCCGATGATCCCGGCGATACGCCCGTTTCAGGCGACTATAGCTTCGAGAATGCCGATCTCTCCGTCTTCAAAGGTATCGCCGGAATCCTTTCTTCCCACGGCAAGTACGGCGGCACGCTCGATCACATCGATGTGCATGGAAAGGCCGATGTGCCGCAGTTTGCGTTGAAATCGGGCGGCCATGCGCTGCCGCTTCGGACCGAATTTCACTCCATCGTAGACGGAACAAACGGCGATACGGAATTACAGCCGGTGAATGCAATGCTGGCGGACACGCCCATTGTGGCGCGCGGCGCGGTGCAGGGCACACCGGGAGTGAAGGGCAAAGAAGTCATTCTCGATGCCGTGATCGACAACGGCAAGCTCGAGGACGTGCTGCGGCTGGCGGTGGATGGCGAACCGCCGCTGACGGGTATCGTGTCTGTGAAGACGAAGATCGATATTCCCCAGGGGCAGGACGAAGTAGTCGACAAGCTGCGGCTCGATGGTTCTTTCAGCGTGCGCTCGGCGCGCTTCACCAGCTTCAATATCGAGCAGAAGATCACTTCGCTCAGCCGGCGCGCGCGCGGTGAGCCGAAGAAGAAAGGGCCGGGCAGCGTACTCTCCAACTTTCACGGCCGCTTCCGGTTGCGCGATGGATTGATGAAATTTTCTACACTATCCTTTACGGTGCCCGGAGCGCGGCTGGATTTGATTGGATCGTTCGGATTACGCAAGCAGTCGATCGATTTCGAAGGAACAATCCGTATGGAGGCGAAGATCTCGCAGACGATGACCGGATTTAAGGCGCTGCTGTTGAAGCCCATCGATCCGTTTTTCCGTAAGAACGGAGAGACTGTGATTCCGATCAAGATCGGGGGCACGCGCGATCATCCGTCATTCGGCCTGCGTTTCTGAAGCCGTTGAGAACGACCGTTTGCGCGCGCTGTTTTCTCCTGGCGCAATTGCCGCATGCGGTGGTTCTATTGAACCACTGCTGCTCGAACTATCCATTGGGCCATGCTGGAATACGCAGGTCATCATTTAAGGGGAGAGGAGTATAAGAAAAATTCATGGAGAGCATAATCCGGGACAAACGCGTTGTGGTTACGGGCGCTTCGCGCGGCATCGGCCTGGCAGCGGCGAAGGCGCTTGCCGCAGAAGGAGCTCAGGTCGCGCTCTGCGCGCGTGATGGCGGTCCTTTGAACAAGGCGGTGGAAAACCTGCGCCGCGAGTTGCCCAATTCAAAGATCGTCGCGCAAGCCGCGGACGTGAGCGACAGCAAACAAGTCGGCGAATTTTTTTCCTTCGTTGACAAAGAGCTTAGCGGCTTGGATATTTTGATAAACAATGCCGGCTTTGGCATCTTCCGGGCAACCGCGGAGCTGAGCGTGGAAGAATGGGACCGCGTCATAGGAACCAACCTCTCCGGCGCGTTCTACTGCAGCCGCGAAGCCCTGCAGCGCTTTGAACACAGCCGCGGCGGATCGATTATCAACATCAGCAGCCTGGCCGGGAAGAACCCGTTTGCCGGCGGATCGGTCTACAACGCCTCGAAATTCGGCCTGAACGGCTTCAGCGAAGCCATGATGCTCGATCACCGCAACGACAATGTTCGGGTGAGCTATATCATGCCGGGCAGTGTCGCGACCGGCTTCGCGGGCCACGAGCGGGCGAAGGCGGATTGGAAGATCGCGCCGGAAGATATCGCCGAACTGGTACTCACGATTTTGCGAATGCCGGAACGCACATTAATTAGCCGAATTGAAGTGAGACCTTCGCGCCCTCAAAAGAACTAATCAGAAAAGCCTTAAATAGGCAGATAAGCAGAAAAGCACGAGCGCAGCCTCGTAAATGGCCGTTTGTAACGATTTTGTGGAGCGAGGGATCGGGGTGGTATTTTGGCACCCGGTTTGCTCATTGTTGGTTGCAGTCCAACAACTTAAATATGGACTGGCGGAGAGAAAGTTTCGCTCGAACGCCGACATTTAAGTGGGAAAGGGGATTGATGACATGAGCCACCTCCGAAAAGTTCTCGACCCGACAAAAACGGGCAGGAACGCAGAATCGCTGGAAAGAACGCTACAAAAATTGGTAGTCGGCCAGGAGGAGGCGGTCGATCAGATCGTCAATATCTACCAGATGCACATTACCGGGCTTTCTGCTCCGGGGCGTCCGGTCGGCAACTTCCTCTTTCTCGGGCCGACCGGCTCAGGCAAAACCCGCACGGTAGAAGCGACTGCGCAGGCGCTGCTCGGCAACGAGCGGGCGGTAATCAAGATCGATTGCGCCGAGTTCCAGCACAGCCACGAAATTGCGAAGCTGATCGGTTCGCCCCCGGGCTACCTGGGGCACCGGGAGACACATCCCCTGCTCAGCCAGGAAGTGATCAACCAGCATCACACGGATACTGTGAAGCTGAGCTTTATCCTTTTTGATGAAATCGAGAAGGCTAGCGATGCCCTCTGGAACCTGCTGCTCGGGATTCTGGACAAGGCCACGCTGACGCTCGGGGATAACCGCAAAGTCGATTTTTCGAAGGCCATGATCTTCATGACCAGCAACCTGGGTGCGGCCGAGATGACGCAGATCATCGCTCCGAAGCTGGGTTTTAATAGCTGGCTGGCCGAGGAACAGGCCAAACCGGATGCCAAGCTGAACGACAAGCTCTCGCGCAGTGGAATCGAAGCGGCGCGCCGTAAGTTCACGCCCGAGTTCATGAATCGCATCGACAAAGTTGTGGTTTTCAAGCCGCTCGGGACCGAAGAGTTGCGGCGCATTCTGGACCTGGAATTGGGCCAGGTGCAGCACCGGATTCTGACGTCGCCCGCGGAAAATCCCTTTGTACTCACCGTTTCCGACTCCGGTAAAGAGTTTCTGCTGGCCGAAGGAACGGATACCAAGTACGGCGCCCGGCATTTGAAACGGGCCATTGAACGCCTGCTGGTTCATCCACTTTCGAATCTGCTGGCAACCAGCCAGATCACGACCGGTGATTGGGTGAAAGCCGATCTCGACGAGGAGCGCAACTGCCTGCTGTTCTCGATTGAAGGCGAGAATCTGCCCATGCACACCATGTTCAGCATGATCGGCGACGATGCCTACTCCACCACGGCAATGGCGGCCGCGATGGCGGTGCTTCCGCCGAAAACCGTAGCCGCAAAGCCGGCGAAAAAGTAGTTTCACGCTCCTGAATATCGGGCGGGATCTTTTGATCCCGCCCTTTTTCTTTGTGGCCGAATGAAGATGCGAAAATACACGACAGACGTTCGCATCCATGTCTTCGAAAGTAGCGTGCTGGCCCGTTCTGTTGGGCGCTCTGTGTGTGCCGGCCTGTGCCGTTACGGTTCCTGCCGGTACGACACTCGAACTGCGACTGACCAACGAAGTATCGAGCGATAAGCCTTCGGGCCAGCCGGTTACAGCAGTTGTGATTGCCCCTGTGCTGCTCAACGGCACTCCGGTAATCGCCCAGGGAACACAAGTCGATGGCGTCACGGCCGATGCGCATGCTAACAACCCGGCAGCGGACGGCAACGCGGAGAGCCCCGCCACTCTGCGCCTGCAACTCAGCAAGATTCATGACAAGAGCGGGCAATCAAAGAGTCTTTCCTCGGTACTGGCGGGCGTGGATAATGCGCGCGAGTCGGTGGATCAGTCAGGTCTGATTACCGGCATCACCGCCTCGCGCACGTTTACTTCGCTCGCCCAAAGCGGAGTGAACAAGGTGATGGAAAAGAACTCGGCGCTCGGCCAGTTGCTCTCTACAGTCAAGAGTTCCGTGGTGAAAGAGGCGGATCCGGCTATTACATACAAGCCCGGCATGGAGTTCACCGTCAAACTGACGCAACCGCTGGAGTGGACGCCGGCCAAAGATTCTAAAACGCCGCCGGCGGTGCAGCCCGCCGATCAACTGGCTGCGCTGGTGACGCAACTGCCGTACCGGACGGTGGCGCTCAAGCCGCCGAACCCCTCCGATCTGACAAACCTGATGTTCATCGGAACCAAAGAGCAGGTGGAGAAGGCGTTCAAAGACGCCGGCTGGTTTGCATCCGATCCGCTCGGACGCGCTTCGACCTTCCGAACCGCCCAGGCGATCATTGAAAACCGCGGCTACGACGAAGCGCCCATGTCTATTCTGACCCTTAACGGGCAACCGCCGGATCTCACGTTCGAGAAGCAGAACAACACCTTCGCGGCGCGTCATCATATCCGGATCTGGCAGACGCCGCAGACGTTCGCGGGCAAACCGGTCTTCGTGGCGGCGGCCACGCACGATATCAAAATTTATTTTTCTCAGACCAGCCGCTCCATAACGCACGGAATTGACCCGAACATCGATAACGAGCGCCGAAAAGTGATGAACGATTTGACTTACGCCGGCCGCATCCAGAGCGTGTCGCTGGTGGACCGGCAGAACATTCCAAAGGACATCTCGAACGCTACCGGCGACAAGCTCGAGACGGACGGCAAGATTGCCGTCCTCGAGTTTCAGCCTCAGTGAGCACGCTGCCGGCAAACGGGCGCTTCGGAGAGGGCTCGCGCGGTATTCTCGTTTCTCTGTGGGGATTTGCCTTTCTCAGCTATCTGCTGCGAACGAATATCAGCGTCGCCCAGCAGCAGATGGCGCGGGAACTGCACTGGAGCGACATGCAGGTGGGCTATGTATTTGCGGCCTTCCTGATCGGCTACACGATCTTTCAGGTTCCGGCGGGCGTGCTGGGCGACCGCTTCGGACCGCGGCTGGTACTCGGAATTTCGGGCGCTGCCTG
Source organism: Bryobacteraceae bacterium (assembly GCA_036557945.1). Classification (GTDB taxonomy): domain Bacteria; phylum Acidobacteriota; class Terriglobia; order Bryobacterales; family Bryobacteraceae; genus Bog-105. The sequence goes on along the minus strand of DATBGM010000040.1, from coordinate 21,968 downwards.
GGCAGTTACCACCTTGCTGACGGGCCTGGTTCCCGGCCTGCTCGCAGAGTCCGCAACACTCTCGTTATGGCTCGTGCTGATGATTCGCTTCACGCATGGGGTGGAAGAATCGTCCACCTACCCGGTGGCGATGACCGCTGTCGCCGACTGGTATCCGCCGCGTGATCATGCATTCGTCAATTCACTGATTTTTACGGGATCGACCCTTGGGGCGGCTTTCGCGCCGCCGCTGGTGGCGAACATCATGAATGCGCTCGGCTGGCGCGCGGCGTTTTACGTCACCGCTCTTCTGCCCTTGCTGCTGGCCGCATATTGGTGGCGCCAGACGACGGGCCGCCCGCACCACAAAAGGGTCCGGCAGAAGGAAGCGCCCGGCGCCGCCGCGGATTGGTGGCGGATTTCAACACGGAAGAACGTACTGGTGCTTTGCCTGAGCTACTTTCTTTACTGCTACGCCATCTCGATCTTCGTCTATTGGCTCTTCAAATACCTGGTCGATGTAAGGCATCTCAGTATTGTCAGCAGCGGCTGGGCTAACAGCCTGCCATGGATCGTTGCTTCTGTAACGGTTCCGGTATTAGGGCACGTGAGCCGGCGTCTGTCGGCGCGGATGGGCGCGCTGGCCGGCAGACGGCGGCTTGCCGTCATTTGCCTGATTGTATCCGCGGCGTTGATGTTCGCGGGAGCCGGCACGGCTCATATCGGCCTTGCGCTGGGCGCGATTGCCGCCAGCGTGGGACTCTTGTTCAGCACCGAGTCATCGTACTGGTCAACCGCGATCGATTTAGCCGCCGAAAATGCCGGAGCGGTCAGCGGCCTGATGAACCTGGCAGGCAATCTGGGCGGAGTAGCGTCGACGCTGCTGGTACCCGTTCTGGTGGGACACTTCGGATGGTTTTTGGCCTTGCTTTCGGGATCGCTGCTGGCGGTGCTCGCCGCGCTGTGCTGGTTTTTGATCCGCGCCGGCAATAAAAGTCAGCCCAGTGTGAACGGATTGGGAAGTAATTCGGCCGTAGAGTATTCCTGACTGGCACCGGCAATAACAATAAGCGCGTCCGGCGCAAGCTCCGCCAGCCACTGACGGCACGCCCCGCAGGGCATTCGCGCGCCCAGCGGGCTTTCCCTGCTCGCATCTATGCAGGCAATCGCTACCGCGCGTATTTTGCGATCGCCGGCAGCCACGGCGGCCGCCAAGGCCGATCGCTCGGCACAAAGCGATAAGCCGAAACTCGCGTTCTCGACATTTGTCCCGGTGTAGATGCCGCGCTCGGCAAGCACGGCCGCGCCAACACGAAATTTCGAGTACGGTGCATAAGCATTCGCGGCCGAAGCGCGCGCGGTCTCCGTTAACTGGTCACGTTCGCGGACACTCAACCCTTCAATCATGGTTGCTCTTGTTTTTCCACTCGCCCACGGAGAACATTTTAAGCGGGAGGCTGGTTGAAGCGGCGCGTAAGTACGTCGCTCCAGCGCTTCCATAAACTGGTCGGAAATGAAATGAGATCTGTTCCCTTCACCGGGACGGTATCCCCGCCGGGCGCCGGCAAAATGATGCTTTCGGCGAGACCGCCGAGGGACTGAACGAGACCCGGGGCGACGCCATGCACCCGGGCGGCAAGCCATGCTTCGAGGCCGATTTCGACTTCGGTGCGTTCCAGGCACACCGCCCGAAATATCTTTCGTGCGGCGTAGCGCGCCGAGTGAGCAATCGCGGGGACGCTTGCCGCGATGCGAAACCAGCGATATTCTTCGTTCTTGCGTCCCACCACGATTGCATTCGGGTACGATCCTGTACGCATTAAGCCGGGGTTCACCGTTGTGACGCGAATGCCTTTGGGTCTTAGTTCCGCGTGCAGTGTTTCGGAGAAACCGACAGCGGCGAATTTACTGGCAACATACGGGGCAAGATGCGGTACGGGAATCTTGCCGCCGATCGAGCAGATGTTTGCAATTCGACCGCTGCGTCGCTCGAGCATCTGCGGCAGCACGGCATGTGTCGTATACAGCATGCTGAAGAAATTACTGTTCATCGCCTCCTGAAACATCTCGAGCGATTGCTGTTCGACCGGTCCGACATGAATCACCCCGGCGCTGTTAACCAGAACATCCACTCGACCGAAGTGCCTGGACGCCTCACGGATGAGGCGCTCCGCCTCGTCTGCGTGAATCAGATCGCAGGCAACCGTCAGCACTTCCTCTGGCGCGATGCGACATGCAACGAGCCTGCGCTTTGCCTTTTCGAGTTCGCTGCTGTCGCGCGCTGCGAGGACCAGCCGAGCGCCGTAGCGGCCGAATTCTTCGGCAAGCGCCAAGCCGAGGCCGCGCGAACCGCCGGTTATAACCACAACTTTTCCAGCGATCCACTTCGCCGGGTTGCCGCGGGTCGCTGCTCTTGCAGCCGTGAACGCCGCGACAGCTGCGCCTGCGCAAAGCAGCGCCGATTTTGTCTTCATGCGACCTCCCTTCGTGTGCCGACGCTCGGATCGAGTGTCGCTTCCGGATTCTGCGCTTCACAGTTGTCGCAGTTGTGGCAGGGTCCGTGGAATTCTTCGCCGAAATAGCGGAGCAGGAGTTCTCTGCGGCAGCCTGTCGCCTCGGCATAGTCGCGCATCTGCTCCAGCCGTTCTTTATTCCCGCGCTGGCGTTCTTCGTCGCTCGCTGCCACGAGCTCCGCGGCACGATGCAAATCGGCGTTGCGCCTCAGCTTTAGCTTTCCTGAGGAAAGGACTTGAACTGTTTCTGTATCCTGCAGCTTTTGAATCAGCATTTGGACTCTGCGCACCGTCAGATCAGTTCGTTCGGCAATTTCGCTGATTTTCAGAGCCCTGCTGCCGGCCGAGAGCGCGTCTGCGACTGTGCCCAGCTCATCTTCGCTGGTCTTGCCGCTTCCCGTATGGAAGGCCTGAGCGCCTATGTCCTCTTTGCGAAAGAACAGAATCGCTTCCGAGCGCTCGCCGTCGCGGCCGCCACGCCCGATTTCCTGGTAGTAGGCGTCGAGCGAGTCGGGCACATCGTGGTGATAAACAAATCGGATATCCGCCTTATCGATGCCCATGCCAAAAGCGTTTGTTGCGACGATCACCCCGGCTCTGCCGGACATGAACTCGTCCTGCACCTGGTGGCGCTCGGATGCCTTCAGCCCGCCATGATAGAAAACGGAGGAAATGCCTTCTTCGGCGAGGCTAGCCATGATCTGCTCGGCGGTTTTGCGCGTGCCGACATAGACGATACCCGGCTTCGTGGCCCAGCGGACCTGATGAATGACAGCTTCGAGTTTCTTGTTCTCTTGCTCGAAGCGATCCACGCGCAGATAAATATTGGGCCGATCGAAGCTGGCGGTCAGGATGCGTGGCTTGTTCATGCCGAGACGCTGGACGATCTCCTCGCGTACTTCGGAGGAAGCAGTCGCCGTTAAAGCAAGCGTAACCGGATGGCCGAGCGCATCGATGACTCTTCCCAGCTCGAGATAATCGGGACGAAAATCGTGGCCCCACTGGCTAATGCAGTGTGCCTCGTCGATGACCACGAAGGCTAACCGGGCTTCTTTCAAGGCATTGAACACTTCCTCTTTGACAAGTTGTTCCGGGGCAAGAAAAATGAATTTGAACTTGCGGCGGGCGACGCGCTCGAGTGCATCGCGCAACTCGGAGAATGGCAGGGTTGAGTTGATGACAAGAGCTCGCGCATTGCCCTTGCTCGCCTGAATGGAATCGACCTGGTCCTTTTGCAAGGCAATCAGCGGAGAGACAACGAGTACGGGACCGCGCCGCATGATGCCGGCGACCTGATAGATGGCCGACTTGCCGGACCCGGTGGGCATAACCACCAGCGTGTCGCGTTTCGCGAGTAAGGATCGGATCGCCGCTTCCTGGCCGAGCCGAAGATCGTCGAAGCCGAAGTTCTCCCTGGCTGCCTGAAGAATACTTCTGCCGGCGCCTGAAACGGATCTCTTGACGGGCATTTCGGGAAATGTGATCACTGCTTGGACGGCCCTGTTTCAATCCAGCTTCAAAGGCGCGATAGCGAGTAGTTTTCCCTGGTGAGTGTGCCTGCATCAATCCACACCATAGCTGCGTCAAGAGTTTTGAATCTAACGGTTCCACAACTACTGAGAGAGGAAAGATGTATCACCACGTAAAAGAACTGATGTACACGGTCCGGGTAGACACGCCCGACCCCAAATTCGGCAATATGCTGCTTGAGCAGTTCGGCGGCGCAAATGGCGAACTGGCCGCCGCCATGCAGTATTCGGTTCAGGGAATCAATTGCGACGACTTGGAGCGCAAGGATCTGCTGATGGATATCGGGACCGAAGAACTGAGCCACCTGGAAGTAATCGGTGTGCTGACGCGCATGCATTTGAAACCGTTACGACATACGCGAAGCGCGGCCGAGACGGATCCGCTCATCTCCATTGTCGGCGGCGGAGGCGTGGGGCTGCACAATTCCGTGGGAAACGCATGGACGGCGGATTATCTGAAAGTAACAGGCGAGCTCGATGTCGATTTGCGGAACGATATTGCGGCGGAAGCGCGCGCCAAGATCACGTATGAACGTTTAATTGATTTTACCGACGATCCGGGGACGATCGATGCGCTGCAGTTTCTCATGACTCGCGAGATCACACACATGAAGGCGTTCACGCTGGCCCTCGAAAGCCTTGGAAAATCGAAGTTCTCGATTGGAAGAATTCCGCCGACGCCCGACGTCGTGAACCAGTATTTCAACGACTCGACAGGAATCGGCGATCGCGGAGAGGGCGATCTGCGCGGGCCATGGAACCAGGGCAATAACTGGGAATTTGTGGAGGCTCCGGCATTCCAGCGCTTCAAATCGCCGGAAGCGGGCAGCCGCGAAACCGGCGATCCGACAAGCGGCAACGGTCATGGCGCAGCGGGAGACGGACGCAGCAAGACAACCAGAAAATCCAGCCGGCAAACGGCGGCAGCGAAGTAGAGAGAACAGGAGAAAACAATGGCGCATTTAAAAGAATTGCTGGTAGAAGAATTGCAGGACCTGCTGCATGCGGAGACACAGCTTACCAAAGCCCTGCCGCAGATGGCGCAAGCAGCTCATCATCCGAAGCTGAAAGAAGCCTTCGAGAAGCACCTCGAGCAAACCGAAGGTCACGTCGAAAGGCTGCAAAGGGCTTTTGAATTTCTCGGCGAGAAGTCGCAGCCGAAAACCTGCAAAGGCATGGCGGGGTTGATCGAAGAGGGCAAAGAGCAGATCAACGCCGGCAAAAACAAAGAAGAGATCGCCGCCGATCTGGCGCTCATCACAGCCGCACAAAAGGTGGAGCACTACGAGATCTCCGGCTATGGAACAGCCCGCAGCCTGGCTCGTTTAATCGATGAGAAAGATGTCGCCAGGCTGCTCGATCACACGCTCGGAGAAGAAGAATCGGCGGATTTTCTCCTGACCAGTGTGGCGAAGCCACTGCTGCAATATGCGCGCATGGCCGATCTGGGCGCGCCGGAGGAAGATCTGGAACTCGTTCGGAGCAGGTAAGCCGCGCGCATGGCAAAAACGGAGACGGTACAAAACCCGGAGACAAAGAATCCGAAGCATCAGGGGCCGAAACCTGAGTTCGATCAGGACAAGATGCCGCACCCCGGGTGGACGGACGAGATGAACCCAAAGCCGGACCACGGAGAAGAATCCTACCGTGGTTCCGGCCGCCTGAAGGACAAAGTGGCTTTGATCACGGGCGCGGACAGCGGCATCGGCAAAGCGGTCGCGATCGCCTTCGCTCGCGAGGGCGCAAACCTGGCACTCACCTATCTGCCCGAGGAAGAGAATGACGCGGCCGATACGCGCGAGTGGGTGAAACAGGCAGGACGCGAAGAGTTCCACCGAGCCGGCGATATCTGCGATGAGCAATATTGCAGAAAGCTGGCAGAGGACACGCTGAAACACTTCGGACGGCTCGATCTTCTGATCAACATCGCCGGCTTTCAATCTACGCACGATTCGCTTGAAGAATTCACCACGGAAGAGATCGATCGTACCTGGAAAACGAACGTTTACGCGCTGATCTGGCTATGCCGGGCAGCACTGCCGCGCATGCCCGAAGGCGGCGCGATTATCAACACCGCTTCAATCCAGGCGTTTGATCCGAGCCCGAATCTGCTGCCGTATGCGGCATCGAAATCGGCCATTGTGAGTATCACGAAAACGCTGTCGCACCTCAGCATGAAGAAAGGCGTGCGAACGAATGCAGTAGCCCCCGGGCCGGTTTGGACACCGCTCATTCCCGCGACCATGCCGGAAGAGAAGGTCAGACAGTTCGGCAAGAATACGGACTTCGGCCGGCCCGCGCAGCCGGTCGAGATTGCGCCGGTATACGTCTTCCTTGCTTCGAACGAAAGCCGCTACGTTACCGGCGAAGTGTACGGGGTGACCGGAGGCCGCATGCCGTATTGAGGCTCGATTGCATTTACCTTTGTACGGCGCGCCAGCACCGCCGAACCGGACGCTCGCACGATTGTCAGACTTGGCGGAGAATGGTAGTGCCGAGCGAGTAACACATGCCAGAAGAGATGGAAGATGCCCCGGAACAGATAGAAGCGGACGGGCAACTGCTCCCGGGAAACAGCGACCTCGAGGAAGAGGAGCTGGAATCGCTCGGTCCCCCGGTAGTCAGCGACGTTGCCGAGGAACCGGAGGACCTGTTGCCGTTTCCGATTGTCGGAATCGGCGCCTCCGCGGGCGGGGTTGAGGCATACATCGAGCTTTTCCAGCACCTGCTGCCGAATACCGGGATGGCATTTGTCGTGATTCCGCACCTGCAGGCGGATCAAACGAGCTATTTGCCGGACATCATTTCCCGGCATACGCGGATGCCGGCAGTCATTATCGAGAACGGGATGCGTCCCGAGCCGAACCAGATATATGTACTTCCGCCCAATGCGCGGGCTTCCTTGAAGGCGGGGGTTTTCCTGTTAGAGGCGCGGCAGGGGGATGGATTATTTCATCCGATCGACCGCTTCTTCCGGTCGCTGGCCGCGCACCAGAAGCACCTGGCAATCGGTGTTGTGCTTTCGGGAATGGATTCAGACGGCGCGCTCGGGCTGCGGACCATTAAAGGCGAGGCTGGGATCACGCTAGTGCAAGCGCCGGAATCGGCGCGCTTTCCGGATATGCCGCGCAGCAGCATTTCGGCCGATCACGTGGATATGGTGCTGCCGCCGGACCAGATCGGACGGCGGTTGGGAGAGCTGGCGACGCGCTATCAGGCGCCGGAGGTGCGGCAGCTCGAAGAGGGTGGCGCGCCACGCGACGAAGAAAAGTACTTCGGCCGCATCCTGAAGCAACTGAAAACGGTTTCGGGTGTCGATTTCTACCTGTATAAGCCAAGCACACTTCGCCGGCGGATCGCACGCCGGATGTTGATGCACCGCATCGATACGCTGGCAGAGTACACGTCCCTCCTGCAGAATAATTCCAACGAGCTGCGCGATCTGCAGGAGGACATCCTCATCAGCGTCACGCGCTTTTTCCGTGATCCGGAAGTGTACGACGCGCTGAAGAAATCCATTTTTCCGAAAATCTATCGGGACCGCGCATCCGATCAGCAGGTACGTGTATGGGTGGCGGGCTGTTCCTCCGGCGAGGAGGTGTACTCGATTGCCATCTGCCTGCTCGAAGCTCTTACGGGGAGCACCGCCGAGCCATCCATTCAGATCTTCGGAACCGATGCCAGCGAACTCAGCGTGCAAAAGGCGCGGCTGGGGATTTATCCCGAATCGATTACAAATGAAGTCTCTCCGGAACGCCTGCGCCGCTTCTTTGTGAAGGTCGAGAAGGGTTTCCAGGTAAGTAAACGGCTGCGCGACCTGTGCATCTTTGCGCGGCAGAATCTTTGCACCGATCCGCCGTTTTCGCGGCTCGACTTGATCAGTTGTCGTAACGTGCTGATCTACTTCGGAGCGCAATTGCAGCGGCAGCTCATCCCGACCTTTCATTACGCGCTTCGGACGGATGGTTACCTTTTGCTCGGAAGCTCAGAGACGATTCGCGAGTTCACCGGCTTTTTTGGCCTTACCGACCGGAAGCACAAAATATACGCAAAGGTCGGCTCTACACCGCCTCGCGCTTTGGTGGATGTCGTGCCGCGCGTGTTTCCTTCCGAGATGCGCGCCGAACTAGCGCCGCGCGGCGTCGAAAGCTGGACCAATGCTGATATCCAGCGCGCCGGAGACCGTATTGTGCTGGCGCGTTATGGCCCTCCGGGAGTGATTGTTAACGAGCAGCTCGAAATCCTGCAATCCCGGGGTCACACGAGCCCGTTTCTGGAAATGGCGCAGGGAACGGCTTCGCTGCAACTCGGCCGCATGGCGCGGGATTCGATTGCTCCCCAGGTGACTGCGGCGGTGAAGCGTGCGATTGAACAAGAGCTTCCGGTGCAAGTGCCGGATTTGCAAGTACGCGATGGGGAGCACGTAAGCCGGGCCACCCTCGAAGTACTACCAATGCACGCAACAGGCTCCCGCTCGCGCTGCTACCTGGTTCTGTTTATCCCGCAGCCGGTTTCCGTGGAGGATTACGCGGCCGTAGTGGCGACCGAACCGCTCACGATCGATGCGCCGGATGGAAACGAAGACCACATCATCTCCCAGTTTCGGCATGAGTTGTCCTCAACCCGGCTTTATCTGCAATCGCTGCTGGAAGAACGCGAGGCGAAAAACCAGGAACTGATCTCGGCCAATGAAGAGATTCAATCGGCCAACGAAGAGCTACAGAGCACAAATGAGGAGCTGGAAACCACCAAGGAGGAACTGCAGAGCTCGAACGAAGAGCTGCAGACGGTCAACGATGAATTGCAGAACCGCAACGCCGTTCTGACGCAGGCAAGTAACGATCTCACCAATTTATTGAACAGTGTCAACCTGGCCGTCTTGATGCTGAGCAACGATCTGTCGATTCGGCACTTTACCCCGCAGACGCAGCGGCTGATGAACGTGCGCGCGAGCGATATTGGCCGGCCCTTCGGCGACATACGGCTGAATTTAAACACCGACAATCTGGAGCCGCTGTTTTCAGAGGTTCTGGATACGCTGGGCGCGCGCGAGATAGAGGTACAAGACCGCGAGGGGCACTGGTATCTGCTGCGGGTGCGGCCCTACCGGACTACGGACAACAAGATCGACGGCGTAGTGGTTGTGCTGGTCGATATCGACCAGCTCCGGCGCAGCCAGCAGGAGCTGCGCGACGCGCGCGATTTCGCCCGCTCCATCATCGAGAGTATTCCGCTGCCGCTGGTGGTAGTTGACAACCAGCTTAGAATTCGTTCGACCAACGAAGCGTTCTGCAAACTGGCGGGTGCCGGCGCACAAAGCCTGGAACTGCGGATGCTTCCTGACCTCGCGGTCGCACTCTGGGGGATGGAGCAACCGCTGCGTGCACACCTGGAGAATTTGCAGACGAACGGGAGCACGGAACGCAGTTTTGAATTTGAGCATAAAACGACGGTCGACAAGCCGTGCATCCTTCTCGTCCGCGGCTGCGTGCTGGAACCCGACGGGCAGCAGTTTTTGCTGGTCACATTCGAAGATGTGACGGCGCATCGAGAAGTCGAACGGTTGTTGAAAGCGGAGCAGGAACGGCTGGCAAGCGCAGTGGAATCGACAACCAAGGAATTGGACCGGAACCGCGAAGAGCTGCGCGCGCTCGCCGGCAGCCTTTTTACCACGCAGGAGGAGCAGAGCCGGGTGTTAGCGCGCGAACTGCACGATGATATCAGCCAGCGCATGGCCGCTATCCACATCAACGGCGATCAGATCTTTCAATTGGTCGAAGAAGATCCGCGCGCGGCGAAAGCTAAGATCGAGCAATGCCTGGCGCAGATCGCGCAGCTTGGCGACGATATGCGGATGCTGTCGCACCGGCTGCACCCTTCGATTATCGAGGATCTGGGGCTTGCCCCGGCGCTACGCTCTCTTACCGAAGAGTTCGGCGAACGAGAGAATATGATTACCAGTTTTCTGGGCCAGGATCTGCCGGCCGAGATCCCGGTCGCGGTAGCGACCGGTCTGTATCGGATCGCCCAGGAAGCGCTGCGGAACATAGCCAAGCATGCCGGCCGGACGCACGTGAAGGTGCTTCTGAAAGGCGACGGCGGCAGCCTTGAAATGCAGATTGCGGATGCCGGCTGGGGATTCGATCCTGCACAAAGGCAACCAGGGCTGGGCTTGATCAGCATGAAGGAACGTGCGCGCTTGATCGGAGCAAGCGTAGACGTACAGTCCTCTGTGGGCCACGGAACCCAGGTTACTGTGCGCGCACCGCTTGCCGGAGTTGTCTAGAACACCACTCAATCATGGCTAAGCGCGACATTTTCGTGATCGGGACGTCCTCCGGAGGCGTGGAGGCGCTGTCACAGCTTGTAAGCGAACTGCCTGCGGATTTCCCCGGTGCGCTGTTGGTGGTTCTGCACCTGCTGCCGCGGACGAAAAGCCTGTTACCCGCCATCCTTGCCAGGGCAGGAAGACTTCCGGCATTTCACGCGAAAAACGGCGCTGCCATCGAGCACGGAAAGATCTATGTCGCGCCGCCCGATCATCACCTGGTGGTCGAGAAGAACCACATGCATCTAAGCCTCGGTCCAAAGGAGCAGCATCACCGGCCAAGTATCAACGTAACGTTTCGCTCGGCGGCGGTCGCTTATGGCCAGCGGGTAGCCGGCGTTATACTGACCGGCGAATTGGATGATGGAACGGCCGGCCTGTGGGAGATCAAGCGAAGGGGCGGTGTTGCCGTCGTTCAAAATCCAGAGGAAGCGGCGTTTCCTTCCATGCCGCTTAGCGCGATACGGGAAATTGAGGCGGACCACATCGTAAGGCTCTGCGGAATGGGCCGGCTGCTACAGCATCTGGCAACGGACGAAGGAGAAGAAAAACAAACAGCGTTTGAGGGTACGAGCATGCCGCCGCGATTGACTGATCTGACATGCCCCGACTGTCGAGGAACGATTTGGGAGGTAGCGCGCGGCAAGTGGAAAGAGTATCGCTGCCGCGTGGGCCATACTTTTTCCGCAAAGACCATGCTCGCCGAACATTTTGCTGCACAGGAGAAAGCATTATATGGCGCGATCGTTGCGCTGGAAGAAGGCGCTTCCCTCGCCGTGCGCCTGGCCGACGAGTTTGAGCCCGCTTTGCGCGACCGGTTGCGCGGAGAAGCGAAAGAACGAGAGGCGCAGGCGGAAGTGCTGAAGCGAATTCTGGCGGAGCGTTCCTCCTTCAGCATCGATTGAAGCAACACCTGTATAAGTTCGAACAGCGACTTTCACGAGTTGATCGAATTACCCTCAAATGTTTTGATTGAAGTGTGCGGAAATGTAGACTCCGCCCGATAACTTTGAAGACGATCATTGTGGATGATGATCCGGCCATTCGTGAGGGCCTGCGCGGAATCGTAGAACGATTAGGCGCGGAGGTGGTTGCCGAAGCCGAGGACGGGCGTTCTGCCATCGAACGCGCGAAGCTTTGCGCGCCGGAGCTTATTCTGCTGGATGTTTCCATGCCCGGCATGAGCGGGCTGGCAGCAGCGCGGCAACTGCGTCAGATCATGCCGGATGTGCCCATCATAATCATTAGCCAGCACAACAATCGCGTTTACGCGGAGGAAGCCATGCAGAGTGGCGCAGGCGCGTTTGTGCTGAAGCGTTCTGCGGTCCACGATCTCGCGGTTGCTATACCTGCCGTAATGGCGGGCCGAACCTTTGTCTCTGCCTTGATCACCGCTGCCAGAGCTTGAGCGGTATTCCCGCCGTACAATCAACAAAACCCCTTTGCGCTACAACTGGTAGCACATGCCTGTTTTTGTTGCACTCATACGCGCCATCAATGTCGGAGGGACAGGCATGCTGCCGATGCCGGAGTTGCGTGTTCTCTGCGAAGCCGCCGATTTTCAAAATGTGCGCACGTACATACAGAGCGGCAATGTAGTTCTGGAGAGCGAACTTTCGGAAGCAAACGTCAAGGAGCGCCTTGAGGAAGCGCTAACCAAGAAACTTGGAAAGAAAGTTGACGTCATGGTACGCACCGGCCCGGAACTTTTCGCCCTGCTGGAAAAGAATCCGTTCCCGGATGCACCGCCGGCCAAGGTTGCAGTAATTTTTCTGGCGGGCAGCGCGCCCCGCAAAAGCGAGATCGAGCATCTTACGGGAGTGGCGGGCGAGCAGGTCCGCGCGGGTAAGCGTGAAGTTTATGTCTACTATCCCGAAGGTATGGGAAGATCGAAGCTGAAGCTTCCGGCAAGTATTTCTACGGGGACGGCACGCAATATAAATACAGTTGCCAGGCTGGCGGCCATGTCGAATGCCCGGAGTTCCATTCGACATTAACAAGGAGGCAATAAGCATGAGCACAATACGTGTGTTGGTCGGCACGCGCAAAGGCGCGTTCATTCTGACGTCGGACGGCAAACGCGAGAACTGGGAAGTGAGCGGTCCGCACTTTGCCGGCTGGGAAATTTATCATTTGAAGGGTTCGCCGGCGGATCCCAACCGTCTGTACGCGTCGCAATCGACCAGCTGGTTTGGCCAGATGATCCAGCGCTCAAAGGACGGCGGCAAGACCTGGGAAGCCGTCGATAACAAGTTTGTCTACGATGGCGAGGCGGGCACGCACCAGTGGTACGACGGCACGCCGCATCCGTGGGAGTTTAAACGTGTCTGGCATCTGGAGCCTTCGCTCAGCGATCCCGATACCGTCTATGCCGGAGTGGAGGACGCGGCGTTGTTCCGTTCCACCGATGCAGGGCAGAGCTGGAACGAGTTGCCCGGTTTGCGCAAACACGGCTCCGGTCCGAAGTGGCAGCCGGGCGCAGGCGGGATGTGTCTGCATACGATTCTGCTCGACCCCAGCAATCCGAAGCGAATGTTTATTGCCATTTCGGCAGCAGGCGCCTTTCGCAGCGACGATGCCGGCGCAAGCTGGCAGCCGGTTAACCGCGGGCTTCACTCGCAATACATTCCGGACCCGAACGCGGAAGTGGGACACTGCGTGCACCGCATTGCAATGCACCGTTCGCGGCCGGATGTGCTCTTCATGCAGAAGCACTGGGACGTGATGCGCAGCGACGATGGCGGAGCGAATTGGTACGAGATCAGCGGCAACCTGCCTACGGATTTCGGTTTCCCGATCGACGTGCATGCCCACGAGCCGGAAACCATCTACGTCGTTCCCATCAAGAGCGATTCGGAGCATTATCCGCCCGAGGGTAAGCTGCGCGTCTATCGCAGCCGCTCGGGCGGCAACGAGTGGGAAGCGCTCACCAACGGTCTGCCGCAGCAGGATTGTTACGTAAACGTTCTGCGCGATGCCATGGCAGTGGATTCGCTCGATAGCTGCGGCGTGTATTTCGGAACGACAGGCGGGCAGGTATATGCGTCGAAGGACGCCGGCGATCACTGGAAGCCGATCGTTCGGGATCTTCCGGCGGTACTTTCGGTCGAAGTGCAGACGCTCGCATGATCCGGGTTGTGCTTCCGGCACATCTGCGAACACTGGCAGGCACCGGTAGCGAAGTTCAGCTCGAACTAAGCGAGCCGGTGACCATGGGCTCCGTGCTCGATGCTCTGGAGGAGCGTTTTCCCGTGCTGCGCGGCACGATTCGGGACCACGTCACGCTGAAACGCCGCGCATATGTGCGCTTTTTTGCGTGCGCGGAAGATTTTTCGCACGAGCCGTCCGATACGCTGCTGCCGGATTCGGTTACGTCCGGTAAAGAGCCTTTTTATATCGTGGGAGCGATTGCCGGCGGTCTGGATGCGGTGTCCGAGCGCGCCTCGTTCGCCTTTGTTCCCGCTTCAATCGAACGGCTGGCCGCGCGCTACTATGTAGTATTCTGCTGGACTGCGGCACTTGCCATTGGCGTCGCCGTGCTGTGGGCGGATCAGAAGAAAGCGCTCTGGTTCGACGAGATCATCACGGTAACGCTCGCGCGCGTTTCATTTGCCACGCTCTGGACAGCGCTTACGACGGGAACGGACAATAATCCGCCCCTACTTTATCTCTTGGTGGACCCGCTCATCCGGATCCTCCCAGGTCCGGAGATGGCCGTGCGACTGGTCTCGGGAGCCGCATTTCTGCTGACGGCCTGGTGCCTCTACCGCCTCGCCCAACCGTACACAACCAAACCTTTTGCCATAGCGGCCGGATTTCTTCCATTGATCACGTTCGTCGCAGGCTACATCGATGAAGCAAGATCGTATGTGCTCGCGCTGGCGTTTGTGGCTCTCAGCCTGCTGCTTTGGCAGAGAGCAACGTCACAAAATCGCCGGCCGGCGCATATTGTCGGCCTTGCGCTTGCGGTTGCATGTGCTCTCAGCAGCCATTTCAGCGCAACTTTGCTCGTGGGCGCGCTCTTTGCCGGCGAGTGTGCGCGGACGCTTCTGCGCCGCCGCATCGATTGGGCCGTCGTGCTCGGCATCGCCGCAGGCTGTATACCGCTCCTCTTCTTCCTGCCGATTGTCCAGGGTGTCAGAAATGTAATCGGTGCCGGTGCATTCTGGGCAATACCTACGTTAGACGCGGTGGTGCAGCAAACGCGCGATGCTGTGCTGCCCTTAAAGATTCTGGCTGCGATTATTCTTGCCGCAGTCATTTTGCGCGGCAAATCGCGGGAGAGCGTCCGGTCGCCGGCGCCCGTTCATGAGTGGATCGCCTGGATCGTTCTGCTTGGCGCTCCCGTTGAAGGCTATCTACAGAGCCGATTTACCGGAGCCTTCACGATGCGCTATGCAATGGCAATGGTGCTGCCGTTCTCGCTGGTCCTGGCGCTTGTTTGCGACCGGATCAGCCGCGGATCGGTGGTCGCCGCTATCGCCATCGTTGCCATATGCACTGCCGCCGGTGTACAAAATCTAAGAAAAAGCGTCGCGGAACGTCCGAATCCTTACCGGCAGTTTCAGCAAACATTGGCGGCGCAGCTTCCACCCGATCAGCCGCTCGTGATCGGCACACCACTCCTTTATCTTCCGCTGCAACATTATGCTCCTGAACCGCTGCATTCGCGGCTTATCTACCTGACGGCGCCCGATCTGGCTTTGAAACAGCGTGGCACTAATACGCCGGATCTGAATATCGAGCATCTGGCGCAATTTTGTTCTTTGCGTGTCGTGGGATATCCGCAGTTTATTGCCAAACGAACACCATTCCTGGTTTTGATGCGAGAGAGCGATCACTTTACCTGGCTCGGCAAGCAGCTTGCCGCAGATTCGGTGCCGCTTCAGAAACTGGCATGCGCTTCTGTCGGATGCCTTTATCAGGCGTGGAAGTAATTACCAGTTGCCGAAGTGCAGCGTCACGCCGGTTGAGAATCGTATGTTATTTGGATAATGGCGTCCATTCAGATTGCGCGCCCAGGCGTGAATATCCTGGACATCGATCAACCGCACAGCCAGCACGCGATTGAATTCGTAGTCGAGACCTGCGCCGAACTGCATAGCGAAGGCATTGGTCTGATCTTCCTCGGTGTACCTGGAATGCCAAACGGCGCTTTCCGCCACGCCGACGTGCCCCAGGTCCGGCGGCTTGCGATCGGGATACATGGTCTCGGTCGTCAGTTTGTCGCCGCCGACGAGCACATTCACAAACGGCGTCCAGCGTGTTGAGTTACGAAAGGTAAGGCGCGGACCGATCACATAGGTGGTCGTATCACCGGTTATGTTTACGCCTGGAGAAACCATCTTGCATCCGCCCACATCAGCAGTGATTCCAAACCACGAATTGAAATGATACGTGGCCGTCGCGCCTCCGCCGTGGCAGCCGAGCGCCCCGCTTTTGCCTGCGGCAAGCTGCACATAGCTATAGGTTGTCGTAAAGTCCAAACGTGGCAAAGGGCGGCTCCCGAGATCGTTCAGAGCTGGCTCCGTTTTTTTCTCGCGCAAGCTGACCGCAGGCGGATCACCGGAAGAAGACGGGCCTCCGGTCGCGAGCAGCGCCTCTTTGCGATTCCCAAAAACACCCGGACGCGTATCGCGATGCCAGGGCAATTCGATCCGCATCGCATTGGCCATCGAGCGCGCGGGATTCAGGCCCGCGCGCACCAGCAGCTTTACATATGGATTACTCGTGTGCTCTTCAAACCTGCGGATCACATCTCGGTCGAGCCAGTCTTCGCCGATCATCCAGACCAACCCCACAACAGGGGTGATCGCATGATCGACAAGACCCTGCTGTGGAAAATACTGCTGTGCATTCCCTAACGAAGCCTCGCTGATCAATCCGATTTCAAAAAACTCGCTCGATGCAAAAGAGAACGCGGTGGCGCGGAGGCGGCTCTTCCAGTAGGCACGGTTCCTGCCGAATTCCGTCTTCTGATACTTCGAGTCGTTTTGAACGAACAAATAGCCGGTCACCGCACCTTCCATCGGATGGCCGACATAGTTGATGATGAATGGATCCCCATCGCCCCAGCCGTGAAGATTGCCGATCGAAGCACCCCAATCTTCGAAAAACTTGCCGCTCAACCGCTCACGGGTGAAAGGCTCGGCAGCGAAACGATAGGCATGCTCCACGCCAAGAAAGAACAATGACTCGTTCATGAGCGGCCCCCAGCGGATGCCTTCCTCGGGAGGCTTTTGCGGAAGAATTCGATTGGAATCAGAGCCGTCGTCAGCCGCAAATAAAGGCGCAGACAAAAAAAGCGCGCAAAGCAGCAGACGAATCGATAAATACATCTTAGAGCGGTGGGGGTGCAAGAAGCGGGCTCTAAGCCAGTGTAGCGTTTCAGCGCTCACAGCCGCGCCGGCTACGCTGCAATTGATCGTGAAACATTTTGTTGTAAGGCGCTGCCGCTTCGCTTCGCAACTGATCGACTGGAACCGCCATTTTGCGCTGCCAGTTCGGGTACTGCGCCGTCGTACCAGGCAGATTCTGTTGTTCGCTCTCCTTTGTGTAGTCCTCCTGGTTTAGAAGCAGCAGCATAGAAGGTACGTTTGCCAGGAATGCAACGATCGCATTGTGCAGATCGCCGTCCATTTCCTGGATCGCCCCGGCATCGCGCGTGTAACTGGCAGGAAGCAGGTTTTCGGAGTGAAGCATATCGAGCATGCGTTGCTTTTCGTTATGGCGTTCCTCAAGCTGACGATAAAAACCGGCTTCATCGGCGAACCCGGCCGCGCGGCGGGCATGAATGTCCCTGCTCTGCCAGAAGCCCGCGAGCGTTGGTAAATCGTGCGTACTGGATGAGACGAGCGCCTGGCGCGGATATTCCCAGCTATGTTTAAACTCGCCCGTTTGGTAGTTCTTCTCGAACGGAAAGAGACGATAACTCAGAATGCCGAAGCGGGTAAAGAGCTCGCGCATCTCGTCGGTCAATGTCCCGAGGTCCTCGCCGATGATGATGTTGCGGCTGCGAACGCTTTCGAGAGCGAGTATATGCAGCAGGTCTTCCGCATAATCGCGCACATAGGCTCCCGCCGCCGGCTGCATTCCTGCCGGCACCCAGAAGAGACGGTAAAGCCGCATGACATGGTCGAGGCGTAATGCGCCCCCGTCGCGCACAATTTTACGGATGCTTTCTCGAAAAAGACGATAGCCGTCGTTCCGGTGCGCCTCTTTGTTGGGCGGCGGAAAGCCCCAGTCCTGGCCTTGCGGTGAAAAATCATCCGGAGGAGCGCCCACACGGCACCCGGACGCATAATACTCGCGATAAGCCCATAGATCCGAGCCGCAGTTATCGGTAGCGACTGCAAGATCGTGATAGAGGCCGATCGTCATGCCGCAATTGCGCGCATGCTGCTGCGCCGCGGCCAACTGTTCTTCAAGGACGAATTGTACGTATTTATAAAACTCGATCGAACGGCCATGCGTCAGGGCGAAGGCTTGCGACTCGGCGGAATCCGGATTCTGGTACGGTTGGGGCCAGTCGCGCCATGTCCACCAGTTCCGGTTCTGTTTGTGCAATGCTTCGTCCAGCGCGCAGTAAAGTGCAAACCGCTCGAGTTGACTGCCTTCGCGTTCGCAATAGGCGCTGAATAAGCGTTTGCGGTCCATATTGCCGCCGCGCCGGAACTCGCGATAAAGCAGTTTCAGGAAGCGTCGTTTCAGACGGTCGACCCTGGCGTATTGGACGAACTGAGAAGCGCGCAGGTATTGGATTTCGCGTTCAAGCGCGGCCGATTTACGAAAATTGCGTGCGCAGCCGGAGCTTGCAAATTCAGGCACGCTTTCGATATCGATATAGAGCAGATTCTTGTAATACACCGAAAGCGGCAGATAGGGACTCGTGTTATACGGCGCGCGATTGTGCAATGCATGCAACGGATTGAGACCGATAAAATGAAACCCGATCTCGCCCGCCGCCCATTCGATCAGAGCCTTGAGATCCGAGAAATCTCCGCAACCCCAGTTGCGGTCCGAACGCAACCCATAAAGGGCAACATTGAAACCGGCAGTGCGCCCTTGTTCTAATTCCGCCGGTAAATATGTTCTGTCGGGACAAACGATAACGTAAAACTCGCCCAGCGAGCGCCCGTCAAGGGCCAGTTTCAACACGTGATAGCCCAACGGAAGTTCGTTCGGCAAATTCAGCCGGTATTTGAGCCATCTGCGATCAAATAAAACGACGCCGGCAATGGGTACCAGTTGGCTGCCATTAAGTGACCCTCCCAAATTATCGCCGTTTTCGAGCTGAACCTCGTACTCGATTTCGCCAGCCCATTCCCTCGCCACGGAAAATGGAATCCATTTGTCGTTTTCACTGACGACCGAAGTTCTGGCGAGGCCGGCATCCAGATCTGCGGCAAAACGCCGGCGGCGCTCGTCCTCTACCGATTCGAAGCTCTCGGTATTCCAGCCGAGAGCCGAAAGAATGGCGCGCAGCGTGTCGCGGCTCGCGTCGTGGCGCTGTCCGAAAATGTCATAGTAATGTGAATCGATAGCGGATTCCGCCGCGGCTCGCCAGAGCGCATCGTCGTAGTTGACGGCCGCCTCAAAGTGGATTTCATGCATCCTCACTTCGATTTTAGGGGTAGCACGCGCCGCGGCGTCGTTCGTCCGCGGTGGAGTTCCAATGCTCCAGACACTCTTTCTATCCAAAGAAATGTGTTTCCCGGCGGCGAACTGGTTCATCTGGACGACGTGATTCGTGAAGGGGAGCGTGCTGGTTTTGAAGCGATCGGATTGCGCGATCTTCGCAGGCATTACGCCTTAACGTGCCGGGCATGGATGGCACGATCAGCGCCGGTCAGGTGTTGTTCTCAAAGAAGCCGGGCGCGGCTGGTCCGACTCCGCAGCCCTGCGGGTAGTTAAAGCGGAAGCTGCGTACTGCCCATCAGAAATTTGTCGATGTAATGCGCCGCCTGGCGGCCTTCGGCAATGGCCCAGACAACCAGCGATTGCCCGCGACGTGAATCGCCCGCCGAAAATACATGGGAGATCGAAGTGCGATACGATTCATCCGTTTCGATGTTGCCGCGGTTATCGAGTGCGAGCGGAAGCTGCTCGAGCAAGCCCCTGCGAACGGGCCCGGAAAAGCCGATAGCGATCAGAACCAGATCGGCATCAAGATAAAACTCGCTCTCGGGAACGCGCTCTAACGCGGGCTTCGGTCCGACACGCACACAGTGCAGCCGCTTTACATTGCCTTGTTCATCGCCGCTGAAATGCGTGGTAAGCACGCTCCACTCGCGAAAGCCGCCCTCTTCATGCGCCGCTTCCACGCGCAGTTGCAGCGGCCAGGTGGGCCACGGCGTGCTTTCGTGGCGCTCTTCGGGAGGCATCGGATGGATCTGCAGCTGGTGGACGGAAGCCGCTTTCTGGCGATGGGCCGTACCCAGGCAATCCGCTCCGGTATCACCGCCGCCCAGAATAATGACGCGTTTGCCGGTAGCCAGAATCTCTTCAGCGCGCGCAAAACGGTCGCCTGCACCGCGTTTGTTCTGCTGCGTCAAGTAATCCATGGCGAAATGAATTCCCTTCAACTCGCGCCCGGGAATCGGCACGTCGCGATGCGCCTCGGCGCCGACGGCCAGCAGCACGGCATCGTAATTCGCAAGGAGTTGTTGGCCTTCGAGCGTCCTGCCGACGTGGACATTCGTTTGGAAATCGATGCCTTCGGCCCGCAGTTGCTCGAGACGCCGGTCGACCACCCATTTTTCAAGCTTGAAATCGGGAATACCGTAGCGCAGCAGTCCGCCAACTCGATCCGCTTTTTCAAGCACAGTAACGCTATGCCCGGCCCGGTTCAATTGCTGAGCGGCGGCCAGACCGGCGGGCCCCGAACCGACAATGGCGACCTTTTTCCCAGTCCGTCTGCGCGGGAGCTCCGGTGCGAGCCAACCCTCGCCGAATGCGCGATCGGCAACCTGCTGCTCGATCACACGAATCGTAACCGGCTTATCATTTATACCGAGCACGCACGAAGCTTCGCAGGGCGCCGGGCAAATGCGGCCGGTAAACTCCGGAAAATTATTGGTGGCGTGCAGCGACCGGCTTGCTTCGCGCCAGCGGTCTTTCCAAACCAGGTCGTTCCAGTCGGGAATCGTGTTGTGCACCGGACAGCCAGTATGACAAAACGGCACGCCGCAATCCATGCAGCGGCCGGCCTGCTGGCGCGCGTTCTGTCGTGGAAGTTCCTGGTAGACCTCAAACCAGTCGTTCGCGCGCTCGAGCACCGGACGGCGCGCGGGCATCTCGCGTGTGTATTCCAGAAACCCGGTTATCTTACCCATACGGCTAACGGGCCCTCTCCGCTCTTGCGGCAATTGCTTCCGGAACGAAGGGCAACGGCTTCGCCTTCTTTTCCTGCGCCTTGCCGCCTTCAAGTACACGGCGGTATTCGTGCGGATAAACCTTGACGAAGCCCTTGACGCTCTCAGTCCAGTTGTCAAGCAGTCGCTTACCGAGCGCGCTAGCGGTATAAGTCACGTGTTTGCGAATCAGATTTTCGAGCAGCGCGATATCGTCGCGCTCGAACAGCGGCTCGAGGTCAACGCCTGCCGGATTGCAACGCACACGTGTAAATTCGCCAGTCGGATCGTAGACATAGGCGAGACCGCCGCTCATGCCGGCAGCGAAATTGCGTCCCGTCGCACCGAGCACGACCACCGTGCCGTTCGTCATGTACTCGCAGGCGTGATCGCCAACGCCTTCGACCACGGTCGTTGCGCCAGAGTTGCGGACTGCGAAGCGCTCTCCGGCAACACCATTGAAATATGCTTCGCCGCTGGTGGCGCCATAAAGCACGGTGTTGCCGATCAGAATGTTCTCTTCCGGCCGGAAACGCGAGGCTTTCGGAGGATACACAATAATTTTGCCGCCGGATAGACCTTTGCCGGCATAGTCGTTCGTGTCGCCTTCGAGCGTTAACGTGATGCCTTTTGCCAGAAACGCGCCGAAGCTCTGCCCTGCCGAACCGCTAAAAGAGATGCGAATCGTGTCGTCGGACAAGCCCTTCGAGCCATGCCGCCGCGCTACCGCTCCGCTTAACATCGCGCCGACCGTGCGATGCACATTGCGTATCGGCATGTGAAACTCGACCGCTTTTCCGTCTTCGATCGCGTCTTTCGCCTGTGCAAGCAGGCTGTGATCGAGCGCTTCCTGCAATCCGTGATCCTGCGCAATCAGGCAGCGGCGGCCGACGCGCCCGGGCACCTGCGGATTGTAGAGAATCGACGAGAAATCGAGCCCGCGCGCCTTCCAGTGCTCGACCGCGGTACGCATTTCGAGCATGTCGACCCGCCCGATCATCTCGCTCATGGTGCGAAAGCCGAGCTTCGCCATCCACTCGCGCACTTCTTCCGCAATAAAGAAGAAAAAATTGATGACGTGCTCGGGCGTGCCGTCAAATTTCTTCCGCAGCTCCGGATTCTGCGTGGCAATGCCGACCGGACACGTGTTCAGATGACATTTGCGCATCATGATGCAGCCAAGAGCAATCAGCGGCGCAGTGGAAAAACCGAACTCTTCCGCACCCAGCAGCGCGGCGATCACCACATCGCGCCCGGTTTGCAGCTT
>DATBGM010000039.1:0-21645 GCA_036557945.1 Bryobacteraceae bacterium | reverse complement strand
ATCCTACAGCAGCGCGAGTTCGAGCGCGTCGGCGGAACGCAGGCGCATCCCCTCGATATCCGCATCATCGCGGCCACCAATCGCGACCTCGGCGAAGATGTGCGCGAAGGTCGCTTTCGCGAAGACCTGTTTCATCGCCTCAATGTCGTGAATCTCGAGTCTCCGCCGCTGCGCGATCGCCGCGATGATATTCCGCTGCTCGGCCGCTACTTCCTCCAGCGTTCGGCCGAACGCTGCAAGCGATATATCGCCGGACTCTCCCCCGAAGCCGAGGAGCTGATCGTGCAATACTCCTGGCCGGGAAACGTGCGCGAACTGGAAAATGCGATGGAGCGCGCCGTCGTCTTCGGAGTCTCGGAGTGGGTGCTGCCTGAAGATCTGCCCGAATCGCTGCTCGATTCGGCGCCCAAAGACTCCAAGGCGAAGTATCACCAATCCGTCGGCCAGGCAAAACACGACGCGATCATCGACGCGTACGTACAGGGACGGGGCGATTACAAACAGGCCGCGCGCCTGCTTGGTCTTCATCCGAATTACCTGCTGCGCCTGGTTCGCAATTTGAATCTTCGCGACGAGATCAATCGTGCTCTCGGCGACAATGGTGCAGCAGCCGCCAGCCGTTGAAAAAGGACGTCAGGAACGCACTCCTGTATGCAGAGCTGCAATTCCGCCGGACAACAGCCGGAATTTCGTCTCTCGAAAACCGGCTTCGTCCATCATCCGCTTTAGCTGCTCGGCGCGCGGAAATTTCGCAATCGATTCGGGCAAATATGCGTAAGCCTCGCGCGAACCGGAGATCAATCCCCCTGCCAAGGGCAAAATCATTCGCGAATAGAATCCGTAAGCGGCGCGCACCAAACTTGTTTGCGGATGCGAAAACTCCAGCAGGGCCAATACTCCGCCCGGCCGCAGTACTCTCCGAAACTCCCGCAAACCCGCCGCATAGTTCGAAAGATTCCGGAACCCGAAGGCAATCGAAATTGCATCCAAACTCGCATCGGCGACCGGCAGCGTTATGGCATCACCTTCGAATAGGTGAGCCGCTTGTCCCATTCGTTGCGCTTTGCGCTGCGCCGCCACCAACATCGGATGACAGAAGTCCGCGCCCAGAACCCGCGCCTGCACGCTCCGTTGCAAATCCAGCAGCACATCGCCCGTTCCGCAGCAGAGATCGAGAATCGTAGCCTCCGCGCGCGCCGCAACTGGTTCTAACGATCCGAGGAGGGCCTTGCGCCAACCGCGATCGATATTGAACGAGAGCAGATGATTCAGCAGATCGTAGCGTGGAGCAATCTCTGCAAACATCTGCCGCACCCAGCTTGCTGCTTGCTGCTCGCCTTGCGTTCCCGGCGGAGTTGTGCCTGTTGCCGTGGCAGCCATCTGTTACGTCAACGCCTCCACAATCGCCCCACGCACTATATCGGGATCGATTCCGCCGGTAATTTTCACTTCTCCAATTCGCACCGGCAGCACGAAATGCACCTTTCCCTGTAGCGTCTTCTTATCGCTCGCCAACCGCCCAAGCAAGCGATCCGGATCGAGATGCGTGGCAGGCGGTACCGGCCCATACAGGCGAATCAATGCCTGCATTCTCTGTGCTTCATCTTGATCCAAATGCCCCGTCAGCTCAGCCAGCCGGATCGCTGCCAGCATTCCCCAGGCGATTGCTTCGCCATGCAGAAATTGTTCGTATCGCGTCTCCGCTTCGATCGCATGCCCGACTGTGTGCCCGAAATTCAAAATGCGCCGCAAGTCACCTTCGCGCTCATCGGCCGAGACCACTTCCGCCTTGATCCGCACCGCCGCCGCAATTAGCGTTTCGACTGTATCCTCATCTTTCGTGAGCACCGCCTGCGACCGTACTTCCAGCATGCGGAATAAATCCGGGTCGCGAATGATCCCGCATTTAATCACTTCAAATAATCCGGCGCGATACTCCCGTTCCGGCAATGTTGCCAGCACATCGGGATCGATCAGCACCGCGAGCGGCTGATGAAAGCTGCCGATCAGGTTCTTGCCGCCAACCAAATTTACGCCCGTTTTCCCGCCGACTGCAGCGTCTACCTGTGCCAGTAGCGTTGTCGGAATCTGCAGCACGGGCACGCCGCGCATGAAGATCGCCGCCAGAAATCCCGCCACATCGGTGATGATCCCGCCGCCAAAACCGATAACCGCGCTCGTACGATCCGCGCCGCTTGCCAGCATCTCGTCCGCGAGTGTCTCCACGCACGCGAGGCGCTTATTGGGCTCACCTCCCGGAAAAAATAGAACGTGCGCCGTTTCCGTCAGACGCGGGTCTAAACTTCCGCTGTGCAGATCCCACACCGCGCGCTCGGTAACCACAAACAGCTTGCCCGCTTTTCGCGGCAGAAATTCGCTGGCACGCGCAAGCAGCCCGCGCTCTACAACACTGCGATAGGTACACTGCGCGGTTCGTACCTCAAAGCTGTGCATGCGCTCTTGTTGTAGCATGCTGCTGTACCATGAGGTTATCGCCGCCTCGCCCCAGACCATCCACACTGATTTCGTCGTCGTCGGAGCCGGTGTCGCGGGCTTGAGTGCGGCCATCGAGCTCGCACACGCAGGACGTGTCCTGGTTGTTGCTAAAGACACCTTGCGCGAGTCTTCCTCCGAATACGCGCAAGGGGGCATAGCCGCCGCCCTTAGCGACGATGACGAAGTCGAGCTGCACGAACACGACACCCTTGTCGCAGGTGATGGACTTTGCAACATGCAGGCGGTCCACCTGCTCGTCGAAGAAGCCCCCGCCGCGATTGAGCGTCTCATCGAATGGGGCACGGCCTTCGATCGCGAGGGAAGCAAGCTGTTGTTTGCACGCGAGGGAGCGCATAGCCGCAATCGAGTGCTTCACGCGCACGGCGATTCTACCGGGCGTGAGATCGTCCGAACGCTGCGTCATAAGGCCCGGTCGCTCGAAAGCATCTCCTTTCAGGCATTCGCCGCCGTGACCGATTTGCTGGTCGATCGGGACGAAGTCGCCGGCGTGTTTGCCTTCGATGAAAAAACCCAGACCACCGTCTCGATTCGCGCTCGCGCCGTTCTGCTCGCTACCGGCGGGCTCGGACGTGTCTTCGAAAACACCACCAATCCCGACGTCGCCACCGGTGATGGCGTTGCCTGTGCCTTCCGCGCCGGCGCGCTGGTATCGGATATCGAATTTGTTCAGTTCCATCCCACCGCGCTGTACGTTCCCGGCGCTCCGCGCTTTCTGCTGAGCGAAGCCTTGCGCGGTGAAGGCGGTTTTCTGCGCAATGCCGGCGGAGAGCGCTTCATGGAACGCTATCATCCGCTCAAGGAACTGGCGCCGCGCGATGTCGTGTCGCGCTCCATCGTTATGGAGCTGCGCGCCACCGGCGACGAGAGCGCCTATCTCGATCTCACGCATCTGCCGGCCGGCCTGGTGCGCGAACGCTTTCCCCGAATCTTCGAAACCTGCCTCCGCTACGGCGTAAATCTCGAAGTCATGCCCGCGCCCGTACGTCCCGCTGCACACTATGCCATGGGCGGCGTCCAGACGGACCTCTGGGGACATACCAGCCTCCCGCGCCTCTTCGCCGCCGGCGAAGTCGCCTGCACCGGCGTGCACGGAGCCAACCGGCTCGCCAGCAATTCGCTGCTCGAAGGCGTCGTATTTGGCGCCCGTTCGGGTAAAGCTATGGCGTCCGTTGCTCCTCGCCAGAACGACGCGCCGCCTCGTCCCTACAACGCTCGGTTCCCCGCCATCACCGAGCGTGATCTGCGCGCCATTGCCTGGAACGCCTGCGGAGTCTTACGCAATGGACCGGAACTGGCTGCCGCTTACAAACGACTTGAATCGCGCAGTTACGAGCGCTCCGCTGCCCCGCATCGCGCGCGTTTCGAGTTGCGCAACATGCATCAGGTGGCCACGCTCATTTCCCGTGCAGCCCTCGCTCGTGAAGAGAGCCGCGGCGGGCACTATCGCACCGACTTCCCTTTCAAATCCGAGGCCTTCGAAAAGCATTCCGTTCTCTGCCCGCGTCCCGGAACCGATGAGCCCGAAATCACCTTCTCGTAATCATCGATGATACGCTCTCCACAGCAACTCGCCGGGTTCGCGCTGCTCTTGGCGGTCAGCCCACTCGCCCATACCAGTCCCTGGGCGGCGCTTTGGACGACACCCTGCATCCTTCTCGCCTCCGTTCTCATCACCTGGGGGGCGGAATCGGCGCAGTTCTTTGTCGCGCAGGGCTTCGCTCTTGCGATTCTCGCCTGGATGCAGACACTCCCCGAATTCGCCGTCGAGGCGGTCCTCGCCTGGCATCGCGAAACGGCGCTACTGTTGGCAAATCTCACCGGCGCCTTGCGTTTGCTGACCGGGCTCGTCTGGCCCGCCATCTATCTGACTGCCGCCTTTATTCATCGCCGCAACACGCATCAGCCGCTGAGAAAAATTCCGCTCGATCTGCATCACAGCGTCGAAGTCATCGCGCTCATTCCGCCGCTGCTCTACGCTTTTGTGATCTGGTGGAAAGCAAACCTGCACTTCTACGACGCCTGCGTCCTGACCGTGTTTTATGCAGCCTATCTTTTGATCTTGACCAGGCTGCCGCCGGTCGAGAAGGAAGGCGTAGAGGACCTGGAGGCCATTCCGCGCGCCATTGTTCAGGCTCCACGCGCGAAACGCATTGCCGCTATCTGCGCCTGTTTTTTCGTCGGTGGCGCCCTGATCTACTTCGTCGCCGAACCGTTTCTCGGCAGCATCATCGCGGTCGCCACCGCTCTCGGAATCCCTACCTTCATCGTCATCCAATGGTTTGCTCCCGTCATCTCCGAATTTCCGGAGCTCGCCTCGAGCTTCTACTTCGCACGCCAACCCGGCAAGGCGTCTGTCGGCTTCATGAATATCGCCTCCAGCAATATCAATCAGTGGACGCTGCTTGTCGCCATGCTGCCCGTGGTGTTTTCCATCAGCGCCGGAAGCATCACCGGCTTTTCACTCGATCCGCAGCAACAGGACGAGCTGCTGCTTACCATCGCGCAGAGCGTAGCCGCTCTTATGCTGCTGCTGAACATGGAAATCGACTGGTGGGAGGCCCTGCTGATGCTCATCCTGTTTGCGGCGCAGTTTGTCGTGCCGGCATTTCTGGGCGAGCCAAGCCGTCGCTTCGTAACGCTGGCATTTTTCATCTGGATTGCGATTGAGCTGATCCGCATCGCCGTCCGGCGCCAGCTTCCACCTGCGCTCGCCAGCTTTGCCGAAACCTGGCGCACTCAGGTCACCGTTCCGTAATTGCGGCTCTCCGAGCCGTGAGCGCAGCAACTGATGCTGACTGCAGCTTCCACTAACCTACCCACATAGGTGGTGGCATCAGGTCGGGCCGGATGACAGCAAGCGTCCCGTTCATCGCTATCGTCTGAGCGGACGGTTCGCCGTCGGATTCATGCGTTGCCCAAATTAATCAGCGACACGCCTAGGATAATCATGGCGAGTCCGCCGATCTTGGCTACCGTGAACGGCTCCTTAAAAAATATCCGGGCCCACACCATCGCCCAGATATATCCCAGCGACACCATCGGATACAGCACGGTAAGCTGCCCTTGCGACACGCCCGCCATGTAAAACACCGACGAAAGCAGGTAAAAAACAACCCCGCACGCCAGCCAGTAATTGGTGAAAATACGCGCCAGCTTGCCTTTCATGTGCTCCGCGCCGAGCTTCAGAAACACCGCGCCGAACGATCCGAAAAACGATCCGACCAGCACCAGCAGAATCGAGCTGAGAGGTGTTTTCATCATGCTACTTTTTCATCCCCAGCACCGAAACACCGCCCACGATAAAAGCAATGCCGACCGATTTGAAAAAATTCAGATGCTCGCCAAGCAGTGCCAGCGAAAGAAACGTTACCCAAACATAGGTCAGCGCGATGATCGGATACAATCTTGAGAGCTCTCTCCCCTTTAGTGCGACTGCAATGAGCAGCACATTAATGCCGTAGCACGCGTATCCGAAAAACAGCTTCGTGTTCGTGACCATGTTGAGGCCAAACCGCACAAACAGCAGCGGATGTCTCATCAGGTCGCTCAGCGTGACATGTGTCCCGATCTGACCGCTGCCCTGTTTGATCAGCATCTGCGCTGCCGCGCCGATCAAAGTGCAGAAAAACATCAGCAGGAACGAGCGTCGCGCCGCTGCTCTGCTTTCGATTAAGGAATTTGCTTCTAAAATTGTGGTGGAGGACAAACGGTAATCCGGAATTGGACTGCAGTCTTCAGTTTAGTGCATACGCGCACGATTTTTGCTCTTTGTAATTTCTTCGTTACACTTTAGAGAATGTCAGCGCCGCTGCTGCCTTCGCCGCTCGACTATGTAGGACACCGCAGGTTCGCGTTTTATCCGCCCATCGCCCATCCTGAGCCGAATGAATGGGTTCTCGGCCTCGGCGCGCGCGCGGAAGTGCAGGTCGTAAATGCTCGCACCGGAACCGAAATCTGGATTGCGCGCCAATACATCGGTGCAGTCTCTGAGACTTCTACCAGTCTCATTGTGGGGCTCACGCAGGCGTTGGATGTCCGTGAAGGAAGCGTCGAACCCAAAGTGAAGCAGGTCATTCAGATGCCTGCATCCAAAGCGGATCGTTTACCGAGACGGCAACCTTCGAAGCCGGCCGCGGTGGTTGAAATCCGGCTGGAATCCCGTTCCAAATCGCCCCTCAGCAGAGTTTTGATTACCACCTGCACCGGCGCGATCGTTGTCGCTCTTCTTGCCGCCCTTATCACCGCCGCCATCAAATTCTGATCTTTATGCGACGTCATTTCGCAACGCTCATCTGGGCGCTTCTCAGTGTTCTCGCCGCCATCGCTATCGGTACCATCGCCAGTGCTCGCGGCGAGCCGGTCAATAGCCTCTGGCTCGTTAGCGCGGCGGCAGCCACATTCCTGGTCGGCTTCCGCTTTTACGCGAAATTCATCGCTGCGAAAGTCATGACACTCGATGATCGTCGCGCCACGCCCGCCGAGCGCCTGCGCGACGGCCACGATTTCGAGCCGACTAACAAATGGATTCTCTTCGGCCATCATTTTGCCGCCATCGCCGGACCAGGCCCGCTCGTCGGGCCAACACTCGCCGCGCAATTCGGCTATCTGCCGGGTACACTCTGGATTCTCTTCGGCTGCGTGCTCGGCGGAGCCGTGCAGGATTTCGTCATTCTCTTCTGCTCCATGCGCCGCGACGGTAAAACGCTCGGCCAGATGGCGCGCGAAGAGATCGGCAAAGTCGGAGGCTTCGTCTCGCTCATTACCGTGCTGCTCATCATGATCGTGCTGCTCGCAGTGGTCGCGCTGGTTGTCGTGAACGCACTCAAAGCCAGTCCTTGGGGAACCTTCACCATCGCGATGACCATCCCGATCGCCGTCTTCATGGGCTTGTATCTGCGCTATCTGCGCCCCGGCAAAGTACTCGAATGCTCAACAATCGGTTTCGTTCTGCTGCTTGCGAGCATCTACGGCGGCAAACTCGTCGCGGCATCGAGTGCCTGGTCCGCTTGGTTCACCTGGGGCGGCATCGCGCTCACGGTCGCCATCATTCTCTACGGCTTTCTCGCCAGCGCGTTGCCCGTTTGGCTGCTTCTCGCTCCACGCGACTACTTGAGCACCTTTATCAAGCTCGGCGTTATCTTTTTGCTTGCGCTCGGCATTCTCGGCACACACCCGCCGCTCGCGCTTCCCCCGCTCACACGCTTTGTCGACGGCACCGGCCCTATCTTCGCAGGCAAAATCTTCCCCTTCTGCTTCATCACCATTGCCTGCGGCGCGATCTCCGGTTTTCACTCGCTGATCTCCTCCGGCACGACGCCAAAAATGATCGCGCGCGAGTGGCACGCCTGGCCCATCGGCTACGGCGGCA
This sequence comes from Bryobacteraceae bacterium, assembly GCA_036557945.1. Taxonomy (GTDB): domain Bacteria; phylum Acidobacteriota; class Terriglobia; order Bryobacterales; family Bryobacteraceae; genus Bog-105. The sequence goes on along the minus strand of DATBGM010000039.1, from coordinate 13,760 downwards.
TGCTGCTCGAAGGTTTCGTTGCCATTATGGCGATGGTGGCCGCGGCAAGTTTGCAACCCGGCATCTTCTTTGCAGTGAACTCGCCGCCCGGAATCGTCGGCGCTCTTCCTCAAGCCGCCGTCTCGACCATCAGCAACTGGGGCTTTCCGGTTTCCGCCGCAGATATGGCCCAGCTCGCGCACAGCGTCGGTGAACAAACGTTATTCGGCCGGACCGGCGGCGCTCCCTCGCTCGCCCTCGGCATGGCGCAAATCTTCGGCAACGCGCTGCGCCATTCCGGCTTCGGCGACGGCCTGCTTAGCTTCTGGTATCACTTCGCCATTCTCTTCGAGGCGCTTTTCATTCTGACCATCATCGATGCCGGTACGCGCGTCGGCCGCTTCATGCTGCAGGACTTGCTCGGTCACATCTACAAACCGCTCGGCCGCATCTCCTGGACGCCCGGCATGCTCGTCACCAGCGCCCTCATCACCGCCGCCTGGGGCTACTTCCTCTATCAGGGCGTCGTCGATCCTTTGGGTGGCATCAATTCGCTCTGGCCGCTCTTCGGCATTTCGAATCAGTTGCTGAGCGCGGTAGCACTGTGCGTCGCCACCACAATACTCATCAAAATGCACCGTTTACGTTATGCCTGGATCACCGTCGCGCCGCTCGGCTGGCTCATGGTTGTCACCTTCACGGCCGGCTGGCAGAAAATCTTCTCTCCCGAGCCGCGCATTGGTTTCCTCGCGCACGCGGCAGTTCTCGACCGCACCGCAGCCGGCGCCAGAGTCGCCTTCAATGAACGTCTCGATGCCGTCGTCTGCGCCGTTTTCCTGATTCTGGTCCTCATCGTCGCCGCCGATTCCGTTCGCGTCTGGTACGGCCTGCTCCGCGGCACACGTGCATCGACCAGCTCCGAAGCGCCTTTCGTCCCATCGCAGCTCGAAGCGGAGCGAGTATGAAACGCCTGCTCTCGTATCTCCGGGATCTCTTGCGCGAGCTCTCCGACGAATCCGCTTACGCTCGCCATCTTCGCCATTGCGGCCGCGCCCACTCCGCCGCGGAATGGAAAGTGTTCAGCGATCGGCGCTATCGCCGCAAGTTCAGCAACGCCAAGTGCTGCTGACTGCCCTTCTATCCTAGAGTTATTGCCCGTTCCCCGTCTTTTTCTCATTGACAGCTTCGGCTTCATTTTCCGCGCCTACCACGCCCGCGCGCGCAGCGGCGCTCCCCCCATGCGCACCTCGAGCGGCCTTTCCACCGAAGCCATCTACATCTTCGGCAATATGTTGCGCAAGCTCGCGACCACTTATAAGCCCGACTACATCGCCGCCATCTTCGAAAGCAGCGAGCCGACGTTTCGGTCGGAAACCTTCGCGGAATACAAGGCGAATCGTTCCGAAATGCCGCCGGATCTCGGGCCGCAGATCCCCTATATCCGCCGGCTGCTCGATGCCATGAATATCCCCGTGCTTGAGTTTTCCGGCTACGAAGCCGACGACGTGATCGGCGCCATCGCCTGCCGCAAGCAGCCGAAACCGCTCGAAGTCGTAATCGTCTCGAGCGATAAGGACATGCTCCAGCTCGTCAACGATCGCGTCTTCATGCTAAACCCCATGAAAGATGATGAGTGGTACGACGCGTCCAAAGTCGAGCAGTTCATGGGTGTAAAGCCTTCCCAGGTCGCGGATCTGCTCGCTCTCAAAGGTGATTCCATCGATAACATTCCCGGCGCGCCCGGTATCGGCGATAAAGGTGCGAAAGACATCATCACTCGTTTTGGCTCCGTCGAAGCCGCGCTCGATCGCGCTTCTGAAGTCGAGCGCAAAATGTATCGCGAAAGCCTGCTCAATCATCGCGATCAAATTCTGCTCAGTAAACAGCTCGCGACTATTCACACCGAATTTCCGCTTGAATGGGATCTGGCTGCCTTGCGTGCGCAGCCAGCGAATACGTCCACGCTGAAGAGCATCTACAAAGAACTCGAGTTCTTTAGCCTTCTGAAAGATCTGCCGCCCGAAGACGACAGCGCTTCGCGCGATTACGCCGCGCTCTCCGATCAGCAGGCCGTTATGCAGTGGCTTGCGCAAAGAAAGGATGCTACGCCGCTTGCCGTCGCCGTCGATCCGGTCAATCAATTCATCGGCCTGTCGTACCACATCGGCCAAGGGCGCGCCGTCCCGTTCGCCGCAATCGAATCGGTGCGCGAGTTGCTCGAATCGGATAGCGTTCCCAAGATCGTCCACGACATCAAGGGAGTCCTTGCCGCGATCGCGCCCTTGAAAATCGAGGCCCGCAACCTCGCCGAAGATGCGATGCTCTACTCCTTCCTCATCTACGCCGACCCCGGCGGATGTTCGCCCGAAGCGCTGGCCGAACGCCTGCTCGATCGGAAACTGAACGCCGCCGCCGAGCAGCAGGCCGAAGCTACGCTCGCCGTCGTCGAAATGCTTCGCCCGCAGATCGAAGCGCAGGAACTGGCGAGTGTTTACCGTGAAATCGATCTGCCGCTTGCGCCCGTGCTCGCAAAAATGGAAACGAACGGCATTCGCGTCGATAGCGCCGTACTTGCTGAGCTTTCCACACGCCTCGCCGAGCGCGCCGAAAGCATCGCGGAACAAATTTACGCCGATGCCGGCCATCCCTTCAATATCAATTCGCCCCAGCAGCTCGGCAAGATTCTCTTTGAAGAGATGAAGCTGCCCGCGCCCGTCAAATACGGCAAGGGCAAAGTGATCTCGACGGCCGCCGATGTGCTCGAATCGCTCGCGCCTGCTTATCCGGTTGCGCAGCGCGTGCTCGATTACCGCCAGCTCACAAAACTCAAGGGCACGTATATCGATGCGCTGCCCCAACTCATCAACCCCGAAACCGGACGCCTGCACACTACTTTCAATCAAGCCGGCGCCGCCACCGGACGGCTATCTTCCTCCAATCCGAACCTGCAAAACATTCCGATTCGCAGCGAAGAGGGCCGCGAGATCCGCGCCGCCTTTATCCCCGAAGCCGGTTGGGAGTTGCTCGCCGCCGATTACTCGCAAATCGAGCTTCGCCTGCTCGCCCACATGTCGCAGGATCCTGTTCTGGTCGAATCTTTTCGCAAAGGAGAAGATATTCACACGCGCACCGCCGCCGAAGTCTTCAAGGTTGATCCGCTGATGATCACACCCGATATGCGGCGCGCCGCCAAAGCTGTAAACTTCGGCATCGTCTACGGCCAGACGCCCTTTGGCCTCGCTCAAACTCTCTGCATCGATCGCAAGGAGGCCGAGCTGTACATCCGCCGCTATTTCGAGCGCTACGCCGGCGTGCGCGAATTCATCGACCGCACGATCGCCGAAGTGCGCCAAACCGGTGTTGCCAAAACCCTGCACGGCCGGCGCCGTCCTATCCCCGATATGAACAGCCGCAATCCCTCCGCGCGCAATTTTGCCGAACGAACCGCCGTCAATACGCCCCTGCAAGGGACCGCCGCCGATTTGATCAAGCTGGCCATGATCCGGGTTTCACACTTACTGGAAAAAAATAAGATGCGCTCCCGCATGCTCTTGCAAGTGCACGATGAACTGGTTTTTGAAACGCCTCCGGAGGAAACGAACGAATTGAAGCAACTCGTGAAAAACGAAATGGAATCCGTCCACCCGCTTTCCGTGCCGCTCGTAGTAGACGTCGGAACCGGACCGAATTGGAGAGACGCCAAGTGATGCGGACAATCTGCCTGCTGTTCGCCTTTGTCCTTACGCTCGTCTCCTGCGGCGGCAACAAAGAGTCCGGCAAGATGGAACGCGGACCCGATCAGTACAAAGTCCAGTTTCAAACCACAAAGGGCGATGTCGTCGTGCTGGTGCACCGTGATTGGTCGCCCATCGGCGCCGACCACTTTTATGAACTCCTCCAGCGCCGCTTCTACGACAACAATGCCTTCTTCCGCGCTCTGAAAGGCTTTGTCGTGCAGTGGGGCATCAACGGCGATCCAGACAAGAACAAACGTTGGACCGACATCACCATCCGTGATGATCCTCCCAAAGTACCCAACAAAGTTGGCACAGTCGTCTTCGCCAAAACCGGCGAGCCGAACTCGCGCAGCACGCAGTTGTTCATTAACCTGCGCGACAACAGCGCCTCGCTCGACCCGCAGGGCTTCACACCCTTCGCTGAAGTGATTCAAGGTATGGAAAACGTGCTGAAGATCAACACGGAATATGGTGAAATGTCTCCCGGTGGTGCGGGCCCGAATCCGGCCGCCATTGCCGATATCGGCAACGCCTACTTGGAAGAGCACTTTCCCCGGCTGGACTACATTAAAAAGGCGCGCGTGATTCCGTAGCGTAGTACTACCGGCTCCAGTACGCGTGCTCGCACGAAATCCGCAATCAACCAGCAGAGAAGCGCTTCCATGAAATGTGGGATTCGGCAAACGGAATGCCCGGATCCTGCTGGCTGCGGCCTGCTTGATTCATCTGATCCTTGCAGGAGGACTTGTACTTACAAATCTTCCTTTGGTCGATGAGGGCTTGTACGGAATACCTGCCTACACGCTCGCTACAACCGGCAAGCTTCAGAATCACGTCGTGGAGCCGGCGGGTGTCCCCTACTTTACCGGTATCGGCTCCATCCTTTACTGGATGATGCCGCTCGGCATGGTTTTCCAGGCTGCTGTTTTCAAAGTATTCGGCTTTAGCATCTTCGCCCAGCGGGCGCTCTCGCTGAGCTGCGGACTCGGTACATTGCTGGCATGGTTTTTCGCCGTGCGTAAGCTGCTGCCGGAAGCTGTCGCGGCATTTTCCTGCCTCCTGTTGTCCTTCGATTTTCTGTTTTGTTCGCTTTCCTCGCGCGGGCGCGCGGATATGATCAGCTTGTTTTTCGCCTGCGTTGCTCTGGCCGCTTACTTGAACTTACGTGAACGATACCTCACCCGCGCGCTGCTCCTGGCCAATGTAAGCTGCGCCATCAGCGGCTTGATTCATCCGAATGGCGGGCTGGCGGCGCTCGCCTCGCTTATCATCACTATTTCTTATCTGGATAGAAAACGCATCGGCCGGCGCGAGGTGTGCGCCGCCGCTGCTCCCTATCTGATTTCCGGCCTGGGACTGCTAGCCTACATTGCGATCGATCCTTCTCTTTGGATCAAGCAATTTGTAGGAAACGTTCTGTACAGAATGCCGGGGGGCAGATTTCCGATCATTCGCCTGATAACGGGTGAGTTCTCCCGCTATGTGAGTGCCAGCGACGTAACGTCGCTGCATGATATCCGCGCTTTTCGGTTGCTTATACCGGTTTCTTATTGGGCCGCGGCAGCAGGCTGCCTGATCTTTCTCCGAAACTGCATCCCGCATTTGAAATGGCTTCTCGCTTTACTGGCCGGAGAGGTTCTGTGCCTGGTTTTCTTCGAAGGCAGTAAGCAAGGTTGGTATGCAGTTCACACCATCCCGGTTTTGAGTACGTTGCTGGCGGTATGGCTGGTGTTTCTGTGGAATAAACAAAGGAAAGCTGCGCGCGCGCTGGCCGTAATACAGGTTTTGATTGCGTTCTTGGCGCTTTTGAGCAATGCCGTAGAAATACGAAGCGAAAAGTATCAGCGCCTGTATCTGCCGCTGATCGCTTTTCTCAATTCGCACGTTTATCCGCGCGAACTGGTGTTTGGGCGGACAGAATTGGATTACAAACTCAAATGCCGCGCTTGTTTGCGGGATGACATGTACCTGGGTGCAATTTCGCGGCGGCGGCCTGACTTTATCGTCCTCGACCAGGACTATGTCGCGCTTATCGAAAAGATCGGAACCCGCGACAAAAGCTTCCTCGTCTACGTCCGCAACCTGCTCGAGCGGAGCGGATACGTGGAAGTCTACCGAAACAAAGCGTATCGAGTCGTCGAAAAGCGCGAACTCGCGGAGCTTACTTCGCCTTCCGCTTCCCCTCGCGGCTCGCCATGGAATTGATCTCGATCACCGGCACGAGCGATTGATTCGTCTCCGTCGGCCGCTGCGCCGCGCGTTCGCGCAGTTCCTCGTTCAGCGTGCGCACAAAGCCTTCCACCTGCCGCTGCATCGCTTCCATCTTTTCGCGCATGTTCAGGATAATTTCGACGCCCGCCAGATTCACGCCCAGCTCGCGCGTGAGCTTCAGAATTACTTCCAGGCGCTCCAGATCTTCGTCCGTATAGAGCCGCGTGTTACCTTCGCTGCGCGATGGCGCCAGCAGGCCTTCCCGCTCATATAAGCGCAGCGTCTGCGGATGGATCTCGTATTGCTCGGCTACCGCCGAAATCATGTAGGCCGCTTTACCTTTACTCTTCGTCATAACGCCTCGTTACACGGCTGGCTGAACCTTGTCCCAGATATCCTGCCGCACGTCAGTTGTGTCCACCTGCGCCAGTTCCCGCAGCAGCTCGCGTGTGCGCTCATTGTGCACGTCCGGCGCGCGCAGCACGATTTCCACGATCTCATCTCCACGCGCATTCTTCCGGGCATTGAATATACCCTTTTCGCGCAGCCGGAATTTCTGTCCATTTTGTGTGCCCTGAGGAATCTTCAATAGCGCCCGGCCGTCGATAGTAGGAACTTCGATCTTCGCTCCGAGCCCTGCCTCGCTCACCGTCAGTGGAATCTGCACATCGATATTGTCTCCGCTGCGCTTGAAGAACGGATGCTCTTCCACGCGCACCGTGATGTACAGGTCGCCCGGCGCTCCGCCCGCTAGTCCTGCGTTTCCCTTACCCGCCACGCGCAGCCGCGAACCTGATGCGACCCCCTGCGGAATCCGCACTTCTACGGTATCCGGCTTCATCACTCGTCCTTCGCCGCGACACGTCGGACAGGCATTCTTCAACCGTCCGGTCCCGCCACAGCGCGGGCACGTCAGGTTGAATTTCATCGCTCCCGCCATCTGCGTCACCGTTCCGCTGCCGTCGCATTCCGGACAAACTGCGACGTTCGAGCCCGCCGATCCCGTTCCGTGACAGGTCGCGCATGTCTCTTGCCGCGAAATATTCAGCTTTACCTGCGTACCGCGAATCGCCTGCCAGAAATCCACGTTCAGCCCGTATTCAAGATCCGATCCGCGCTCCGGCTGAGCTGCCGCCTGCCGCCCCCGACCGCCGCCAAAGAAACTTCCAAAAATATCCCGGAACGAACCGCCGCCGCCTTCCTCCTCCTGCGCGCCGGCTTGTTGCTGCCGCATGTATTCGGCGAAATCGAACCCTCCGAAACCCGGTCCTGCACCGCTCGGGCCGCCTCCGTTCGGCGGAATATTCGGTGAATAAAAGCCGTACTGATCATAGACTTTGCGCTTCTCTTCGTCGTTCAGCACGTCGTACGCTTCCTGAACGTTTTTGAAGCGCTCTTCTGCAGACTTGTCGCCCGGATTCAGATCCGGATGATACTTGCGCGCCAGCTTGCGGTACGCCTTGCGAATTTCTTCCGCGTCCGCCGTGCGCCCGATTCCCAGCGTCTCGTAATAATCTTTCTTGGTTGCAGAAGGCATAAATCTTATGAAATTTTAGGGACACCCGCTTCCGGCGGATGCCCCTCTCTGTCAAGACCAGTGGAGCAGGCCTTTGGCCTGCGTGGCCTTTTTACTTCTTGTCTTCCACGTCGACAAACTCCGCGTCAACAACATTGTCCTTCTGCTGCTGTTCGCCGCCGGCGGCGCCGTCGCTTCCCGCGCCCGTACCCGGAGCAGCACCGCCGCCCGGAGCGCCGGCGCCTTGCGCCTTATACATCGCTTCGGCCAGTTTGTGGCTTGCCGTCGTCAGCTTGTCGGTCGCCGAGTTGATTGCGTCGAGCCCGCCGTCGTTTATCGCCTTCTTCACGTCCTCGACGGCCGTCTCCACCTGCTTCGCGTCGGATTCCGAAATCTTGTCGCGATGTTCCTTCAACATCTTCTCGACGTTGTAAACCATCGCGTCGGCGCGGTTGCGAGCATCGATCTCGTCTTTCTTCTTGCGATCGTCCGCCGCGTGCGATTCGGCATCGCGCGCCATCTTCTCCACCTCATCCTTACTCAGGCCCGAAGAAGAGGTGATGGTAATCTTCTGCTCGTTATTGGTCGCCCGGTCCTTTGCCACGACATTCAGGATGCCGTTCGCGTCGATATCGAACGTCACTTCCACCTGCGGGATGCCGCGCGGAGCCGGCGGAATGCCCACCAGTTGGAAGACACCGAGCAGACGGTTATCACGCGCCATCGAGCGTTCGCCCTGGTACACCTTGATCTCGACCGACGTCTGGTTATCCGCCGCCGTCGAGAACGTCTCGCTCTTACGTGTTGGAATGGTCGTGTTGCGATCGATCAGCTTGGTGAACACGCCGCCCAGCGTCTCGATGCCGAGTGATAGCGGTGTCACGTCGAGCAGCAGCACATCTTTCACTTCGCCGCCAAGCACCCCGCCCTGCACCGCCGCGCCGACTGCCACCACTTCGTCCGGGTTTACGCTCTTGTTCGGTTCTTTACCGAACATGTCGCGCACCATCTGCTGCACCTTCGGAATACGCGTCGAGCCGCCGACCAGCACAACTTCGTCGATGTTCTGCGGCGTCACGCCCGCATCCTGCATCGCCTGTTTGCACGGTCCGACCGTGCGCTGCAGAATGTCGTCGATCATCTGCTCGAAACGCGCCCGCGTCAGCTTTTTCGTTAAGTGCTTCGGACCGGTATTCGTGGCCGTGATGAACGGCAGGTTGATCTCGGTCTCGAGCAATGTCGAAAGCTCGATCTTCGCTCGTTCCGCCGCTTCTTTCAGTCGTTGCAGCGCCATCTGGTCCGTCGAGAGATCGACGCCTTCTTCTTTTTTGAACTCCTGAATGAGCCAGTCGATGATGCGCTGGTCGATATTGTCGCCGCCCAGGTGCGTATCGCCGTTCGTCGACTTCACCTCGACCACGCCGTCGCCGACTTCCAGAATAGAGATATCGAACGTGCCGCCGCCAAAGTCGTAGACCGCAATCGTCTCGTCTTTCTTCTTGTCGAGACCGTAAGCGAGCGCCGCAGCCGTCGGCTCATTAATGATGCGCATCACTTCCAGGCCCGCAATCTGGCCGGCATCTTTCGTGGCCTGCCGCTGCGAGTCGTTGAAGTACGCCGGAACCGTGATGACCGCCTTGGTCACCTTCTCGCCCAGATACGCTTCGGCCGCTTCTTTTAACTTCGTCAGAATCTTCGCCGAAATCTCGGGCGGCGAATATTTCTTGCCCTGAATCTCTATCCGCACGTCCCCGTTCTCACCCGCTACAACCTTGTAAGGGACGAGCTTCATCTCTTCGCTTACTTCGTTAAAGCGGCGCCCCATGAAACGCTTGATCGAAAAAATGGTGTTTTCGGGATTCGTGACGGCCTGCCGCTTGGCCACCTGCCCGACCAGTTGCTCCCCGCCTTTCGTGAAAGCTACCACCGACGGCGTCGTCCGCCCGCCTTCCTGGTTCGGAATGACGGCCGGCTGTCCGCCTTCCATAACCGCCACCACCGAGTTCGTGGTTCCCAAATCGATTCCGATAATCTTACTCATGTGTTTTCAATCCTCCGCCGACCCCCAGTAGGTGACCGACTATGCTTAGCACTCTCTTAGTATCAGATATGAGTGTTGGATTGTCAAGTTCATTGCTTTTTTTCTTAACGCTCTTCTCCGGAACGACTGTTGCTCAGACAACACTCACCGTGGCCTCGGCCGCCGATCTCGCTCCGCTTCAGCCGGACCTCCGGAAGGCCTTCCCCCATCTGCGGTTCGTCACTTCCGCCAGCGCCATTCTCTCGCAACAGATTGAAAATGGAGCCCCTTACGATGTTTTTCTATCCGCGAACGCCGCCTTCGTCGACCAACTCGCAAAAAGCCGAAAAATCGAACCCGACTCGGTCCGGATCTACGCCAAAGGTCGCTTAGGCATCCTCTGGCGGGATGGGAGACCTCATGAAATCAGCCACTTAGCCGACTCGGAAGTTCGTTCGGTAAGTTTGGCCGATCCGAAATTGGCGCCCTACGGGGTTGCCGCCCGGCAAACGCTCGAACACGCAGGCATCTGGCCTCAGGTTCAGCCAAAGGTGATCTACGGCGAGAATGTCCGCCAGGCTCTCCAGCTTTTCACCAGCGGCAACGCCGACGCGGTACTGACCTCGGGTTCGTTATTGGTAGAAAAGAATCCACAATGGATCCCGGATTCGTGGCATCAGCCCATTCTCCAGAAGGCCGGAATCCTAGCAGCTTCAAAGCAGGGCGAGGCCGCTCGCAAGTTTCTGGATTTTCTGATCGGCCCTGCCGGCCAGAAAATCTTTGCTAAATACGGCTTTTTGCCAGTCGCCGCGCCGCAATAAATGCAGTCACCGCCAGCAGACCTGCCATGCCGAGCAGCGTGGCGCTGCCGGGCTCCGGCGTCGCCGTGGAGGCGATCGCAAAGGTCGGACCGGCGTAGAGCATATAGCGGAAGTGCTCGCATGGGTCGCGCAGCATGTCGTCGCCCTGATATTCAAAGCGCGCCGCCTCCTGCCCGATGGAGATGCGTGGGTCGACGATAAAGTCCGCCAGCGTCGTTCCGGGATCTCCATACGCCCATGCATCGGCCGCACCGCCAGTCGTCGCAGCCAGCGTATAGGTCTGGCCCGCAGCCAGCGTAATGGGAGTGATGGCCTTAAACCGGAACTGCCCGTCGAGCGGGTCGCCCGCTCCGGCCGCGAGCGTTGTCGACACGACGAGATGTCCGGCACCATCGAAGATGCCTACTGTATGCGCAGAGGCGAAGCCGTCTCCGTCCGCGTCAAAATACCCCAGGCTCGCGACCGTAATCGCAGTATTGGTTGAGAACTCGAAACCCAAGCTCAGGCTCGAATCGGTCGCGAGCGGGGCCGACGAAAAATTGTACACGCTGCTGGCAGGTGCACACATTGACGTCAAACCGATCAGAAAAGAAATGGCTTTGAACTTCATCACTGCTCTGAAGTCCAAAATGCGGCCTCCGGAGGCGCGCAAACAATTGCCTCAGGGAGATATTGCCGTCCCGAGTAAGAGTTCCAGGAGTTCTAGTGTGAGACGGCGGCGACGCCGCCCCAGCGCTGTGTCAGAAAGCCGGTGAGCGCCCCCACCACGAACCCCGGCAGCATGATCTGCAGATAGTAATGCTCGCCGGTGGCTGACGGCATCGCCGCCACCAAATAGGCAAACAGCAATCCCAAACCCGCGCCCGCGGCCATACCGACCGGCACGGAATGCACCTTGCGCGCCAGTACCCCGCAGAGCACACCCACAACCAGTCCCTTAAAGGTCGATCCGATCAGCACGCTCATCAGGAAAGGCCGCACCGCCGGTGTGAACCACGCAGTCATGCCGTCCAGCAGCCCTAACACGGCGCCGACGACGATACCGAGCACAATCTTGTTCATTGTCTGCCACCTCTGAACTGTAATTACGGATCGTATGCGATTTCTTTAGTGCGGACGTGCAAAAAAGAACGGGATTCGTACTAGAACGTAGGCCAGTACGAGCAGCAGTACGCGCTTGCGAACCGCGTACCGGATTCGCCGCCTGCCGCAGAAGCGTATGCCGCGCGTTGTCGGAAACACACCTCATGATAGGCAAAATCAGGCCTTCGGGTGCGTGCGATCGTAGACCGCCTGCAAGTCTTTCAAAGACACTTGAGTATATTTCTGTGTGGTAGAAAGCCGTGCGTGCCCGAGCAGTTCCTGAATCGTGCGCAGGTCGGCTCCGTCGTTAAGCAGATGCGTCGCGTAGGCATGCCGGAAGCTATGCGGATGTACCGTGGAATCGCCGGTCGCAAGTAAAGCGTACATTTTGACCAGCCGCCTTACCTGGCGATCGTTGAGGCGAGCGCCACGGCTATTCACAAACAGCGCGCGTTCGCCGGGCCGCGCGTCCCGCTTTTCCCGATATGCTTCAATCGCCGCAATCGCGCGTTCGCCGACCGGCACTTCGCGTTCCTTGTTGCCCTTGCCGCGCACGCGCAGCCAGCCTTGTTTCAAATCGAGATCTTCCAAATTAATTCCAACCAGTTCACCCACGCGAATGCCGCAGCCGTAGAGCAGTTCGAGAAAAGCCAGATCGCGTTCGCGCGCGGGCTGCTCGGCAACGGTATCGATCAGCGCGTTAGTCTTTTCTTCGCTCATCACTTCGGGCAAGCGCTGCTTCACTTTTGGCGTTCGCAGGCGAATGCTCGGATTGGTTTGCAGTACTTCTTCTTCCCGCAGGAATTTAAAAAGCGCGCGCAAAGCCGCCACTTTACGCCGCACGCTGGTTGTTTCTAAACCTTCGTCGTACAACCCGCCGAGCCATTCGCGCAGCAGCGGGAGGTCGATGGCCTCTATTGGTGGGAGCGTTCCGGCGCGCTCGAAATATGCCGCAAACTGCTCGAGATCGGAGCCATAGCTGCGCAGCGTATGCTTCGATGCGCCGCGACGTGCAAGCTCAGCCAGATACTTCGCAATACACTCGCGTATCTGCATGGAGATAGTTTTCGAAGAATTCCGCAGCCCGCCGGCATACTTCCGCATGCCGCGCCTTCTTATCGTGACGCAATCTGCGCTTCGTCGCCTCGTCGAGCGCAGGCAGCAGGTCGAACGTAATATTCGCCGGCTGGAAATGCTTCGGATCGGCGTGCGTGATGTAGTGCGTAAGGCTGCCGAGGGCCGTTTCGCGCGGAAACACATGCGGCTCTTCACCGCGCGCAAGTGCTGCCGCATTGCGGCCCGCAATCAGCCCGGTTGCGATCGATTCCGCATATCCTTCGACGCCGCAGATCTGGCCAGCGAAGAAAATACGCGGATCGCGCTTCAATTGCAGCGTCGCGGCCAGCAGCGCGGGCGAATTGAGGTAGGTATTGCGGTGCATCTGCCCGTACCGGAGAAACTCGGCGTTCTCGAGTCCCGGAATCAGCCGGAAAACGCGCGCCTGATCGCCGAAGCGCATGTGATTTTGGAAACCGACGAGATTATAACTGTCCGCGCGCTGGTTCTCCTGACGCAGTTGCACGGCTGCATACGGCCAGCGTCCGGTGCGTGGATCGGTTAATCCGGCCGCTTTCATCGGACCGAATCGCAGCGTCTCGCGACCGCGTCGCGCGATCTCTTCGATCGGCAGACAGCCCTCAAAATACGGCGTATTGTCTTCAGCGATGTGCGGTTCGTAGTGTTCCGCTGAAAGCAGCGCGTCGACGAACCGTTCGTACTGGGTTTTATCGAGAGGGCAGTTGACGTAATCGTCGCCACCGTCAAGCGACTTCCCGTAGCGCGAGGCACGGAACGCAATCGAGAGATCGACAGACTCTGCTGACACGATCGGACTGATGCTGTCGTAGAAGAACAACCGCTCGGAGCCGGTCAGACGACTGATCTCTCCAGCCAGAGCATCGCTCGTCAAGGGGCCGGAGGCAACGATCACAATACCGGAAGCCGGAAGGCTCGTCACTTCTTCCCGGCAAACCACTATGCCCGGATGCGATTCGATCACGTGCGCGATACGGCGCGAAAACACTTCGCGATCCACCGTCAGCGCGTGTCCGCCCGGCACTCGCGCCTGATCAGCCGCACGCAGCAGCAGTGACCCGAGCCGCCGTGCCTCCTGTTTGAGCAGCCACGGCGCGGAGTTCACCTGCTCGGTCTTAAGTGAATTACTGCAGACCAGCTCGCCGACGTTGTCGGTCTTATGCGCCGGCGTGCGTTTGCGCGGGCGCATTTCATAGAGCACTACCGGCGCGCCCGTTTCGGCCGCCTGAAAAGCAGCTTCACATCCGGCAAGGCCTGCGCCAATGACGTGGATCATTCGCAAATTCAATTTTAGAATT
>DATBGM010000038.1:0-7452 GCA_036557945.1 Bryobacteraceae bacterium | reverse complement strand
TGCGCGATGCAGCCCAGCAGAAAAGCTTCCGTCACGGGCGCCTGGCCCTCAAAATTCGCAACCGGCGCCGGGCCGCCCTTACAGGCTGAAATCCATTGATCGATGGCCGGATCCGGACGATGTCCTTCGTGACGAGCGCGCGGCGGCGTCGGATATTTCGGCGATTGCGGATACACTCGCGGCTGATCCCCGTTAAAACCGGCGAGCAAAAAGCCTTTGTCGCCAACGTACAGAATGCCTTCGTTATCTTCGCCGCTTTCGAAAAAGTGCCGGTCTTGTGCGCGCAATCCCGCAGGCCGCGGCGGGCGCAATCCGCCATCGTACCAGTGCATGCGAACAGCCGGACGTCCCCCCACTGCCGGAAAATTCAGGTGCACAATTGAGGCTTTCGGGAACGTCTCGTCGTAGGATTCGCTCGAGCTGGCTTCCACCGAAACAGGCGGCGTAAGATTCAGAATTTTGAAAACGCCCGCGAAACTGTAACAGCCCATATCGCCGAACGAACCGTCGCCGAAGTCATACCAACCGCGCCAGACAAATGGCTGATAGGCTTTGCTGAACGGGCGCTCCGGAGCAGGACCAAGCCACAGATCCCAATCCAAACCGGACGGCACCGGATCCGCTTCTTTGGGACGTGCGATGCCCTGCGGCCAGAACGGGCGGCTCGACCAGTTGTGAACTTCGCGCACGGTGCCGATAGCGCCATCAGCCAGCCATTCGGTAATCAATTTTGTGCTATCCGACGAGGGATTGTTTACCGTGACCGATGTCGCCACCTTCATCTCGCGCGCCATAGCCGCTACCCGCCGGGCATCGGCGATGCTGTGCGTCATCGGCTTCTGACAAAGTACGTGCTTGCGTTTTTTCATGGCCGCGAGCGAAATGGGTGCGTGCCAGTGATCGGGCGTCGCGATGTAAACCGCGTCCAGATCGTTCTGCCTGGCAAGCAGATCGCGATAGTCTTTGTACGCATTACAGCCCTTGTAGCTACCTGAAGCGGAACCGCGCCGCGAACCGTAATACGCCTCCACGACCCGACGCGCCGGTTCGCGCCCGCCCATACCGAGACTGGTGCGGAATTCGTGCGTGAGCTGCACTTCGCCGGGAGAGGCCAGGTCCTGACCCCAGTTCTCATATCCTGGACCGAGCAGCTTCCGGGCGGCATTTAAAAGCGCGTTATCGCCATACTCCGCGTAATTCTTGCTGCCTTGATTGCAGTCGCAGACGGCGACGATTTGCACATCCCGCCGGGCGAGCAGTTCCATCGTAATCGCCAGACCCTGGCGCCCCAGACCGATCGAGGCGATCGTTACTTTGTCGCTCGGCGGGACGTAGCCGGCTCCGCCCAGCACGTGGCGAGGAACGATCAGGAAGGACGCAGGCGCAAGCGCGCTTTGCAAAACAGTGCGGCGCGAAACGCTCACAACTGATCTCCTTTCAACTGGCTCGCGCTCTCGCGCTCCGCGTCGGGGCGGTTCATGACAAAAGCGGCAACCACCTTGCCATCTTTCAGCCACCAGGCACTGAAACTCGGAGTATTCACATCGCCTTTATACTCTGTGCGCTCCGCGCCCTCGGTATCGCCCCAGAATTCATAGGACAAATCGAACACGTCGGAAAAGAAATACGGGATATTTTGAAAGGGTTCGTTCTCTCCATTCAGGCGGCGCGCGAGGTATTGCCCCTGCTTCACCGCGTTATCCCAGTGCTCCAGGCGGCGGCGTTTGCCGGAAAGCGCATCTTCGAAGTTTGCCGCATCGCCCGCGCCATAGACGTTTGCGGAGCTGGTCTCCAGAAATTGATTCGTCCAAATGCCGTTATCGGTTTTGATGCCTGCAGCTTCGGCAAGCTCTGTAACGGGCGTCACACCAATTCCGGCGACAACCAAATCCGCATCGAGCTTCGCGCCGGTCGAGAGCGAAAGGTAGCCGCTGCCGATTCCCTGAACCTTCGCGCCCGGTGTGATGCGAACGCCGCGATCGCGATAATACTTCTCGAAAAAGCGCGACATCTCGAGCGTAAAGAAATTTTTCCAGACGCGCTCCTGAGGAAAAACCAACGTCGTGTCGCATCCCAATTGAGCGCTTTGCGAGGCAACTTCCATCCCGATGAATCCGCCGCCGATCACCGTGACGTGGTTGGCATTCTTCAGCGCATCACGGAGCCGGGCAGAGTCATCCAGCGACCGCAAATAGAGAACGTGCCCGCGATCTGCGCCAGGTACATCCAGCGTGCGCACGCGCGCTCCGGTCGCCAGAATGAGCTTCTGGAAGCGAAACTCTTTTCCACCTTCCCCGAGCAGCTTTTTTCCGGCAATATCGATGCGTTCGACAGGTTGTTTCAGGTGAACATCGATACCGTGCTCTTTATAAAATGCTTCGGGATTGATCAGCACGCTCTTTTCGTTTTCTTTGCCGGAGAGAAAACCTTTGGAAAGCGGAGGCCGTTCGTAGGGGAGCGCGTCGTCTGCGGAAACAATTGCCAGTTCGCCGGATTTTCCTCCTTTTTCCACCCATTCTTTAGCGGCGTATCCGGCGACCATGCCGCCGCCCAGGATGATTGTGCGATATTCTGTCACGTCACGAGAATACACCTGCGGCGAGTTCGGAGTTGGCGCACCACCATGAGCCTGATTTCCTCGAAACAATCCGGGCGCGCGCTCGTCGACTTAGACGAGCCTAAAAACGGATTTTACTGTTCACCGTTTTGCATCGCGTACCGAAGGAGGACGGCCGGCAGGAGCGCGAAGGCTAGCCAGCAATGGGCGGCGGACATATTTAGTTGAGTGGTGCAGGGTTCTTGCCGTCTCCCCTGCCTTGCGGTGCCTCCGGGAACGGTAAAATCGTTCACCAGGAACAGTCCGGGGAACCGGCACGCTTCAAAACCGGTCGTCCGCCGCTTAATTCCGCGCTGACATTGTGAGCTTGCTCCATTTCATCACTGCCATCCCGCTCAATGTCGAGCGCGGCAGCGGTTGTTTTGTCGGAACCAGGACTTTGATCGATGCGCTGCAGGAACTCGGCATCGGCATCGAGCTGGTCACGCCGCGCGTCATCACTCCTGTTTACAGCGCCACGCGGTTTCTGTTCAATCAAACCTTGCGTCATCGCCGCTTCGAGGGTGATGCCGTCGTCGGGATCGATGCTGACGGATACACGATTGCCGGGAAGCGCGGTGCCCTGCCGCATGTCGCCTGCATAAAGGGAGTGCTGGGGGATGCCGTCCGCTTCGAGCGAGGCATAACTCGCGCCAGCATGGCTCTGCAGAGCGGCCTTGAAGCAACGCACGCCCGGCGCGCAGATCTGGTCATCACCGTCAGCCGCTACTGTGCGGCACGCCTCGAAGAACTATATGGCGTGCGTGGCGCGGTAGTTGTGCCGGAGTTAATCGACCTCCACCGCTGGCACGCGCTGTTTCAGGCAAACGCGTGTGTGCCGGACCCGAGGAAGTTCACCGTGCTCTCGGTCTGCCGCTTTTACCCGCGCAAACGGCTGGATGTGCTGCTGCGGGCGGCGGCGATCCTGCGCGATCGCATCCCCAATCTCGAGATTCGCATCGTGGGGGGCGGCCCCGAGCATGGCAAACTCCTTCAAATGCACTCCGATCTTCGGCTCGGTCCGGCTGTGCAATGGCTGGGCGATCTGACCGCGGACGCGCTCGCAAGCGAGTACAACCGCTCGGATATTTTTTGTCTGCCCAGTGTGCAGGAAGGGTTCGGCATCGTTTTTCTGGAGGCGATGGCGGCGGGAAAGCCGATTGTGGCGGCGCGCGCCGCCGCCGTTCCGGAAGTAGTGCGTGACGGCCTCGTCGTCGAGCCGGAAAACCAGGAGGCGCTGGCGGATGCAATCTTGCGGCTCGCGCGCGATGCCGGTCTGCGGGCATCGCTGGCCGCGGCGGGAGAACGCAACGTAAGAGAGTTTGCGGCGCCTCAAATTGCGTTACGTTTTATCGAGCAAGTCGCTACGATCGTTCCCGCGCTGAAGAATGCGACCACGGCATCACCGGTCTGAGGGAGGCTCAACAAGAATGTCTTTGCACAAAATTTGCTTGTATCTGCTGATGGCCGGAGCAGCCGCCGCGCAGACGGCCGATCTGGCCGGTGACTACTCCGGCGCGCTCGGACCGCTTCACTTGAAACTTCATTTGAAAAACGGTGCCAATGGAGTCCTGGAAGGCACAATGGACAGCCCCGATCAGGGCGCCAGCGGACTGCCATGCACAAATTTCAAACGTGAGGGACAGAATCTTTCATTTGATGTGCCCAGCGTGCACGGCAACTGGCGCGGCAAGATCTCCGATGACGCGAAAGCACTGACCGGGACGTGGTCGCAGGGCGCTGACATTCCGCTCGCCTTTCAACGCGATGAGCCGGCCGGAAAGCCGTCTCGCGTGGACGGGATCTGGCTCGGGACGCTCGAGACTGGAGGGCCTAAGCTGCGAGTTCAAGTGACGGTCAAGAGCGATGCGAGCGGCAAAGAGCATTGCGCGCTGGACAGCCTGGATCAGGGCGCGACCGGATTGCCCTGCGACAACGTGCAGTTTGACGGTAAGAAGTTTTCCTTCGACGTGCCGGTTGTGCAAGGACATTACGCGGGCATGTTGAGCGACGACGGCAATCAGCTCACCGGCACATGGCGGCAGTTGAAAGAGCTGTCATTAACTATGACGCGGCAAAAGGCAGCAATTGCCGCGACGCAACCGGAGCCGCCGAAATTTGAGCCCGCCATGAAGGCAGTGGCGGCAGCCGATCTGAAGCGTGTACTCGACAACGATCTCTCCGAAGCTCTCAAAAAAGGCGCACTGGCGCCGGCGACCCGCGGTGGTATCGCAATCGGGATCCTGCAACACGGCGCACGGCATGTTTTCGCATATGGCCCAGTGCAGGAGAACTCGATTTTCGAGATCGGCTCGATTACCAAGACATTCACGGGTTTGATCCTGGCACAGATGGTCGAGAAGAAAAAAGTAAAATTCGACGAACCGGTGCGAGAGCTGCTGCCGGCGGGAACCGTTGCCAAGCCGGCCGGGCCGGAGATCACGCTTCTCGATCTGGCTACACAGCATTCCGGACTGCCGCGTATGCCCGATAATTTTCATCCGGCCGATATGGACAATCCGTATGCCGACTATCGCGCGGCGAATTTGTACGAATACATCAGCAAGCACGGCGTGACCAAACCGGCCAATGTGGGCTTCGCCTATAGCAATCTCGGGCTGGGTCTGCTGGGGCAGGCGCTGGCCAATTGTGCAGGCACGAGCTATCCGGAGCTGTTACAGCGGGAGATCACCGGCCCCCTCGAACTCCACGATACGCTGGTGAAACTATCGCCGGAGCAGCAAAAGCGGTTTGCGCAGGGTTACAATGCGCAACATCAGGCAGCACATGCCTGGGATCTGGATGCGCTCGCCGGTGCAGGGGCGATTCGCTCGACTGCCGCCGATATGCTCACCTATCTCGCAGCCCAGCTTCATCCGGAAAAGACGCCGGACTCGCTATCGCAGGCTATTCCGCTTTCACACGAGCTGCGCGCGGACGTCGCACCCGGCATGAAGATCGCGCTGGCATGGCTGTACGACGAGAAAACCGGGAATTACTGGCACAATGGCGCGACAGGCGGCTATAGCAGCTATGCTTATTTCAATCCGAAAGAAGATACGGCCGTGGTTGTCCTGTTCAACACGACGATTGGTCCGACGGGCAGCTTTGCCGACCGCGTGGGAAAACATATTGGAGAAAGACTGACGGGAAAGGCTGCGATTTCGCTGGCGGAATGAACGAAGAGATTGTCATTCGCGCAATCGTGCCTTCCGATGCTGCCGCGATTGCGGCGCTTAGTGCGGAACTGGGTTACCCGGCTTCCGCCGGCGAAATGAAGGAACGCATCCGCGCGCTTGAGATGTTACCGGATCATGCGATTTATGCAGCTTGTCTTGCAAATCGCGTCGTCGCCTGGATTGACGTGAGCATCGTGCAGCATCTGGCATCGGCCCCATTCGGAGAGATCGGCGGGCTCGTTGTTTCAGGAGATTTTCAAGGGCGCGGGATCGGCGCGCTGCTGGTAGAGCGCGCCGAACAGTGGGTGGCAAGCCGCGGAGTCAGCAAGGTCGTCGTGCGCTCGCGCAGTACACGCAAAAGCGCGCATGAGTTTTACCGGAAGCAGGATTTTGAGCGCTGGAAGACGCAGGAGGTCTTCCGCAAGGATTTAGCTCTTTAGCGCGCGCCTTTACGAAATTCCTGAACAGCCTTTTCGTGTTCGGTGAGGGTCGATGAGAACACATGCGCGCCGGAGTGGCCGGGCTTGGCGACGAAATAGAGATAGGTTGTCTCCGCCGGATAAAGCGCGGCTTTAAGCGAGACCGCGCCCGGGTTGGCGATCGCGCCCGGCGGCAGGCCTGCGTGCGTGTAGGTGTTGTACGCGTTGGTGCTGGCCAGATCGGATTTGTAGATTGTGCCGCGATAGCGATTTTCGAGCAGCGCAGCGTAAACCGTAGTCGGATCGCATTGCAGCGGCATGCTGAGGCGGAGCCGGTTCAGAAATACCGACGCGATTTCCGGACGCTCCTCAGCTTTGGCCGATTCTTTTTCTATAAGCGAGGCGAGGATCACGATCTGGTGAATGCGATCGCTCTGTTTTTCGCCGCCGATTTGCTTCCATTGCCGGCGGAATTCGTCCGTCATGGCGCGGCAAAGCTGCCGGGCTGTGGTCTTGCGCGTCATGCGGTAGGTGGACGGGAAGAGATAGCCTTCGAGATTAGGCGCCTGGCTGTCGAGATCGCGGATGAGCGAGGGATCGGCTGCTGCCTTGAGAAAGTCGGCTGGCTGAACGGCGTCGGAATTGGCAAGAAGTCCAGCGATGTCAAACAGGTTGCTGCCTTCCGGGACCGTAAATTCCTCGTAGAAAATTTCGCCGCGTTCGATTTTTCGGAAGACTTCGAACGGTGTTTGCGCGGAGCCGAAGCGGTATTCGCCGGCCTGCAAGGGCGCACGCGGATGCAGCCCGCGCACAAACAGAAACGCCCATTTCGACCGGACGACGCCCTGCTCCTCGAGCTTTTGCGCGATTGCGCGCGACGACATGCCGCGGCCGATCTCGACAAATGTCTCGGCGCCGAAATTACGGTAAGGAGAGAGATACCAGTAGGCAGCAAGAGCGCCTGCGGCAAGCAGCGCCAGAAACAGAAGCAGCAGAAGCGAACGGAAGAAACAGCCGCGACGCTCAGCCAAGCGACCCTCGCGCGTTTTCGAGATAACCGAGATAGCTCTCGAGCAGCAGCACGGCCGCCAGGCGATCCACCGCCTTCTTCCGATCTTCCAGGCCGGCGCCCGCCTGTTTCAGAATGCGCTCCGCTTCTACTGACGTGAGGCGTTCATCCCAATACGTGACAGGCACACCTGTATATTCGCTTAGGCGCGTTGCGAACTCCGTCGTGTATTCACTCTGGCGGCTTTCG
>DATBGM010000037.1:0-3070 GCA_036557945.1 Bryobacteraceae bacterium | reverse complement strand
GGCGGCCGTCGAGCAATTGAAGACGACGCCGTGCGATGTGCTCTTTACCGACATTGAAATGCCCGAGCTTTCCGGCTTTCAGATGCTTGCGAAGCTCGATCCGCAGCCGCTCGTGATCTTCACGACTGCCTATTCGCAATACGCGCTGCAGGCCTTTAACGTCACCTCGATCGATTACCTCTTGAAGCCGGTCAACGAAGACCAACTTGAGCGCGCGCTGGCGAAACTCGAAAGGATCAGGAGCGGGTTCGAGCCACGCCCGGACCTGGAAGCCTTATTAGAGCGGCTGGCATCGGCATTGCCGCACAAACGTTCGTACCCAGCGCGGCTTCCCTCCAGGCTGGGCGATCGGATCGAGTTCGTGGATGTGGCGCGCGTCACCCACTTTTATGCCAACGACAAGCTCACCTACGCTGCAACGCCGAAGAAGGATTTTGTGGTCGATTACACGATCACGGAGCTGGAAAACATGCTCGATCCGGCGCGGTTTTGCCGCATTCACCGGGCTACCATCGCCAATCTCGACTACGTGCGGGAATTGTATTCCTGGTTTTCAGATCGCATGATGGTGCGCATGAACGACGGCAAAGACACGGAGTTGACCGTCGCCCGCGACCGGGTGCGGACCTTGAAAGATAGGCTGGGGCTCTGAAGCATTCCGCCGTGGCCCGACGGCGCGCTGCATTACGCAGAGAAAGATATGGAAAACGCCGTGCAAGAGGTGTGGCCGGAGGACTCCGTGCCTGTGGATCTATCGCCGGAGACTGTAGGCGAGGTTACGCAACTTGTAACTCATTGGAATGCTGCCAGTTCGGACGATCAGGGAAAGCTGTTGACATTGGTGTATCCGGAGCTGAAACGGATCGCGGAGTTCCGGATGCGGCGCGAGCGGCCGGACCACACGCTGCAGGCCACGGCCTTGGTGCACGAGTTCGTTATCCAATTGTGTAGTGCGGCTCACCAGCCGTTACAAAGCCGTCTGCACTTTCTCGCGGTGGCTTCACGCGCGATGCGGCGTATTTTGGTGGACTACGCGCGGGCGCATAATGCCGAGAAGCGGGGGGCCAGTTGCAGAGTACAGCTCGTCGGGGCTAAAATGGCGCAACCCCGCGAGCTGAGCGATATTGTCGAGATACACGAACTGCTGGACAAGCTGGCCGGGCAGGATGTGCGCATGGCGAAGGTTGTCGAATTGCGGTATTTCGGGGGCATGTCCAACGGCGAAGTGGCCGAGACCCTGGGTGTGGGGGAGCGGACGGTGAAGCGCGACTGGCAGCTCGCCCGCGCCTGGCTATACACACAGCTCCACAGGACCGGATCGCACAAAACCGATTCGCACAAGGAAAAGACCGATGCAGGTTGAAGAATGGGAAGAGATTAAGCGCGTCTTCGACTCTGCTCTGAAATTCAGCGGGGCGGAACGGGGCAAATTTCTGGAAGCGGCCTGCCATCAGCGTCCGGGCCTGCTGCGCACCGTCTCGGACCTGCTGCGGGCGCACGACGAAGCATCCGGATTCCTGGACGACGATTCGACACCGCTGCCGCAGGTATTTCTGCCAGGGCAGTTAGTGGGCGACCGTTTTCGCATTATCCGGCTCATCTCACGCGGCGGGATGGGCGAGGTCTACGAGACGTACGACGAACGGCTCTCGGTGAAGCTGGCGCTGAAGACGCTGCGGCCCGAGTACGCCTCGGATGTCGATGCGCTCGAACGCTTCCGGCGTGAGATTCGCGTCACGCGCGATTTCGGGCATCCGAATCTGTGCCGTGTGTATGAGCTGGTGGAGCACCGGCCGCCGGTTGGCGACATGATTACGTGCCTCACCATGCAGCTCATGTCGGGTGAGACGCTGCAGCAATATCTGCGCAAGCGCGGCTCGCTTTCGACGGCCGAGGCATGGCCGCTGGTCCGGCAGATCGCAAGCGCCATTGCGGCGCTGCACGAGAACGGAATTATCCACCGCGATCTGAAGCCATCGAACATCATGATCACGCCTGGTCCGGACGGCGACCCGCGTGCGATCGTGATGGATTTCGGCTTGACAAAGCCCTTCGACGCGGAAGGCGACCTGTTTGAATCGCGCAGCGATTTTCGCGCCGGCGCGCCGTTCTATCTCGCGCCCGAGCTGGTTCGGGGCGAGAAGCCCAGCATTGCGTCAGACATCTACGCGCTGGGCCTGATCATCGACGAGATGGTCACGGGCGGCAAGGCGTTCAGCGGCGAAACGGTCGAGGCGGTTCTCTATCAGAAATTGTGGAGCGATCCGGTGGATCCGGCCAAGCGCAAGCCTGGATTGCCCGAAACGTGGTGCCGGGTGATCCGGCGGGCGCTCGATCGGGATCCAGCGAAACGGTTCGAATCAGCCGAAGAAGTGATTGCGGCGCTCGATCCGGAATCGGCGTTTTCGAATACGCGTCCGCTGCCGCTACTGTACCGGGCGCAGCGCGCGATGAGCCCGGCCTGGGCTCGCTGGACGGCACGCGCGCCTTCGCTGCGTTTGACGAGAGTGGCGGCTCTCGCGGCAGTAATTGTGGTGGCTTGCGGCGTCGCGCTCGGCTACATCGGATCGCGGCCGGTGAAGACCTCGGTGCTGATCTATGATTTCGAAAACCTGACCGGCAACGCGAAGAACGACTACTGGTCGAAGGGCACGACCTGGGAAGTCGAGCGCCAGCTCTACGATATTCCAGGCGTTTCGGTCGATTCCTATCACGAGCCGCGTCCGCGTAATGCTTCGTTCAGACCGAAAGAGCGGTTTGCGATCGACGGCTATGTGCAGGCCGATAACAGCATCACGCGCCTGGCGGTGAAAGTGACCGAGACGGACACGGGCCGGATTGTCTGGATGAACAAATACGATACGGCGACGGCCGATTCGCTCAAGATGCAGAGCGAGATCGCCTCGGGCGCGGTAGCGGCGATGCGCGATGCGGTGCTGCTGCCGAAGGCGACGAGCACGTTCCGCTTCCTGCCGAGCCCGGCGACATTTGCGCTCTGGCTGCATAAGCTGCCGGTCGTGGGGCAGAACGATGCCGGAACGCCGCCTACCCAAAGCCAGGAAGCGATGGA
>DATBGM010000036.1:0-38621 GCA_036557945.1 Bryobacteraceae bacterium | reverse complement strand
TCGACCGTGACGCTGGCCGGCGCCATGAGCGGCTCGACAACGGCGGATGCATCGGGCAATTACACGTTCGGCAATCTTGTCAACGGCGCTTACACGGTGACACCATCAAAGATCGGTTTTGCGTTCGCACCCGTCAGCCAGAATGTCACCGTGAATGGCGCCAATGTGAGCAACGTAAATTTCACAGCCAGCAGTACGACGTTCTCACTCTCCGGAACCATCACGAATGGCGCGGGCTCGATCATTTCCCTGAGCGGTGGGGCCGGTTCGACCACCGCTGATTCATCGGGCAATTACATCTTCAACAATCTTGCCAACGGGACTTACACGGTTACTCCGTCTAAGACGGGCCTTGTCTTCTCGCCGCCAAGTCAGAACGTCACCATTAACGGCGCGAGCGTGAGCGGGGTGAACTTCAGCGCCAGCTCGGTTCCGACGTTCAGCCTTTCCGGCACCATAACGGGCGGCGCCGGTGCGACCGTCACCCTCAGCGGCGCCGGCACCGGCTCGACCACAGCCAATGCGTCCGGGAGCTATAGTTTCAGCGGTCTGGTAAACGGCACCTACACGGTTACACCGTCGAAGACCGGACTTACCTTTACCCCTTCTAGTCAAAACGCGACGATTAGCGGCGCGAATGTCAGCGGTGTGAATTTCACTGCGAAGGGCATTTCGCTCGATACCAGCGTGTTTAAAGACCAGTCTACGAATAACACAAAGGTAATCTCGCCGTCTTTCTCGACCACTCGTAGCAGTGAACTCTTGCTCGCGTTTATCGGAGCGGACCGGCTCTCGGCTTCTTCGAACACATCGGTGTCGAGTGTGACGGGTGCCGGTCTGACCTGGGCCCTGGTCAAGCGCACCAACACGCAAAACGGAACGGCTGAAATCTGGCGTGCGTTTGCCGTTTCGCCGCTCACCAATGTCACCGTAACGGCCACCCTGAACCAAAGCGTGCAGTCCTCGCTGACGGTCCTGAGCTTTTCGGGGGTCGATACTACCGGCACCAACGGCTCGGGCGCCATTGGCGCAAGCGGAGGAGGAAATGCCCAGTCTGGCGCGCCCACGGCGACTCTCGTGACCACGCGCAATAATTCCTGGGTTTTCGGCGTGGGCGTCGATTACGACAATCCGACCGCGCGCACGGTGGGCGCGAATCAGAGCCTTGTACACCAATTTCTATCGCCCAGCGGAGATACCTATTGGGTGCAGATGCAGAATAATCCCACGCCTCTGAGCGGAACAAGCGTGGTCGTCAACGACACGGCGCCCACTGCCGATCGCTACAACCTGAGTATCTGCGCGGTTCAGCCGGCGCCGTAAAGGCACTGCCAAGGCACACAAATCCAAAAGATTCGAATTTCTTCTCATGCTTTCGCGCGTTACCCGGTGCGCTGCACCGCCTGCCAATAGTTTGCCGCCACAATCCGGCGTTTGGCCGCTAAAGTGCTTCTGTTCAATGCGATCCCTTCTGAGGAATACAACCATCGAATGATCGCCGCAAACGTGGTATTGGGTCCGGACGTGACTGTTCATGACCCCGCTCTTGTGAACCTGTATGGCTGCACGATCGGCTCCGGCACCCGCATCGGACCCTTTGTCGAGATTCAAAGCGATGTCGCGGTCGGCTCGAACTGCAAAATATCGAGCCATTCATTCGTTTGCTCCGGAGTCGAGATAGAAGACGGCGTCTTTATCGGTCATGGCGTGATGTTTGTGAACGACCTGTATCCGAGCGCGGTCAATCGGGACGGATTGCTGCAAACGGCGGCCGACTGGATTTGTCTGCGGACGAGCATCGGACGACGGGCTTCCATCGGAAGCAACGCGACCATTCTGGGCGGTGTGCGTATCGGAGAATGCGCACTGGTCGGAGCGGGAGCGGTCGTGACACGGGATGTACCGGATCACGCAATCGTTGCCGGTGTCCCGGCAAGAGTCATCGGCGATACCCGGGCGGACTGTCACAGCCAAGCTGAAGCAGAACTCCCGTTGGCAAGTCTCTAAGAAGAACAGTGAAAAAGCAATTCCAATTTCGAGGTGTGGAATGATTCGAGTCGGAGTAATCGGGTACGGCTATTGGGGCCCAAACCTAGTCCGGAATTTTCGCGAGTGTGCGGCAACGCAGGTTGTAGCCGTATCGGACTTGAGTGACGACCGGCTGGCGGCAGCAAGCCGGACCCATCCCGGAATCCAGACGACGCGCGACTATCGCGACCTGCTGAAGAACCCGCATATCGACGCCGTGGCGATCTCGACTCCGGTAACGACGCATTTCCCGCTGGCGATGGAAGCGGTTCGTGCCGGCAAGCATGTTCTCGTCGAGAAACCGATGACGGCCAGCTCTGAAGAAGGTCTGCGGCTGATCGAGGAAGCGGAGCGGAAACGCGTGGTGCTGATGGTAGACCATACGTTCGTGTATACCGGCGCCGTGCGCAAAATTCGCGAGTTGATCGAGAAAGGTTCGCTCGGCGAGATTTACTACTACGATTCGGCACGCGTCAATCTCGGGCTGTTCCAGCATGATGTGGACGTCATCTGGGATCTCGCGGTACATGATCTTTCGATCATGGAGTACATTCTGCCGGAATTTCCGGTGGCGGTTTCCGCGACCGGTATCGGCCATGTGAAAGGGGCGGCCGAAAACATCGCCTACGTCACTGCCTTTTATGACAGCCCGCTGATTGCTCACCTGAATGTCAACTGGCTGTCACCGGTGAAAGTCCGCAAGACGCTCATCGGCGGAAGCCGCCAGATGATCGTCTACGACGATCTCGAAGCAAGCGAAAAGGTAAAGCTGTATGACAAGGGAATTACGGTGAAAAACGGGCCGGAATCGCTCTACAAGCAGATGGTGGCGTATCGCTCGGGCGATATGTACTGTCCGCAACTTGACGTGACGGAAGCGTTGCGGGTCGAAGCGCAGCATTTTGCAGACTCGATCGAGCACGCGACGACGCCTTTGACCGACGGCTATGCCGGCCTGCGTGTGGTCAGCGTGCTCGAAGCGGCAACACGCTCCATGAAAGACCGCGGCCGGGCCATGATGCTCGAAGCGCGTACTCCAATGCGAGAGGTATGCGCGTAAGCGCTCGGATCATGCCTGTTCCATTCGTGGATCTCAAACAACAGTACGCCGGCATCAAAGACCAGGTGCTTCCGGCCATCGCACGGGTTCTCGAGAGCGCGCATTTTGTGCTCGGACCCGAAGTGGCCGCTCTGGAAGAAGAGTTTTCTTCTTATTGCAACGTGCCTTTTGGCATAGGCGTGAGCAATGGCACGAGCGCACTGCATCTGGCGCTGCTTGCTGCCGGTATCGGTCCGGGTGATGAAGTGATTACCGTGCCGTTCACCTTCGTCGCCACCACGGCGGCGGTTGTGTATGCCGGGGCTACTCCTGTCTTCGTCGATATCGATCCGGTGACTTACACCATGGACCCGGCCTCGATCGAAGCCGCGATTACATCTCGCACGAAGGCAATCCTGCCGGTGCATCTTTACGGCCAGATGGCCGACATGGATCCGATTCTCGAGATTGCGCGGCGCCACCATCTGACCGTGATCGAAGACGCGGCACAGGCGCATGGTGCAGAATACCGCGGCCGCCGTGCCGGTTCGGTCGGTGATCTCGGCTGCTTCAGCTTCTATCCGGGGAAGAATCTGGGCGCTTACGGCGAAGCCGGCATGGTAGTCACGCACAACCCGGAATTCGCCCGCAAGATCCGCATGCTTCGTGACTGGGGCGCAGAGAAAAAGTACGAACATGTGTTGAAGGGTTACAACTATCGGATGGAAGGCGTGCAGGCGGCGGTGCTGCGCATCAAGCTGCGTTATCTCGAAGAATGGACGGAGGCGCGCCGGGCGCATGCCGATGCGTACGCCGAAGCTCTTTCGGAGGCCGATGTAATACGGCCTGCCGCACGCAGCGAGAACCGCCATGTCTATCATGTTTACGCGGTCCGCACGGCCGAACGGAAGCCATTAATGGAGGCTCTTGCTGCACGCGGCGTGCAGACCGGGATTCACTATCCGACACCGATTCACCTCTTGCCGGCGTACTCCGATTTGAAGTACCGCGCGGGTGATTTTCCCATCGCCGAGCGTGTGGCGGCTGAAGAGCTGTCACTGCCGATGTTTCCCGAGATGACGGCAGCGCAGATCGGCGAAGTGAGCGAAGCAGTCCTGGAATATCAGAATGCTTATCAATGATCGTGCTCAGGCGCGTCTGGGCCGCTACCGGCGCGCCCTGATTACCGGCGGTGCAGGACTGGTTGGCTCGCATATTGCCGATCTGCTGGCGGCACAGGGCCTGGAAGAAATCGTTATTTTCGACGATTTCAGCCGTGGACGGCGGGAGAACCTGGCAGGCGCGCTGGCTGCCGGCAATGTGACGGTGATAGAAGGGGATATCTCGAACCGTCGCCAGGTGCGGGAAGTGATGCAGGGCATCGACCTGGTTTTTCATCAGGCTGCAATCCGGATCACGCATTGCGCGCGCGATCCCCGGCTGGCGATGGACGTCCTGGCCGGCGGAACGTTCAACTTGCTCGAAGCGGCAGTGGAGGCGCAGGTAGCGAAAATCGTGAGTGCGTCCTCGGCTTCCGTCTATGGCCTGGCGGATGAATTCCCGACGCCCGAGACGCATCCCGGCTATCACAACCGTACACTCTACGGAGCGGCAAAGCTCTTCAATGAAGGCCTGCTGCGCAGCTTTCATGAGATGTACGGCCTCGACTACGTGGCCCTGCGCTACTTCAACGTTTACGGTCCGCGCATGGATACGTACGGCGCCTATACCGAAGTCATGATCCGCTGGATGGAGCGCTTGGCGGAGAGCAAACCGTGCCTGATTCTGGGCGACGGCAGCCAGACCATGGATTTTGTTTACATCGAAGATGTGGCGCGCGCGAATCTGCTTGCAGCCGCCTCGTCTGCCACGGATGAAGTCTTTAATATAGCGAGCGGGACCGAAACCAGTCTAAACGAGCTCGCCAGCGCAATGGGCCGCGCCATGAAAGTATCCCTGGCCCCGGAATACGGTCCGGCGCGCAAGGTGAATCCGGTGCCGCGACGGCTGGCCGATACGAAAAAAGCCGAGCGCGTGCTCGGGTTCCGCGCCGAGGTAGGACTCGAAGGGGGGTTGGCGCGTCTTGTGTCCTGGTGGAAGGAACAGCAGGCAGTAGCCGCCGTGGCGGAGCTTGCCTGAGCGCCGGAGGTTGCCGAGACATGATTCCGATCAGTAAACCGTTGCTGGGCGAAGCGGAAGCCGAGGCCGCACGGCGTGTTATTCTCTCCGGCTGGATCACGCAAGGTCCGGAAGTAGCCGCCTTTGAACGTGAATTCGCTAACTGCCTCAATGCGCCGTTTGCTGCGGCGGTTTCCAACTGCACGACCGCTTTGCATCTCGCTCTGCTCGCCGCCGGTGTAGGACCGGGCGATGAAGTCATCACGGTCAGCCACTCTTTTATCGCCACCGCAAACAGTATCCGCTACTGCGGGGCGCTTCCGGTGTTTGTCGACATTGTACCGGACACCTTCAACATCGATCCGGAACGCGTGGAAACGGCCATTACGCCGCGCACCCGCGCGATCGTATGCGTGCACCAGATGGGCATGCCATGCGATCTGCCCCGGCTGGTCGAGATAGCGCGGCAGCACAAGATTCCGTTAATCGAGGACGCCGCCTGCGCCATCGGAAGCGAGATCGAATGGCAGGGCAACTGGGAGCGAATCGGAAAACCGCATGGCGATGCTGCCTGTTTCTCGTTTCACCCGCGCAAAGTCATCTCGACCGGAGACGGCGGCATGGTGACCACCCGGCACAAGGAATGGGACGAGAAGATCCGTTTGTGGCGCCAGCATGGCATGTCCGTGTCTGACACTGTGCGACACGCCTCGCAGAGCGTAGTGTTCGAGCAATATCTCGAACTCGGCTACAACTATCGGATGACCGATATTCAGGCAGCGGTCGGGCGCCAGCAACTGGAGCGGCTGTTTGACATTGTGCGGCGACGGCGCGAACTAGCCGACAGCTATAGGGCTGCGCTCGCTGAGATTCCAGGAATTCAGGCCCCGTTTGAGCCAGCCTGGGCGCGGAGCAACTGGCAGAGCTATTGTGCGACACTTGGGCCGGATTGGCGCCAGCAGGAGACGATGCAGCTGCTGCTTGAACGCGGCGTCGCCACGCGGCGCGGCATCATGTGTGCGCATCGCGAGCCGGCCTATCGCAATCAGCCCTGGCGTGCCGCCGGATCTCTCAAACACTCTGAATGGGCCCAGGATCAAAACCTGCTGTTGCCGCTCTATCCACAAATGAGCAGCAGCGAGCAGTCAACGGTAACGGGCGAACTGGCGCGCGCTCTCACCAGGGATTGCGTCTGTTGAACAGGGGCTGCCACTCGGGCCGCATATACAGGCAAATGGGAAGTTGATCTGCAAACTGGGACAACTTCTCGAAGATTCGATTGGCTCAGAAAGTATATGCCTATGACTGCAAGAAATTCCTGCATTCCAGCAAGTGGCCTGACGCGTGCTTGATCACCAATATCAACAAGATGTTGACATCACGTTGAGTTTACCGTTTTAACCCTTATGTCCGAGTTGTCCGAAATCGACGCTCCAGCGAAGCAACATCAAGTGCTTTCCGTGGTGCGGATGCTCTGGAACCGCCGCTGGCTCGTACTCGCCTTATGGGCGGCGCTTTCGGTCATCAGTGTATCGTTAGCGCGCCTGTTGCCTTCTGTGTACAAGGCAGAAGCGGTTGTTTTGGTCGATTCGCAGAAGATCCCCGCATCGTTTGTCAGCCCGACGGTTCAGGGTGATGTCGCGGACCGGCTGGCATTGCTCAGCCAGAGCATCATGACCAGCAGCCGATTGTTGCAGATTATCGATAAATTCCATTTATATGCTGCCGAGCGCAGCCACCTGACACAGGAAGAGCTGTTGCGCAAGATGCACCAGGACATCCGGGTTGATTTTGAGAAGAACTGGACGGGAGATCGCATGAAAGCCTTCCGCCTCAGTTACCAGGGGCGGGACCCCAGAATCGTCGCCGATGTAACGAACCGCCTGGCCGGGCTCTATGTGACCGAAAATATCCGAGCACGCGAAAGCCAGGCCGAAGGCACCGTCCAATTTCTGGGTCAACAACTGAAAGAAGCCAAGAAGAGCCTGGATGAGCAGGAGCAAAAAGTTGCACGCTTCAAACTGGAGCATAACGGCGTTTTGCCCGAACAGGAAAACTCGCTGCTGGCGAGTCTCAGCAGTTCGAACCTGCAATTGCAGGGAATACAGGCAAGCATCGCGCGTGCACAGGAGAATAAGCTCGCGCTCGAGGCTTCGCTGGCGGCTGCAGAATCTTCCGAGTCCAGTATCAGGGCCAGTTTGGATCGCGAATCGAAGGGATTGCTGGAGAACAGCGCCGGTGTCCCTCGATCGGTGATCTTGAACGAAAAACTGCAGGCGCTCCGGCTGCGCTACACCCCCGAGCATCCGGAGGTGCAGGCAGCCGAACGAGAGCTCGCGGAAGCCCGGCGGCAGGAAGCCGAGCAGCCGTCTGTTCCGGTTCCCACCGACTCCAAGCGGCCGGTGCGCACCTCGCCCGAGCTGCTCCAGTTACGTGAGCGCATGGCATCGCTCAAGGCACAGGTTGAAGTCTCGCGGCACCAGATCACTTCACTCGAGAAGCAGCGCGATCAGGTGTCGGCCGCCATTGCCGATTGCCAGGCGCGCATCAGCCGACTACCGCTCGTCGAACAGGCAATGGCAGAGCTGAAGCGCAATTACGACGAATCGGCCAGCAACTACAATTCGCTGCTGCAGAAACAGCTCGCTGCCGGCATGGCGACCGAGATGGAGCGCTCGCAAAAATCGGAGAGTTTTACGATTATCGATCCAGCCCGCACGCCGCAAATGCCCGAAAAACCGAAACGCCTGATTATCGGCCTTGCCGGAAGCGTCGTGGGGCTGCTCATCGGGCTTGCAACGGGCTTTGGCCTGGAGTTCCGGCAAGGGAAGCTGCTCGGTGAATGGGAACTGCCCGAGGGCACCATTGTGCTCGGCCGCATTCCGGCCATTGCAGGGACCAGCCCGGCGCTCGAGGTGAAGGCCTGATATGTATTTGGAGCATTTCGGCCTGACACGCAACCCGTTCTCGGCGACACCTGATCCGCGGTTTCTGTTCCTGACAAACCGTCACAGGGAAGCATTGGCTGCGCTGTTGTTTGCCGTCACCGAGCGGAAGGCGTTCATGCTGATGACCGGTGAAGCGGGGACCGGCAAGACCACGCTGATCCGCAAGCTGCTGTTATCGATTCCGGTAGCGTGCGCGCAGTTCTGTGTTGTTGTCAACCCGATACTGACCCGCTCCGAGCTGCTGGAAACCATTCTGATGGATTTCGGCGTGCCCGACGTTCCGGCCAGCAAGGCGCAGCGGCTCGCACTCTTTCAGAAGCGCCTGCTCGAAGCACATGCTGAGGGAAGAACATCGGTGCTCGTGATCGATGAAGCACATCTGCTGACCGAAGAGTTGATGGATGAAGTACGGCTGCTCTCGAATTTTGAAACGGCCGAACAGAAGCTGCTGCAGATCGTGCTGGCCGGTCAGAACGAGCTCGACCGTGTCCTGGCGCTGGAATCGATGCGCCAGGTACGGCAGCGGATTGCCATTCGCATGCAGATCGACCCGCTCGAAGAGGCGGATGTGAAACGCTATCTGCACAGCCGTTGGATGCGCGCAAGCGAACAGCCGCTGCCGTTTGGCGATGAAGCAATCGCCCTCGTGGCGCGCGCCTCACGCGGGATCCCCCGTGTCATAAATATGATCTGCGATGCGGCGCTGGTGAATGCTTACGGCTCCGGGCTGCAGTCGATCGGCAAGAGCGAGATCGAAGAGGTGCTGCGCGATCTCGGCATCGGACCAGCTCCGGTGGCGGCCCGCTTGGCTCCGGTCGCCGTGCGCATGCCGGTGGTGCCGAGCGTTCCTGTCGAAAACGTTGTGCCCGCGCAGCGCGAGCCGATTGAGCGCTATTTACCGCGCGCTGAAAAGCCAGCCGGGATTCGGAAAATCGCCAGCTGGTTCGGCATGGCCGCCGGAGGTACTAAATGAGCAATATCTTTGGCGCGCTAAAGAAGGGCGGCAGAACACCGGCCAGCCTGCAAGAAGGAGATGTCGAAGAAGTTTCTTTGAAGCCCGGGTCGGAATCGGCAGAGGTGAAAACGGCCTCCGCAACGCACCGTATGATTCATCGCCCCCCCGCGCCAATAATGCTGGCACAGCCCGGCGGAGTCCAACTCACCACGCGCGAGCAGTCGCTGCGTATTTCGGCTTTAGCGCCGTTACTACCTTTCGACACTGGCCAGTATCTGGCTGCCGAGCAGTACCAGATCATCCGGACCAAGATTTCGCATCATGCGCGTAAACCGCAGTTGGTCCTGATCTCGAGTGCCACGGCCGGCGACGGCAAAACCGTCACCTCGATCAACGTGGCGGCATCCTTTGCGCTCAAAACCGATGCCCGCGTGCTGTTGATTGACGGCGATCTGCGCAAGCCGACGGTAGCGAAGACACTCGGGATTCCGGCAAACCCCGGATTAAGTGACGTGCTGTCCGGGCGCTGCGAATTTGAGTCCGCGCTGGTGCGTGCCCGGCAAGTTCCGAACCTCTACATACTCGCCGCCGGGGAAGGCGAGGAGCGTGCTGCCGACCTGCTGGATTCGGAGCGCTGGCGCGCCTTGGTCGCCCATGTTCGAGGATGCTTCACGAGTATCGTCTGCGACGCTCCTCCCATTGCAACCGTGGCCGATTACGAATTGCTGCAACTGGTCGCAGATGGCGTCATCCTGGTCGCACGTCCCGGCCACACCGACCGCGCTGCCTGTAACAAGGCCATCGCTTCCATTCCGCAGGCGAAGCTGCTTGGGGTCGTGCTGAATTGCGTGCAGGACTGGTGGCTTTGGAAAACACCGAGTTACGGATACTACCGCAAAGAAAGCGCTGGAGCAAAGGAATGAAGCCCGAACAAATAAGGCATGCATACGCACGGTGCGAAAACTGCTGGAGCAAACGAAAGGAAAGCCGGTGTATCCCAATCTGAAACTTCAAATGTGGCGGACGGGTTTGCGCCAAAATCGTCTGGCCCGCATGTTGAATATCGACGAGACGAACCTGAGCCGCATCGTAAACGGATTCCGCAAACCAGGTCCGGAATTGAAAGAACGCATTGCGGCGCTGCTGGCAAGCGATCAGGAATGGCTATTCGAACCGGGCACATCGGCGGCGCCTACGGCGCCAGCCGGCGCACTTGATCTGTTGCCGAAGGAGGAGCGCGGGTCGTAAAGAGAATACGGCAGCGAAACTGGTGAAATTTCTGGCCAGCCGATTGCAGCAAATGAGATCAATCGACATCTTCATCACACATAGAGAACGTGGCGTTCACCGCGCACGACTTTGCGGCGCCTGAATTCCGATTCAAGGAGGAGTTTTATCGATGAATCTTAATGCGATTGGACCAAATGGAAACGAAAGGTAAGAAGCCACAACTATGGAAAATTTGAGCACCGTGCCCTTCACTACGTTTGCATCGGAGCAACCATTTTTTGCCGAAGAGAACCTCCAGCGAAGTGCGACATCCTCTTTTTGGTGCGCCGTGACGGTGCGGCCGCGCTGGGAAAAACTGGTGGCCGAATCCCTGCGTGCGAAAGAGTATGAAGAATTTGTCCCCCTGTACCGCAAACGCAGCCGCTGGTCGGATCGGGTAAAGGAGATCGAGCTCCCCCTGTTCGCCGGCTATGTATTTTGCCGGGCCGATTGGTGCGGGCGGCCGCCTGTCGTCTCGACTCCAGGTGTTACCGGAATTCTGCGGTTCGGAGATAGCATTGCGCGCATTTCAGAAGCGGAGATCGCGAACCTGAAGACCATCGCCGGGGCTGGCGCACCGGCGGTGCCGTGGCCGTATTTGACGACCGGACAACGAGTCCGTATCTCCTCCGGAGCCATGCGCGGCTTGGAGGGCATTCTAACCGATATCAAGGGGGATTACCGTATCATACTGTCGGTCGATGCCCTTTGCCGCTCGGTTGCTGTGGAGATCGATCGCGATTGTGTGGTCCCGGTTTCCTCACCACGTCCAAAAGGCCAGTAGACCTGAATTTGCATGTCGAAACCTCGCCTGGCAATTGTCGGATGCGGCTACTGGGGACAGAATCTGCTGCGCAATTTTGCCGCGCTCGGCGACATGGAAGTCAGAACCGTATGTGACTTTGACCTTGGAACTCTGGCGCGCGTCAAGCGGCGCTATCCGGCGGTGGAACTGGAGCCGGATTATCGCGACGTCTTATCGGATGCGCGCATTGACGCGGTTGCCATTGCGACGCCTGCATCGACCCATTACCCGTTTGCCCGCAAAGCGCTCGTGGCGGGTAAGCACGTGCTGGTGGAAAAACCGATGACAACCACAAGCGCCCAGGCCATTGAGCTGATTGAGTTGGCTGAGAAACGCGGCAAAGTGTTGATGGTCGATCACACGTTCGTATATACAGGGGCAGTGCGGTTTCTCAAATCGATGGTTGCACAGCGCGAATTGGGCGAATTGCTGTATTTCGACTCGGTGCGCATCAGTCTCGGCTTGGTGCAAAGCGATTTAAATGTGTTGTGGGACCTGGGTGCACATGACTTTTCGGTACTGGATTATCTGTGTGATCGCGACCCGGTGGCGGTCGCAGCCACAGGAGCCCGGCACCTCAACTCTCTGTTTGAGAACATCGCCTACGTTTCGGCCGAATTTAACAGCAAGTTGATAGCTCATTTCCATTTGAACTGGCTTTCGCCGGTCAAAGTGCGCCGCGTACTTCTCGGAGGAAGCCGGAAAATGACCATCTGGGACGACCTGGAGACCAGCGAAAAAGTCAAAATATACGGCAAGGGTCCGGCGCTCGAACATGGTGCCGGCTCGCGCGAAAAGCTGCTCGCCGGATATCAGAACGGGGATATGGTCGCGCCCAATCTCGAGACCGGGGAGGCGCTGGCTCGCGTTGCTCGCGATTTCGCCGGTGCCGTGATTGAGAGGCGGGCGCCGGTCGCGGATGGCCATGCCGGATACCGCGTGGTGCGGCTGCTCGAAGCCGCGCAGCGCTCTATAACCCAGAACGGCCGGCCCGTCGAACTGTCTTCGCTCTACCGAACTCCGGCTAAAGCCGTGCAGCTTTCCCAATGAGATCCAATATTTCCAATTCATCCCCCGCGCGCGAGGTTGCTGCTACATTTGGCCGCCGCGCACGCGCTGAAGATCCGGTCTTCGAGCGCCAGTTTGCAGCTACTCTGCGGGAGAGTCATTCGCCGCGGGAACTTCTCGACATCCTCGCCCGGTTTGCGGCAGGCGAGAATGCTTTCGATATGCGTATGCGCCGCGTGCTTTTCGCAGCCTTGTGCCGGAGTACGGGCCATGACTTGCAAGTAGCTCCAAACGTTGTACTGAAACACCCGGAGACGATGGAGTTCGGCGACTCCGTTTTTATCGGCGCACAATGCATGATCCAGGGACGCTTCGATGGCACTTGCAAGATCGGCGATCACGTGTGGATCGGGCCACAAGCGTACTTCGATGCGCGCGACCTGGTATTGGAAGATTATGTGGGCTGGGGACCGGGAGCCAAAGTTTTAGGTTCAGCGCACACCGGTCGGCCGATCGAAGACCCGATCATTACCACTGGCCTCACCATCCAGCCAGTGCGCGTACGGTTTGGCGCCGATATCGGCATGAACGCGAGCATTCTGCCAGGCGTCACGGTAGGCGCCCACGCCATCGTGGGCGCAGGCGCGGTAGTGATTGAAGATGTACCGGATTATGCCATTGTGGCGGGTGTACCCGCCCGCATGCTGCGCGACCGCAGGAAGGAGCACAACGGATGAGCGCCTCACATGCCCGCCGCTCGGCGGCGGCTTACCACACCCCCGCGCGAAGCCTGCTCGACGAGCAATCGTTTGCGCACACCCTAGGTCTGGAAAGGAAAAGGAGCGAGCGCTCTGGGCGTATCTTTCTGCTGATGCTGCTCGATGTAGCCCGCCTTGCCCATGACGATGCACAGCGCAAGGTCCTGCCGCGCCTCCTTGCTGTGCTTAACCGTTCGGTGCGAGAAACCGATGTGATCGGCTGGCACGCTCAACCCGCCGTGCTTGGCCTGATCTTCACCGAAATTCCGAAAGAATGCCGGCCTAGTGTCGTGAGTACGGTGCTCGGGCGGATCAAGGGCATGCTTTACCGGGAATTGAGCTTCGATCAGTTTAACCGTATCGAAATCTCGCATTATCTTTTTCCCGAGGAGTGGAGCCACGATGTGCCGCAGCGTCCGAGCCATCCGAGTCTGTATCCCGATCTGGCGCGCTCGCAAAAAGATACCACCTTCTTTTCCATTGCCAAACGCGCCATGGATATCGTCGGTGCGTTATCCGGTCTGATTCTTACTGCCCCTCTCCTTGCTGCCATCGCCGTCGCCGTCAAGTGCTCTTCCAAAGGGCCGGTGTTGTTCCGGCAGACACGGGTGGGGCAATACGGCGCGCCGTTCGTTTTTTTTAAGTTCCGCTCCATGTCCGTAAACAACGATCCGGCCATTCACCGCGAATACGTAAAGTCACTGATTCGGGGAGCAGCGGAGAAGGGTCCGGTAGATGAAACCGGTGCAGGCGTGTACAAACTGACAAAGGACCCGCGCGTAACGCGCGTTGGCGCATTTTTACGCAAAACGAGCCTGGACG
Source organism: Bryobacteraceae bacterium (assembly GCA_036557945.1). GTDB lineage: Bacteria > Acidobacteriota > Terriglobia > Bryobacterales > Bryobacteraceae > Bog-105. Next base: position 24,871 of record DATBGM010000036.1, on the reverse strand, counting down.
AACTGCCTCAACTCTGCAACGTTCTCAAGGGCGAGATGTCGCTGGTTGGCCCCCGTCCTGCCATTCCGTATGAAGTAGAGGCGTATTCGGCCTGGCACCGCCGACGCGTGCTTGAAGCGAAACCCGGCATAACCGGTCTGTGGCAGGTGAAAGGGCGCAGCCGCGTCTCATTCGATGAGATGGTCCGGCTCGATGTCCGCTACGCCTCATCACGTTCGTTGTGGCTCGATATAAAAACATTGGCGCAGACTCCGGCTGCGGTGCTGTTCGGCCAAGGGGCGCATTAACACGCCGTTCACCCGGTCGGCTTCCCAAAGAGCAAGCCGCCCGATGGCTCACCATTTGAGGGGATTCTGAAACCGGCTCAGCAAACCGGTTTCGGCCGCCAGCGTGACTGCCGCCATTTGTGCGACGCCGCGCAAAGCTTGCAGGCCGGCGATGACATTTCGGATTTGCTCCGCTAGGGAGAGCCTGATCGGTTACCTTTCCAGTCGCGCGGGGCGCTCGCCTACAGCGTGTACTTCATGCACATAATCGGTCAGCGTGGCTTTCAGGGCCGGCTGCTCAAAATGCACGCGGTCATGCCACCAGGTCGCGTACTTCTAGTCAGAACTTCCTGATCGATTTGCAGCCAAAAAAGGCGGCGAGGCGACGCCTACGGCACGGTTTACCCATGCCCGCGTTTATGCGAGCGTTTAATCGTGACGTCGGCCCGGCCGTTTTTGACTTCGCTGATGCCACCCGCCGAGTATGCCGCGGCAGACGCATGCCGTTCGAGCCGATGGCGGTGCACGCGTCAGATGGCCGCCTGTGTCCAGGTGACCTTTGCAAAGAGGTGGCAATTATCCCAGCGTTGCTGGCCTATAATATGGAAAGCGCGAAGGGCGCTTCCGGTCCGCGGAAAGGGATTTTCCCACCTGCTTAGTTCCGTTTCTGACGCACCTTCTTTCAGCCCGTTCTGCGGACGATGGGCAATCTTGAAAGGAGGTCGCATGCCGACCAGTTTCGAGGCAACCCGCCTCAATCTAGAATATTTCAGAAAACAAGCCAAAGCCCTCCTTAAGAACGCTCAAGCAGGCGATCGCGACGCGCTCGTGCGTTTGAAAACAGTTCGGACCAACTCTGCCCCGCCTGCCTTACACGATGCGCAGCTTGCGATTGCGCGGGTTTCGCAAGCTGGCCGCGGCTGCGCGGGTTTATTCGGCAATCGGAGTTGGATTTTCAGGGTCTAGCCATGACGTTTGTTGAAGCCGCGCTCGGTGACCTTCGGCGCGCGCTAGAGATATTGCAAAAGCATCCCACGCTTGCAGACGCTAATTTTCACACCGCGCTCGTATTTGGCGACCCGGCGCGAGTGGAGGCAGCACTAGATCGCGCACCGGAGATTGCCACGGCCAAAGGCGGCCCGCGCCATTGGGAGCCGCTGCTGTACGTTTGTTTTTCTCGATTCGCGAGCCGGAGTTCGACTCGCGCGGCAGGGCTGGTGGAAACAGCACAGACGCTGCTTGCCCGCGGCGCCAATCCCGACTGCTCGTACGTTGCGAAAGAGTGGCCGGATTATCCGCTTTCCTGCCTGTATGGCGCAACCGGCATAAACAACAATCTCGCGCTGGCGCGAGTGCTGCTCGAAGCGGGTGCGAACCCGAACGATGGCGAGTCGGTTTACCACTCGACCGAGCACGCGGACCTCGAGTGCTTGCGGCTGCTGCTGGCGCATGGCGCATCCGTTCCCGGAACGAATGCGCTGAAACACATGCTCGACCGCGAGGATATAGAGGGTACGCGCCTGCTGCTCGAGTCCGGGGCAGATCCGAACGAGGTGAATGGGCGAGGCGAAACAGCACTCCATTGGGCGGTATGGCGCGGTCGAAGTCCAGAGATCATTACCCTTCTCATCAACTATGGAGTGCCCTTGGATGCGGTACAGACGGACGGACGGACCGCCTACGCGATGGCTCTGCAGCGGGGTCAGCAACAAACTGCAGCGCTGCTCGCAGCGAGCGGAGCAAGTACAGCTCTTTCGGAACTGGATCGTTTTGTGGCAGAAGCAGTGCGGGCAGCACCGGACGAGTTGAGCAGGCTCTTGCAACAAGCTCCGCCGAATCTGAAGTCGCTGGAGAACGCGTATTTGATTCCCGATCTGGCCAACAGTCATGGAACGGATGCAGTGCGCGTGCTGCTCGCTGCCGGATTGCCGGTCGATGCGCGCGGCGAGATGGGTGCGACGGCTCTGCACTGGGCTTGCTGGAAAGGCTATCCCGATCTTGCGAAGCTCCTGTTGGAGGCGGGTGCTTCGCTCATGGCAAGAGACAGTACGCATCACGGCACACCGGCCGACTGGCTTACGCATGGCCTCAATAATTGCGGAGAAGGCGGCGATTACGCCGGCGTTGCGCGACTGTTACTGGCGGCCGGAGCTGTCCTTCCACCGAACGAAGTGCCGACCGGCAATACGGAAGTGGATGCCGTGCTGCGCGAATACCGGCTGATCGATTAGAACTGTTATCATCACGGAGGCGCTTCAGGACGCCTCCGTGTCCGCGGAAAGGACTGCGTCCTCCTGAAAATACAGTTTTGCCGACAATCCTGGTGAACTCTTTTCTGCCCGAACGAGCGGACACGGGCGCAAGGGAAAGGAGCTCATGTGAAGAACGTACTTGTCCTGCGGATGCCAGAGCATCCGAACCTCGAACAACTCAAAAGGCAAGCGAAGGAATTGCTCCAGCAATATTTTGCCGGTGAAGCGGAGGCTGTGGCGCGTGTCAATGCACATTACCGTGCCGCCGGCGCCGCGAAATTTGCTTTGCATGATGCGCAGCTCGTCATCGCCAGAAGTTATGGCTTCGAAAGCTGGCGGAAGCTGAAGGCTTATGTCGATGGCATAACTATCCGGCGGCTGATGGAAGCGGTGGGCGCGAACGCGCTGGAGACGGTACGCGCCATGCTTGCATCACGTCCCGAACTGGTGAATCTTTCTCTCTCTTACGGCGACGAGCGGCGTCCCATCCACGAAGCCGTAATGAAACGATTACCCGCGATGACGCGCTTGCTGATGCAACACGGCGCCGATGCGCGGCAGGGCATTCATCCGCATCGTGATGCGACGACAGCCTGGATGCTCGCCTCCGATCGCGAATATCACGAAATATTGGCGGCAATTGAAGAGGAGGAGCGCCGGCGCCCTGCAGAAAGGCGGGTGCAGACGCAAGCCGGTGAAGATGATCCGTTGCGACGGGCGGTCATCGCCGGTGATATCGACTGGCTGCGGACGCGGCAGAGGGACGACGCACTACGGAATCCGATTCGCTGGAGCGATGGCGGATTGCTCACCTGCGCGGTGGAACACAATCAGGTCGAAATCCTCCGCATGCTGCTCGATTGCGGCTTTGATCCGGATGAACACATTGCCAGCGGCGAAGGCGACTGGGCCGCGCACTCGCAGGGCTACCCGCTTTGGCATGCGGCGGCGCTCGGCAGACGGGAGATGGCCGAAATCCTGCTTGATTACGGAGCCGATCCGAATGTGCATGTGGATTCAAGCGGCTCTGCGGTTTATAGCGCGTATAGCCACAAGCAATGGGAGATGGTCGAACTGTTACGAAGCCGCGGCGGTATCGTGACGGCCGATATCGCGGCCATTTATCGCCAAACGAACCTGGCACGGCAGATGCTTGCTGACAATGCGGACAGCAAGGCAGTCGAGGAATTACTGCATTTCGGCGCCAGCGGCGGCAGCAGCGAGATCGTGCGTATGGCCCTGGAACGGATCACCTGGCCACGAGAAGATTCGCGCTGGTTCCGTGTTCTGGCGCAGCCGCTTTCGTTTTGGCACCACATCCCATGGCTCTACGCGGGCAATCGCGCGTTTGATCGCGACGGCTATTTGGCGTGTTTCCGGCAGATCCTCGCGCGCGCGGATCCGAACGTAGCCGGTGGGTTCGGACGCACGTTGCTGCACGAGGTGGCGGCGATGGGTGATCACGTGGCCGAAGAAGAAGCGGCGGCGTTTACGCAAGCCTTGCTCGAAACGGGCGCGAAAACAGAGATGCGCGACAGCATTCTGCAGAGCACGCCGCTCGGCTGGGCATGCCGTTGGGGTCGTGTGCAGGTTTCACAACTGCTCATTGCGCACGGCGCCGACACGGTAGAGGCGAACGCCGAACCCTGGGCCACTCCGAAAGCCTGGGCGCGCAAGAAGGGACACGAGCGCTGCTTAGTTCACCAGGATCGCGTCCGCGAGCAATAGCGCGAGAGCGGTAAACACAATATCGAAGACGATCAGCACGCGACTCCACAGCAGTTGGCCTTCGCTCAAGGGCTGATTTCCGAAAAGACCATTCGTTAATTCGATCGCGGCAATCAAGAGCGGAATCAGCAGCGGATACACGATCACGGGCAGCATGAGCTCGCGCAAACGTAGATTCACGGTAAGCGCGCCAAAAACTGCGCCAAGCGTGGCGATGCCCCACGTCGCCAGCGCGAACACTAGCGCTAACGAGCCCGAATGCAGCCACCAGCGAATGTTATAAAAAATCCCGAAGACAAACAGCGAAACGATCTCGACCAAGAGTAAAGTGACGAAATTCGAAATCGCTTTGCCGATAAGCAGGCTGGCGGCCGAGAGCGCCGAAGACAAGAGCGTATCAAGACACTCATTCGGTAGTTCACGGGCAAAACCGCGATTGAAAACGAGCGCGCCTGCAAATGCAAAAACGAGCCAGAGCAGTCCGCCGGCGAATTCGCGCGTTTCCGGTGACGCCACGTCGAACGCGAAACTGAACAGTAAGAGAATCGCCACCGCGAACGCGCCCGCCGCATTGAGCGACTCCTTCGTGCGAAGTTCCACGGCCAAGTCTTTGCGCGCGACGAGCAGCGCCTGCCGAAGCGTTCTCAAGCGGCGCCGAGCTCCGTGTAGAGCCGGTACAGGTATGACGGATCGTCGGCCATCTCGGATGTACGTTCACCCGAGTAGCGCAGGCGGCCGTTTTCGATCAGCGCGACATGGGAGGCGATGGCCAAAGCCTCGCGCAATTGATGCGTTGAAAGAATTATCGTTGCCCCGTTTGCGCGCGCTTCTTCGAGCAGTTCGCTCAGCATGGCAATGGCGCGATCATCGAGCGACGTGAAGGGTTCATCCAGCAACAGCAGTCGCGGCGAATGCAAAAACGTGCGCGCTAATGCCAGGCGTTGCCGCATGCCGCGCGAGAATTGACGGACGGGCATCTTCGCGACTTGTGCGAGGCCGACGCGCTCGAGCCACCGGGCGCTCGCTTGAGCCGGCTCGCGCACGGCCGCAACCCGCGCAAAGAAGTGCAGATTTTCACGCGCCGAGAGATCTTCGTAAACGCCGATTCCGTGTCCCAGAAACCCGGTCTGCCGGCGAGCATTTTCGCTGCGCGGCTTTGCTCCAAACAAATCGAGCTCGCCGCGCTGAAAAGGCGACAGACCGGCCAGGATGCGCAACAGCGTCGTCTTCCCTGCCCCGTTTCTACCCAGCAACGCGCAACACGATCCGGCAGCCACATGCAACGTGAGATCACGCAGCGCGGCGTAATCGCCATAAAACTTCCAGACGCGCGTGAGCCGGATCTCGTCGCTCATCAGTTACGCGCGCTCATTTGCCATAAGGAGAGCGAACGGGCGAGCTGCGAAACAGCACAAGCAGGCCCACCGCCAGCGTGGCAAACGCGAGTCCCAGAAGCCACCCGAGATGGTGATAGATGCGCGGCAGCCCTTGCGTAACCTGCGGCTGGTCGGAAGCATCGGGTTCGGTCGGCGAAGCTTCGGCTTGGCGCAGCGTGCCGGTGCCGGTAATCTCCGCGCTATAGTTATCGGCGGCAACTACGGTGTAAATCGTCGCCTGCGTTTTCGGCTCGGTTCCGACTTTTTCCAGATCGTTTCCGCTGAGCGTCACACCCGCAGGCGCAATCAGGCGAACCGGTCCGGCCGGCATGCCTTTTACATTTACGACACGGCTGCGAAACGTAAAGGGGCTTCCGGCCGGAAGAACATAGGAGACATCAAACTCCGTTTGGCCAGGCTTGATCGGGAAGTTCACTTTGTAAATATCTTTTTCACCTGTTCGTTCGGCAGCGCGCGGCAGCGGCATACCCTGCGGCCCCTGCACGTTTACACGCACCTGGCCGTTCGCGGCAGGAGGCAGAAAGAATACCAGCGCGCCCAAAGAATCGTTGCTGTAGGTCGTCTTCGAGTCGTTCTGAACGATCACGGTCTCACTGGCTGCAATCTGGCTGGAAGAAGGCTCGAGAACGACCATCCGTTGCGCCAGGCGTGCAACAGCGGGCGACTTTGTTGAAGCGTAGACATCGAGCTCGACATTTGACGTCGGCATGTTCGGCGTCATGAGCTTGTTGTAATTGACGCCCTCGAAATTGGCCTGCACCAATTGCGGGCCGCCGCCAGGCTGGTCGTGTTCAAACACAAAGCGTCCGGCCGCGTCGCTGGTCGTCGTGCCGAGCGTCTGCATCCCGTTCTGTCCCGGTTTGATGAGCACGACGCTCACGCCCGCAGCAGGTTTGCCTGTTGTGCCGTTCACGACAGTTCCGTCGATAGCCGCGTGGGCATTAACGCTAAGTGCGATAGCCAGTATTGTCGAATGAGCCAGATACTTCATCGCGAGACCAGAGTCCTTTCTGATTTTAGCGGCTCGTGCGCGCTAAGGTTTCAAATATGGACCATCACCACCTAAGCCGCCGCGCCGTTCTTTCCGCCACAGGAGCCGCAGCGCTCGTAAAAGGACAGCAGTCATCACGGATTCCAATCCGAATGGGCGTGGTCGCGCGCGTGAGGCGCGGCGAAGATCCCGAACGCTCCATCGCATACGTGCGCGAGCTGGGGTTTCCTACGTGCCAGATCGGCTTTGCGACGCTTTCGAAAGAAGTGTCGCTGCCGCTGCGCCGCGCTTTGGATAAACACCGGGTAGAAGCGACTGCGGTCATGGAACTCGGGCCCGGGCGCATGGTGTGGAACTTTTATGAAGGGCCATTGACGATCGGGCTTGTTCCCAAAGCGACGCGGCAAGCGCGAATCGATGCACTGAAGCTTGCGGCCGATGTCGCCGAAGGGGCGAACGTGCCCGCCATTCATACACACTGCGGGTTCCTGCCGGAGAACCCGAACGACTCCGACTACAAAGAGGGAATAGCCGCCATCAAAGAGGTTGCCGCTTACTGCAAAGCGCGCGGGCGCATGTTTCTATTCGAGACCGGCCAGGAGACGCCGGTCACCTTGCTGCGCGCGATTCACGATATTGGCCTCGATAACGTGGGCATCAATCTCGACATGGCCAATCTGATCCTCTACGGCAACGGAAATCCGGTAGACGCGATGGATGTCTTCGGTTCCTTCGTGCGCGGTACGCATGCCAAAGACGGTCTGTTCCCGACGGATCCGAGGAATCTTGGGCGCGAAGTAGCGATCGGCAAAGGCAAAGTGGATTTTCGCAAAGTGATCGAGAAGCTTAAGGCCGTCAATTATTCCGGACCGCTGACGATCGAGCGCGAGATCTCGGGTCCGGAGCAGAAAAAAGACATCCTGGATTCGAAAGCGTATCTGGAGCGGCTGCTCGCGGACGTTTACCGAAGTTAGATCTCAAGCACGTAACCCTTTTTGCCGACGTTGCGACCGCGTGTCTTGCCAAGCATGGCTTCCGTGCCGGCTGCCTCGTGAATATGCCCGCAGAAGAAATATTCGGGCTGTTCTTTTTCGATGAAATCGCGGACCGCCGTGCTGCCGGCATGGACACCTGGACGGACCTGATCGAGCGGAGTATCTTTCGGCGGGCAATGACAAATCAGGATGAGCGGATGCAATCCCGAGAATTTTTCCAGGCGCTCGCTGAGTTCGGTTTCGCTGTACTCTCCGGGCGTGTTAAAAGGAGTCGGATTTGAATAGCCGAGGCCCGCAACGTTGTAGCCGTTCCATTTCATGACCCCGCCATGAAAATTATGGAGATGGAACTGCTGGCATAATTGCGCGATCGCGTGTTCCGATTCATGATTGCCTGGCAGCACATAGACTTGCTCTGCGCGGCGGGCGAGAATTGGACCCGCGCGCTCTACACCGCGGCCCCAATTCACTAAGTCGCCGGCAGCGACATAACACTCCGCTTCAGTCGTCATCAAGGCTTCGAGAGCGGCGAAGTCGGCGTGAATATCGGAAAAGATCAGGAGCTTCATCTCACAGATCATTTTCCATCCACGTCAATTTTGCGATGCTGAAAAAATGTCGACACAAGCACAACAACCCAACCCGATCCTGGTTTTTGAAGCCTTAAACCGGTACCAGCAATCAATGGCGCTAAAAAGCGCAATCGACCTGGAAATTTTCACGCATATCGCGGACGGGGCGAAAACACCGGCAGCAATTGCCTCGCGCAGCCAGGCAGCCGAGCGCGGTGTGCGCATCCTCTGCGATTACCTCACGATCCTCGGCTTTTTGAGCAAGACAAACGGTGGCTATGATTTGACGCTGGATTCCGCGGCTTTTCTAAACAAGCGGTCGCCCGCGTATCTCGGCACAGTGGCCAATTTCCTGATCAATCCGGAGAGCGTCGCGCGATTTCAGGAACTGACCGCCGCCGTGCGAAAAGGCGGCACGCCCGATGGCACGGGCACGATGAAGCCGGACAACGAGTTCTGGGTGGAATTCGCGCGATCCATGATGCCGCTCGTTCGGATCATCGCGCAGCTTCTCGTGCCTATCGTGAGCCAGCCCGGCCGGAAGATGAAGGTGCTCGACATTGCTGCGGGACATGGCATTTTCGGAATCAGCGTGGCACAGCAGAACCCGCAAGCCGAGATTGTGGGAGTGGATTGGAAAAGCGTCCTCGCGGTTGCGCTCGAGAACGCAAAAGCTGCCGGCGTGGAGAAGCGCTATTCCACGATCGCCGGCAGCGCGTTCGAGCAAGATCTGGGCAGCGGCTACGATCTCGTGTTGATTCCGAACTTTCTGCATCATTTCGATCCGCCGACCAACGTCGCTTTTCTAAAACGTGTGCACGCAGCCCTGAACCCAGGCGGCCGGGTAGCAACAGTCGAATTCATTCCGAACGACGACCGCGTTTCACCTGCGCCCGCTGCCGCTTTCAGCCTGGTTATGCTGGCCAATACAGCGAGCGGCGATGCTTATACCTTCCGCGAACTGGAAGCGATGTTCCGCGAAGCCGGATTCGGTGAAAGCCGCTTGCAGGATCTTCCGCCCAGCCCATCACGTTTAGTTCTGACGATGCGGGATTAAGTTCTTCGCTTACTTGCCCCAGCGGCTTGTTTGATCACGGTCACGTGCATCGGGTCTACAATTCAAGTAGCCAAGGCAACGTCGATGCTGATCCAATTTCCGCCCTCAAATTCCGAAATCGATTTAAAAAAGACGTACGACGCCATCGTGGTCGGCTCCGGAGCCGCGGGCGGAATGGCGGCGCATGCGCTTACGTCGCATGGATTGAAAGTTCTTCTGCTCGAGGCAGGCGCGTACCAGGACACCAGCAAGATTCTGCACTCGATGCAATGGCCTTACGATCATCCGCGGCGGGGCAAGATGCCGCCGGATTATCACGCGCTCACCGCGGCCGAGTACCGGTTTCGTCCCCGCCCGTACGCTGCCGAAAATTCTCCGTATAAAAAAGTCACCTCATATGTGGAGCAGTGGGGCGGCTCCGATTACAGCAAAACGCTCGTTGTGGATGAAAAGCAGAATCCGACAACGGGAACTCCTTACGCGTGGGTTCGTTCGCGAGTCGTTGGCGGAAAAACGAATATCTGGGGACGCCTGGCCCTGCGGCTTTCCGACTATGATTTCAAGGCCAAAGATCGCGACGGCTATGGAGAGAACTGGCCTATCTCGTACGCGGATATTGAGCCGTATTACGACCGCGTGGATACTTATTTAGGCGTTTCCGGCTATCCGGAAAATTTGCCTTGGCTGCCCGACGGAAAATTTCAGCGGCCGATCAAGCTGACCTATTCCGAATTGCATTTGCGAAACACACTCAAGGGAATGAATCGCGTGCTGACGCCGTATCGCGCTGGCGTCACCACCGATGGCCTGAAGCACAACAAGTACCGCAGCCGCTGCTACGGACGGGGCGCATGCAATCGCCACGTCGGCGGATGCGACATTCATGCCGCATTTGACTCGCCCACGGGTCTGATTCGCCCGGCTTACGACACGGGCAATCTGACCATGCGCACCAATGCCACCGTGCGTGAAATCACGGTCGACAAGAACACGGGCAAAGCAACGGGTGTAGCGTTTGTCGATAGCGAAACCCGGCGCGAATATGAAGTGAAAGCGAAGACCGTGGTGCTGGCTGCTTCCACACTCGAATCGACGCGGCTGATTCTGCTCTCGAAATCGACGACCTATCCGAATGGAATCGGCAATTCGAGCGGACATGCCGGACACAATTTCTGCGAGCACGTCATGGGGCCATCGATCGCCGGCTTCATGCCGGAACTGGTTGGGAAACCCCGCACCATCGACGACGGCAAGCCCGGTGGCTTCTATATTCCGCGTTTCCGCAACCTCGACAAAAACAGCAAACTGGATTTTATTCGCGGATATGGCTTTGAGGGAGGCAGCGGCTGCGGAATGGTGCCGGGCAGCGTTTATAGCACACCCGGCTTCGGCGAAGACTACAAGCGCGAGGCCCGACGCATGGCTGGGGCCACCATCGATATCGGCGGATTTGGCGAAGTGCTCGCCCGCTACGAAAACCAGATCGAGCTCGATCCGCAAGTAAAGGATTCCTGGGGCATTCCCGTTCTTCGTTTCAACTACAAATTCGGCGAAAACGAGCGCAAAATGTGCGAGGACATGGTCCGCGCCGGGCGCGAGATGTTTGAAGCGGCTAAGTTCGAGATTGTATCCTCCTCAAGCGACATGCTGCCGGAAGGTTGGTCCATTCACGAGCTCGGCACCTCGCGCATGGGCAACGATCCCAAAACTTCCGTCGTCAACCAGTTTCAGCAGTTTCACGATGTGAAGAACCTGTTCGTTGTCGACGGCAGCACGCATGTCAACGCTTCCTGCCAGAACCCGACCTGGACCATCATGGCACTGGCCTGGCGTTCGTGCGATTATCTCGCCGATCAATTACAGAAAGGAGAGATTTAGGATGAGCCCGCGATCTATCAGCGAGGCGAAGAATCAAGCTTCGCCCTTCGATCTGAACCGCCGCGACCTTCTGAAACTTCTCTCGGTTGCAGGATTGACTGCGCCGCTCGCCCTGCCGGCTCCGGAACCCGGCGCTCCTCTGTACTTCACCAAAGAAGAATTCGCGCTGCTCGACGCCTTAACAGAACTCGTGATCCCCGCCGACGGTCACTCTCCCGGCGCACACGCAGCGGGAGTTGCCGCCTATATCGACAAATCGGTAGCTGAGGCGTTCTTACCTGAGGACAAGCAGACCTGGCGCGAAGGCCTGGCGGGGGTGAACGATCTTTCGCATTCCCTCCATAGCAAGGCATTCTTGCAGGGTTCGAAAGAACAGCAGCTCGCCGTTCTGAAAAAGATGTCCGCAAGCGAGCAGATTAAACGGCGCAGCTCGGATCCGGAGCAAGGGAAACCAACGTTGCCGGAAAAGTTCTTCGGGCAACTGAAGAACACGACGATTTTCGTCTATTACACGACTTCAATCGGAATTCACCAGGAGATCGAGTACCGAGGCAACGTTCTGCTCGACCAGTTTGCGGGCTATATGCCCGACGAGCCGCTCCCACCGGTTTCAAGCCTCTCGGCGACGAGCTGATATCCGCATTCCGATCACAAACGTCACACATTTTCTAAGCAGCGCGAAATGAAAGCGTTATACGAGCGCCGCGGAACGCGCTGCACGATCGTCTGTCCATCCTGAATTGACGCGAGAAAGCTCGCCGGTCGGGAGGCCTGACGCTTGAGAGTGGTTCTTGCTTACAAAAATTTCGCTGCCGTTCGGAGCATCAGCCATATCGGTTTGGGTGTAGCGGCAATCAACACGGCAAAGGTTTTGCGCCGCGAAGGAATCGATGCGGCAGTCTGGGCCGTAATCGATGCTGCCGATCTGGCGCGCAAGCTCGAACTTCGATCGTCCGGACACGTGATCATTTCGGCCCCGTGGATTCCGACCGCAGACCTGCAGATGCTCGCGCATAAGTTTCCCGAAACGCAATTTGCCGTCAATTGCCATTCGAATGTCGGTTTTTTGCAAGCCGACCGTAACGGCGTAAAGCTGGTTCGAGAAACAATGGATCTGGAGTTGGGCACCTCGAACGTGCACCTCGCCGGCAACAGCCGCCGTTTCTGCCGCTGGATCCATTCGGCTTTCGGCGCCCCCTGTACCTATCTGCCGAATCTGTACTGGCTTCAGGAGCACTGTGTTCGTCAGCAGCCGTGGTCCGGCGGGACACTTCGTATCGGTGTGTTCGGCGCCACCCGCCCATTGAAAAATCTGATGAGCGCCGCGGGAGCGGCTCTCGAAATCGCCCGACACCTGCGGGCGCCCCTCGAACTCTGGATGTCGGGAGGGCGAACGGAGGGCGGTGGCGATATGGTGCTCGGCGCAGTGAACGAGATGCTGGCAGGATTGCCGGGTGTGCAATTGCGGCTGAACGGATGGCAGTCCTGGCCGAGTTTTCGCCGGACCGTCGCGCATATGGACCTGCTGCTTCAACCCAGTTACACCGAATCGTTCAATATGGTGACGGCCGACGGCGTTGCCGAGGGCGTTCCCTCGGTCGTCTCCGACGCCATCGATTGGGCTCCCGACGATTGGAAGGCAAATGTGGATGACGTGCTCGATATCGCGCGTGTCGGACGCCGTCTGCTGCGCGATTGGCGCGCGGCCGAAGAAGGCCGGCGTGCGCTTGAGTCTTATACGCGCGACGGCATCTGCGCTTATAACCTCTATCTGGCTATTCTTTAGCCTTCGCCTCGCTGATAAGGCGCGGGCTCATCCATCTTGAATCTTCGCCTCGCTGATAAGGCGCGGGCTCATTATTCAATAAACATACAGTCGCCATACGAGAAAAAGCGGTAGCGCTCCCGTACTGCGTGTTCATACGCGGCCATCGTAAGCTCGTAACCGGCAAACGCACAGACGAGCATCAGCAAACTCGATTCAGGTAAATGGAAGTTGGTGAGCATGGCGCCGGTGCCGCGAAAACGAAATCCGGGATAAATGAAGAGATTCGTTTCTCCATGCTGAGGCTGGAATCCGTCGCGCAGCAGGGCGGTCTCGACGGTGCGCACACTCGTTGTCCCGGTGCAGACCAGGCGTTGCGCGCGGCGCAGATGCATGCATTCCTTTTCTTTCAATTCATAAGTCTCTTCGTGTAATTGGATTTCGGAAACCACCTTGCTGCGCAACGGTGCAAACGTGCCAAGCCCGACGTGTAAGGTGACATGCGCAATCTCTGCCCCTCGCTCGCGAACTTCGTTGAGGACTTCCGGCGTAAAGTGCAGACCGGCCGTAGGCGCGGCAACCGAACCGCGATTCCTCGCAAAGATCGTTTGATAGCGCTCCCGATCGGCGTTCACCGGCTTGCGATGAATGTAGGGTGGCAGGGGCGTTTCACCGAGCTGATCGACAATCTCTTCAAGCGGCCGCCCGGCGTGAAATCGTAGGACACGCTCGCCGAACTCGCCTTGCGAAACGATTTCCGCCGTAAGGTCGGCATTAAAGACAATCCGGTCGCCGGTGTGCGCTCGCTTCCCCGGTTTGACGAGGGCGTTCCACGTATTTCCTTCAGTGGTTGGACGGAGCAGAAAGACTTCCACCGCGGCCCCCCGCTCGCTATTCCTTCGTCCATGGAGACGCGCCGGAAAAACGCGGGTATCGTTTAAAACCAGGCAGTCGCCGGCTCGTAAATAGGTCGCAAAATTGCGAAATTCGTCATCATGGAAGGAATTCTTCCCTCGTGAAATGACGAGCATTCGCGAAGAGCCGCGCTCTTTCGGCGGCTCTTGCGCAATCAGTTCCGCCGGAAGCTCATAATGAAAATCGGATACTTGCAAACCTTCATTTTAGGAATCGAGAGCTCTTGTGACGAAACAGCCGCCGCTGTCGTTGCCGATGGACGCGAGATTCGATCGAGCGCTGTCGCCTCCCAGCTTGCCACGCATGCAAAGTACGGCGGCGTTGTGCCCGAGCTTGCTTCCCGCGAGCACCTGCGCGCCATTGTGCCCGTCGTGCGGCAGGCGCTCGCAGAAGCGGAAACCAGCCTCGATCGGATTAACGCCATGGCCGTAACTGCGGGCCCGGGGCTTGTCGGTTCTTTGCTGGTTGGAATCACGTATGCCAAAGCTTTGTGCCTGGCGCGCGGCCTGCCTTTGATCGCAGTGAACCACGTCGAAGGCCACATTCATTCGGTACTCCTCGAGCATCCGGAAGTAAACTTTCCTGCCCTCGCGCTGGTTGCCAGCGGCGGGCATACACATCTCTTTGCGATCCCGGCTCGCGGCGTGTATCGCTTGCTGGGTAAAACGCGCGACGATGCCGCCGGCGAAGCTTACGACAAAGTGGCGAAACTGCTTGGATACGGCTATCCGGGCGGGCCGTTGATCGATCAACTGGCTTCGTTCGGCGATTTTCGCTCTGTCAAGTTCACACGAGCACGCATGAAGGGCAATGAACTCGATTTCAGCTTCAGCGGCTTGAAAACGGCCGTGCTGCGCTGGACCGAGCAGAACGATGTCGCGGAGGAGGTTGCCGCGCGGCGAAAATTGAAGAACGCGACTCTGGAAGAGTGGCGCGCCGCGACCCCTCAGCGCACGCTCGATCTGCTCGCCAGTTTCCAACACACCGTCGTCGAGGAATTGCTTTCGCGCGCCGTCGCATCCGCCGAAGAGCTTGGTGCGGATTCGATTTTGATCTCGGGCGGGGTGGCTGCAAACCGCGGCCTGCGGTATGCTACCGACCAGGTGCGTGGGTTTAAGTTTTACTTTCCATCTGCCTATCTATCTACTGATAACGCAGCGATGATCGCCGCAGCAGCTTTCCCTAAGTTTGAACGCCGCGAATTCGCCGGATTCGATCTGAAGGCACAAGCGGGGCTGGTGCTCGCGTAAGCACTGAGTGCGCAATCCGCAGCATCGCGCCTACTTCAACGTGTAGAGGTAACCGGCAATATCGGCCGCGTCTCTGGGCGTAACTCCCAGATCCGGCATCAACGTCTTCTCATCCACTGCCTTAGGATTCTGAATCCAACGCGTCATATTTTCCGGCGTATTCTGCAGCACCCCAGCCAGATACAGCCTGCTCCCAATTCCAGAAAGGGGCGGCGCAACTCTCCCGTTCGCTCCGGAAATACCGGGAATTTGATGACACGAGCCGCACCCATAGTGCGCAATAGCCGAAGCGCCACGCCGGGCATTACCGCCGGTTGTCGTCTGCGCAATTCGCTCGCCGCCGCCATTCTCATCACAACCGCCGAAGAATATGGAGGCCAGCACCACCGAAAGAAGCATGTTACGGCGCATGCGAGGCCCTCTCCAGCCGCATATCGCTCTCGGTCAGCCACGCCGCGAACAATGCAAGCCCGGCAGCAAGGTAGACCAGGCTTGCCGGCACCCACATAATCAACCCGCCAAGCTGCTGGTCCTGTAAGGGAGTGAGCCCCCATAGTTCCGTCGTACGGCTGTAAGCGGGATACCAGACGTGCGGCGCGAAGGTAAGCAGCGCACCCAGGGCGCCCGTGTGTATCGCTGTCGTAAATACGTACAGAAATGCGGCCCCGTAAGCCTTGCTTCCGTGCGCATAGAACACCGCCCACCAGAAGAGTAACGCGGATAAAAAGAAGCTGAGATGCTGCGCCATATGCGCCAGGTCGCTTCGCAGAGTGAGCTGGAACAGAAACGGCACATGCCACGCCCAGATTGCCGCGGCATGTAATCCCCACGCGCTGAGCGGATCCGTAAGCCGCTTCCACGTCCGTGCGGCAAATGGCATTTTCGAAAATCGCCCGAGCGCCCTACGCCAGTTCATCGGAAGCGCCCATAAAAAGGTAACGAGCGGGCGCGCCAGCACGAACAAGGGCGCCGAAATCAGCATCAGAATCTCATGCTGCGTCATGTGTGCCGAAAACAGCGCCTCGCCCAGCGGATGGATAGGTGAAATGAGCGCGGCCGCAAGCGAGAGCCAGCCGGCCCAGAAGCAGGTTTGTTGCAGCCGTGTCAGGCCGGCGTGCCTTTGCGCTCCGCGTGCGTACAGAACGGCCGCAAGAACCAGCGGGATCACAACCCCCGGATCGAGTTCCCAGGACGACCACAGATCGTGCGGTGCGAGCGGCTCGCCTGCATGTGCGCTCGCCAGCACCGGCGCAAGAAACAACATGACGCCGGCGCGGTTCATTGGCACGCTTCCAGAACTACGTCGGGTACGATCTGGGCCAGAATCACCAGGAAGAAGCCGGCGGAAAACGCGATTGCACCCAGCGCCAGGAACCGGCTTGCCGCAAGCCCCGGACCTGCTATTTCGGGTGAGCCATTCTGCAAAGCGCGCCATTGCCGCCACGCCACCGTGCCTGCGATCGCCGTCAAGGCGAGAGCAAGAATCGAAAACAGCAGCGTTGCGAACCTGCTCTGTGCTGCGCATGTGAGCGGTACCCACGCAAATTTCGCCTGAAAGCTGATCAGCCACAAGACAGGCCCGGCGAGCAGGCTAAGCCACAGGATCAGATCGCGTGTGAGGTGTCTCGCCATTACCTATGACTCCAGCAGCATGGGTCCCCAGTAGATTGCTATGTAGATCGGTATCCAGATAGCAACCAGCAGGTACCACACAACGGAATCCACATGCACGCCGAGCCGCTGCTTTTCCCCATAGCGGCCCGAAACAACCCAAACGAGCAAAACCAGGGTAAACACCAGGTCTGCAATTACGTCGAAACTGTGCAGCCCGAGAAATGCCCAGACGTAAGAACCCTGAATATCGGCCTTCCAGTTGAAATTGAGCGAATGCCATTCCACGACGCGCATGCCGAAGAAAATGGCCGCAAGCACAAGGTTCACCGTCAGTCCCAGGACCATCCGGCCGCGATCGTTCTTCTTCGCGCCATCGCTTGCAATATAGGAACCGAATGTGCTCGCAAGCAGCGGAATCAGTGCAAGACTCGGCAGCAGCAGATTGGGAAACTGGTCGCCCGGCGGCGGCCAGACATCCATGCGCAAGCGCGTGTACAAATATGCTGCAATCAGCAGCGAAAACATTGTGCATTCGATGACGCCGAGCAGCAGCTGTCCCCACCAGGCCGGAGCCTGATTTGAAATTTCGTACGGCTCGAGATGACTGACATCGAGAATTTTTGGCGCGATCTCCATCACGGCTCCAGTTCCAGAGGACGCCGCGGCCAAAACCAGCCGGTAAGCGCGATGCCGCTGAGGATGGATCCCCAGACGATGTACCAGGGATTGAAAACCGATCCGGCGAAACCCACAGTGACGGTGATCGCCGTGAGAAAAGGCCAGATGCTCGAACCCGGCAGCACGTAGCGGTGATGCGGCTCGGCCTCCATAAGCGTCGTCACCAGCACTTCGCGCCGGTCGTTGCGCAGGCCTGTTACGACTGTGCGCTCCTCTGGTTGCGCCCACAATGGATAACGGCTCGTCGCGACCGGGAGAAATTCGAAGTTGTAATTCTTCGGCGGTGAAGCGGCCGCCCATTCGAGACTCGCTGCCTCCCAGGGATTATGTCCTGCAATCCGCCCATTCCGCCTGCTCCAGAAGAAATTCACGATGAACAACATACCGCCTATGGCGATAATCCATGCCCCAATCGTGGCGAGCAGATTCAATGGTCCCCAACCCATCTCCGGCAGATATGTGTAGATGCGCCGCGGCATTCCTCTCAATCCGAGAATGTGCAGCGGAAAAAACGTCACGTTGAAACCGATAAATAGAACCCAGAAGTTAATCCTGCCCAGCCGCTCATTCATGAGCCGCCCGGTCATCTTGGGAAACCAATGGTAGAAAGCACCGAAGAGTGGAAAGAGCGCGCCGCCGATCAGCACGTAATGAAAATGCGCCACCACAAAAAAGGTATCGTGCACCTGCAGATCGAGCGGCACCGAAGCCAGCATGACGCCTGTCAGGCCGCCGAGCACAAAAATCACGAGAAAGCCATAAACAAAGTGCAGCGCCGTGTTGACGCGCACGTTGCCGCTCCAGAGCGTCGCCAGCCAGCAGAAAATCTGCACCCCGCTGGTAATCGCGATCATCATGCTCGAGGCCGTGAAATACGCCTCGCCTATCTGCGGCAGACCCGTTGCGAACATATGATGCACCCACAATCCGAACGCGATGAACCCGTTGGCGACCAGCGACAGCACCATCGCCGGATATCCTACAATCGCTCTGCGCGCGTTTGTTACGACAATCGAGGACACGAATCCCAGCGCTGGAAGGAAAATGATGTAGACCTCAGGGTGGCCGAAGAACCAGAACATGTGCTGGTACATCAGGGGATCGCCGCCTTCCGCCGGATTTACAAAATGTGTCGCGACGGTGCGATCAGAAAGAAGGTAGGAACTTGCGATCACGACCGCCGGCATGGCGAAAATCACCATGAAGGATTGAACCAGGATCGACCAGACATACAGCGGAATCCGGTTCAGCGACATGCGCGGCGCGCGCATTTTGAAAATCGTGGCAATGAGCTCCGTTGCCACGCACAGCGCCGAAACTTCGGTGAATGTGATCATTTGCGCCCAGTAGTCGGTGCGTTTTCCCGGCGTGAACTGCGGGCCTGAGAGTGGCGAATACGCAAACCAGCCCATATCCGGCGCAGCGTTGGTGAACACGCCCCAGTAGAGGAACAGAACGCCCGCCAGAAACATCCAATATCCGAATGCATTTAATCGCGGAAACGCGACGTTTCGCGTGCCGCATATCATCGGCACGAGATAAATTGCCATGCCTTCCATTACGGGCACGGCGAAGAGAAACATCATCGTGGTTCCATGCGTCGTGAAAATCTCGTTATAGCGATCGGGGCCAAGCAACGTGCTATTGGGGAGTGCGAGCTGGGTACGCATGAGGAGCGCTTCCACACCGCCTGCCAGCAGCATGATAAAGGCCGTAACGATGTAGCGCAGCCCGATGGCATGATGCGTTGTCACTGAAAGCCATCCGAAAATGCCGCGCCCGTTTTGCCAGGCTCGATCAAGCAGGCTCAGTTCCGCGTGTTCGTCCGGAATGCGCGGGAACACATCCTGCGTGGCACTCATTTGAGGCTCTCCAGGTACTGAATCATGGGTTGCAGATCTTCCGGTTTCACGGCAACCGTTGCCATCTTCGTTCCGGGCTTGATGCGCTGCGGATTCAGGATCCAGCCGCCCAGATTCCCCGGCGTGTTTGGAAGAGTACCGGCCGCAATCGTGCTGCGCGAGCCGAAGTGCGTGAGATCGGGCCCGTTCTGCCCGGCAGCAGGCGTGCCGCGGACCTGATGGCAGTACACGCAGGCGTAATTCAGGAACGCCCGCTGTCCTTGCGAGAGAACCGGATTTGCCGGCTCGAGGGATGGCTGCAACTGCGCCTGCATCCATGCATTGAACTTGCCGGCTGGCTCCGCGATTACATAGAAGGCCATGTGCGCGTGTTGCAATCCGCAGAATTCTGCGCATTGCCCGCGGTAGATGCCGGGTTTGTCCGCTTCGATGTACTCCGTCGTCACGCGCGAGGGAATCAGATCGCGTTTGCCGTGCAGATTCGGCGCCCAGAAACTGTGAATCACATCGTTCGATTGTCCCTGAAGCAGAATGCTGCGGCCAACAGGAATGTGAATCTCATTCGCCGTTGTCAGGACCTGCGACGGATCGCTGTTCAGGTAGCGAAACTGCCACCACCATTGATTGCCCGTTACCGAGATCGTGAGCGGATTCGGTTTTTTCGCCAAATCCGCCGTTGCTTTCCCCGCCGTGATGCTCGCGACAAGCAACACGAGCAGAATGATCACTGTCGCCACGCTCGCCGTCGTAACCGTGCGCTGAAGCTTCGGCTCGCATGTCCCGGTCTGCTCGCGGCGCACGAGTGTCCAGAGCATCACGACCATCACCAGAACGAAAATGACGCCGAGCAGCCAGAAGAAAAACCACCACAGCGCCGCGATCTTGCCCGACTGCGGCCCCGCTGGGTCCAGCGCGGATTGTTCGCGCGTCGCGCACGCGGCAAGTGTCAGAA
Organism: Bryobacteraceae bacterium; assembly: GCA_036557945.1. GTDB lineage: Bacteria > Acidobacteriota > Terriglobia > Bryobacterales > Bryobacteraceae > Bog-105. The sequence goes on along the minus strand of DATBGM010000036.1, from coordinate 4,699 downwards.
ATAGCGCTGCGATAACGGGTCCGAGTCCGGCCCAGCGGCTCATTTCGTTTTCCCCGGCACGCGGTTCTGGATATTCTGTGGATTCGGCTCAATTGTGTCCTGCCGCGACGCCGTAGCCGATGTGGGCTGCTCACCATTCAGCGAGCGGACGTAAGCGACAAGCTGCCAGATCTGGTATTCCGGGATGCGGCCGCCCCAGGAAGGCATGCCGTTCGGCCGGCCCTTGACTATGGTGTCGAACAGGTTCGCTGGTTCGCCGCCATAGATCCATTCCTTTTTGATCAGCGGCGGTCCGATCCCGCCGCCTCCGGCAAAGTGACACCCGGAGCAGTTGTACCAATCGTAAAGCCGCTGTCCTTCGGAGATGTCGTAAGCGCTCCCGTTGTAGGGATTCGAAACCACCGGTTGCGGTAGCACGGGGCCGCCCGGCCGCAGCGTGCTCTGGCGCGCTGCGTCGCCGTAAATTGCCAGCCGCGTCGGGGATGGCTGAATGTCGCGCTTTTCGCGCTGGCACGACGAAGTGGTGATTACGCAGCAAGCAAACAGAGCGGCGAGCGAGATTGCCTGACTATGGCAGCGAGAACACATACAGCATTCCGCCCTTCGTCGTGTACTTGCCGAGATCCGTCATTGCATTCGTGAAGCCAAGCGCACCTGTGCCGTCCACAGTATTGAGCCCGCCCGAAACAACTGCTCCCGACCATCCTCCAACCCCTGAAAGCACCGCCACGTATTCTTTCCCATCAGGTCCGCGATATACGATCGGCTGCCCGACAATTCCCGATCCGACCTTGAACTGCCAGAGCAGATTTCCGTTGCGCGCATCCACCGCCTTAAACCAGCCATCCATCGTTCCGTAGAAAACCAGATCCCCGGCCGTTGCGACCGCGCCGCTCCAGACGGGAAAATTCTCTTTGATGCTCCACACTGTTTTCGCCTGCACGGGATCCCACGCCGAAAATGCGCCGCGATTCCCGCCCGGGCCCGCATACATGCGCACCTTCATGCCGACATACGGCGTACCGGCGATGTAATTCGCATTCGTGCCCTGCGACTCGTAGCAGAGATTATTGTGCGGAATGTAAATGAAACCCGTTTTAGGCGAGAATGCCGACGGCTGCCAGTCTTTTCCGCCCGGCGGCGCAGGACAGGCATCGCGCACCGGCTTGAACCCGGTCTGCTTCGAAGTGTTCAGCCGCAGTTCTCCCGTTTTCAGATCCACACTTTCGGCCGTGTTCGAATAGGCAAACTTTTCGGCCGACACGATCTCGCCCGTCTGCCGGTCCATCAGGTACAAAAACGCGTTACGATCCGGATGCGCCAGAACCTTCCGCGGTCTTCCGTTGATCGTCAGATCCAGCAGAATGTTTTCATTCACACCGTCATAATCGTGCAGATCGTGCGGGTTCATCTGGTACGCCCAGATTGCTTCGCCCGTTTCCGGACGCCGTGCCAACAGCGCCGAGGTCCACTTGTTGTCTCCCGGCCTTAGTTCGGCGTTCCACGGCCCCGGATTTGACGTCCCGTAATAGAAAAGATCGAGATCGGGATCGTAAGAAATCCAGCTCCACGCAGCGCCGCCTCCGATCTTCCATGCGCCAGGCGGCCAGCTCTTCATGCCTAGGTCCGTGCCCTGGTCGCGCTTGTAGAACGGATGAAAATTCGGCCCGATGAGCACATCCTTATCGGGCCCGGCAGTGTAAGCGCGCCACGCGATCTTACCCGTATCTGCATTCAGACCGGCCAGCCAGCCGCGTACGCCGAATTCTCCCCCGCTGTTGCCGACCAGGACAATGCCCTTGGCCACAATCGGGGCCATCGTCATCGCTTCGCCGTTATTAATGTCGCCCAGCTTCGTGCGCCAGACCTCTTTGCCCGTATTGGCGTCGATAGCCACCGTCTCGACATCGAGCAGGTTGTAATAAATCTTTCCGTTGTAGTACGCCGCGCCACGGTTGATCGTGTCGCAGCAAGCGACGCCTTGCGCCGATGCGGATGTATGCGGCTGATACTCCCACTTGACGGGGGCGCCCGGCTTTGTCAGATCAAGCGCGAAGAGATTGTTCGGAAATGGCGTCACGATGTACATCGTGTTGTTCACAACCAGGGGCGCTGCTTCGTTGCCATGCGTGCTGCCGGTGGAAAACGTAAGCGCCACTCGCAGCGTTTTCACATTTTCAGCATTGATTTGCGCAAGCGTGCTGTAGCGCGTGCTTGCGTAGTTCTTCGCAGCCATGATCCACTGGCCGTCATCCGGCTGATTCTGAATCTGTGCAAGGGCGGGGAGAATGATGAGAAGAATCGCGACTGCGCGATAAAAAACCCGAAAGACCTGATTCATCGAAGCAAAGAACGCCGCTATAGAGATGCAGGTACTCTGCTTTTTTAATACTGGTAAGAATACGCACGGCGGTGCGTCACCTGGGCATCACCGGATTTATCCGAATGGCCGGGCAAAGAGCGGATTTTTCCGATCTAAATTGAAAAACAGCGGCGACAAAGCGGCCGGAATGGCCACTACTCCGTTGAGGAAAAGTACCGGTGGCAGGAGCCAGGAGTTGTCAACCGGTAGGAACTCAGGCCAGAACGGATACAACTCGGAAGGGATTCAGGAATAGTTGAGCGAGCTGAGCACAGCATTATCCGGCCTGCAAAAGGCCGCAGTGGTACTGGTCACACTCGGACCGCTGGAAAGCGCGAAAGTTCTGAAACATATCCCGGAGGACGACGCCGACCAGCTCGCGCGCACCATCGCAAGGCTGGAACGCATTCCGCCTGATTCGGTCGAAGAGGTCCTGCGGAATTTTGTGCTGGAGAGCAATTCACAGCACCTCTATATTCAGGGCGGGTTCGAATATACCGAAAAGATGCTCACCGAGGCATATGGATCTGCCACGGCGAAAAAGCTTCTGGAACGACTCGTCAAGTCCCTGGGCAAGACCGGCTTTGAGTTCGATCAGTTCCGAAAAACCGATCCGCAGCAGCTTGCAAAGCTGATCCAGGACGAGCATCCTCAGACAATCGCTCTCATTCTGTCGCATCTCGAGCCCGCACAAGCAGCGGCACTGCTCAATTCCCTGCCCGCCGAAGTGCGCACCGATGTGGCCATCCGCATGGCCGAGCTCGACCAGATCTCGCCCGATGTCGTGCGCAACATCGCCACCGTGATTCAGACGAAGCTGCGTAACTTGGGAGAGCTGAGTCACGAAGTTTGCGGCGGCGTACGGGCCGTCGCCAACATTCTGAACCGCCTGGATCCGAATACCTGCACCAGCCTGATGGAATCCATCGAGCAGGCGCGGCAGCCGCTGTTTGAGAATATCCGGCGCTTCATGTTTATCTTCCGCGACCTCGAAAATCTGGATGGGAAAGCATTGACGGCGCTGATATCGCGTGTGCCTCGCGCCACTCTCATTCTTGCTTTGAAGGGCGCCGACGAATCTTTGCGCGCCAAGTTCCTGGCAACGCAGTCGCAGCGCGGAGCCGCCATGATGACCGAGGAGCTGACTTCGCTTGGGCCGGTCAGACTGCGGGAGGTGGATGCCGCGCAACAGGAAATCATCACACTTGCGCGCGAAATGGAAAGCGAAGGCGTCATCAGCCTGAAGGGCTCGTCCGACGATGAATACATCAATTAGCGTTATTTCCGAATCTGCGGCGCCCGTCGCTGAAGGCACGGCCACCTGCGTCAGCCTTGACATGTTTGACTCCATCAGCGATGTCGAGGTGCCCGTCTCCGCCGAACTGGACCGACGCACGGTTTCCGTTCGTGAGCTGCTGCGCTGGCAAGTGGACGAAATTATCACGCTGAACCGGGCCACGGGAGAAAACGTCGATCTGTTTGCGGGCAATGTGCTGATCGGCAATGCGGAAATCCTGATCGTTGAGGACAAACTTGCCATTCGCGTGGCTGATTTGAAAGATAAGCCGTCCGCTGTTCAGACTTCCGATTCCGCGCAGGAAGCATAATTTCATGCAGCAGACGATCGAGGCCTTTTTAGAAACATGGATGGAGGAGTTTGGCCGTGCGGTAGAGATGTTTACCGGTTCGCAGCCTGCTCTTTCGCAAAACCGCATCAGCATGCTGCCGGCGAGCGAACCCGGCTCGCTTCTCTGGCGGAAACAGGCGTTCGGCGGCCGCGCTGATTTTGTCACCTGGACCGGCGCGGCAGAAGCAGCCTGGAAGGACTTAGGGAGTGCCGATCCGGACAACGCGCAAGGCACCTATTTCGAAATTTTGAATCAGGCGCAGATGCGCGCTGCGACCGTTGCGAGCCGCGGCCTTGACCAGCCGATTTCGTGCGGAGAGAGCGCCGCCATGGCCGAAGCGGACTTCGACGCCACACAATTCGCAATTTACCGGTTGGCAATTGACGGCGGCAGAATACCGGACCTGTTCATCGCTATCGAGCTCGCAGCAGCTTCGGTATTCGAGGCGCGCGCAGAAGCTGCCGGCGGCCTCGAGCTCATAGAGCAGCGGCATGAAGGCGAGCCGGCACCGCTCGTAACGGAGCGGCTGTTTGATCTGGAACTGCCGGTAGCGATTTCGCTCGGTTACGCGGAAGTACCGGTGAAAGCCATACCGGCGATGACACCTGGGGCTGTGATCGAACTCAACAAGGAGACCGGTGAGGATGTCGAGTTGCTGGTACACGGAAGAGTGGTGGCGCGAGGCGAGATTACGCTCGTCAAAGGAAAT
>DATBGM010000035.1:0-21380 GCA_036557945.1 Bryobacteraceae bacterium | reverse complement strand
GCTTGCAGGGAGGACATCGATTGGGGTACGGCAGCGGCAAATTTCTGTCGAGTCTCACGGGCGAGTAGATTTCGTGCGATGAAGATCATTCTGACGGCGCTGTTTTTGACGAACGTTGCGTTGGCTGCGGCGCGTATGTCGAAAGACGCGGAAAGCTTCTTCCCGATTTCGGTCTGGTACGGTGGCGGCAAAGTGCGGGCGCCCATGCTAGAGGCGAATCCGCTTGCGAAGGTCGAGGTGTGGCGCAAGGACCTCGCGCAAATCAAGCAGCTTGGCTTCAACACCGTTCGCTGCTGGATTGATTGGGCGACGGGTGAGCCGCAGGATAGCGTGTACCGCTTCGAAACGCTCGACACAATCTTCGGGCTGGCTGAAGAGCAGGGTCTGAAAGTGATCGTGCAGGTCTATATGGATTCCGCACCTGCATGGGTCGGGCGCAAATACCCGGATGCCTTGTTTGTTTCCTCAAACGGAATGGCGATTCACCCGGAATCGGCTCCCGGCTACTGTCGTGACAACGCGGGTGTGCGCGCGGATGAATTGAAATTCTACCGGGCGCTGGCAGAGCATCTAGGCAGGAAGCCTGCATTTCTCGGTTGGGACCTGTGGAGCGAGCCGCATGTGATTAACTGGGCGACGCCGACATATATCGATCATCCGGAGTTCTGTTTCTGCAAGTACACGATTGCGCGGTTCCGGCGCTGGCTCGAGAGGAAGTACGGAACACTCGATGCGCTGAATCGCTCCTGGTACAGGCAATATGCGTCATGGGATCAGGTTGAACCGAACCGGCTCAGTACGATTCTTTCGTATACGGACTTCATCGATTGGAAAGAATTCATTGCCGATAAGCTCGGCGAAGACCTTGCGGATCGTTATCACGCTGTAAAGGAAGCTGCGCCGCAAGCTGTAGCCACCTCGCACGCAGCAGGTATCGGGCTCTTCAGCTCGCCGCTGTGGTGGGAAGGCCAATCCGACGACTGGACGATGAAAGATCAGGTCGATTATTACGGCACATCGTTCTATCCGAAGCATTCCTTCTTTGCGGATCGGGATGTGACGTGGCGCGGCGCGCTGCTCGATTTCACACGCTCGTTCGGGTATGCGGATGAAGGGCGCGGCTTCTGGATCGGTGAACTACAGGCGGGTTTCGGAACGGTAGCGCGCGGCGTGGGAAAAACGGTAACAGCGGATGATTTGCGCGTCTGGACGTGGAGCGCGCTCGCACGCGGCGCGAAAGCGATCAACTACTATGCCTGGTATCCGATGAACTCGGGCTATGAATCGGGAGGCTTCGGCCTGATTCAACTCGACGGCACGGTGACCGAGCGAGCCCGCGCGGCGGGAGAAATCGCGCGCATCGTCAATCGCAACCAGGATGTCTTCTTAAAAGCACGCCCGCCGAAAGCTCAGGTCGCAATTGTTTATAATCCGCTCTCCTATTTCATCGGCGGCCGTCAAGGCCAGGCCGAAGCGAGCGGCCCACAAAACGAAGTGACCGGCATTGAGCGCGACTCCATGATGGGCATCTATCGTGCGCTGTTTCCGACGAACGTGCCGGTCGACTTTGTCCATATCAATCGCCTCTCGGCTGATTCGCTGCGGCCGTACAAGCTGATACTTGTGCCGTATCCGCCGATGATTCCCTCCGCCGCGGCGGAGCCGTTAAAAGAGTACGTGAAAAATGGCGGAACACTCGTGGCCGAAGCGCGGCTCGGCTGGAACAACGAGCACGGCACGGCTTCAGAGACAATTCCAGGGATGGGCTTGTTTGAACTGATGGGATGCCGCGAGACCGCTGTGCAATTGGGTATACAGGGGCGAACCACATTGCGCTGGAAGAGCGCCGCGATACCCGGAATGAAGCCGGGTGATACGCTTGCCGCACGCTGGTACGAGGAAACGCTGACTCCGGTTCGGAGTGATGCGCAGACGATTGCAACGTTTCCTGATGGCGGAGCAGCGGCGGTAATTTCACGATTCGGCAACGGTAAGACGTTAATGGTCGGCTCGTATCTCGGTGCAGCTTACGAGATGTGGCGTGAGCCGGCTGCTGCCCGGTTCTACTCGTCGGTGCTTGATTGGGCGGGCGTGGAGAGGCCGATCGCGACACAAGGAGACGCAATTGAGGTAAGGTGGCTCGAAAGCGGGCGTGACCGGCTCGTGTTCGCTTTCAATCACGCCGGCAAACCACAACTGGCGAGTGCAACTCTGAAACTTTCCGGCGCGAGTTATCAAGCGACGGATTTAAGATCGGGCAATGCTGTGGTTCTGGCGGGCGGGCAAGGCCGCATCACGTTGCAGAAGCAAATGCAGCCGAATGAGGTCTGGGTTGTAAAGCTGGAGCCCGTGCGTTGAAAGAACGAGTGCTGGCCGTCGATATTGGCGGCACCAAAGTTTCGGTCGCCGCTATCGACATCGAAGGCCGACTCATAGCGCAGAAGAAGTTTCTTGTAGAGAACAGCAGCCCGATTGCGCTGGCACGCGCAATTGCACGGCAGATACCGCCCGGTGCTTCCGAAGCGGCGGCGGCGGGAGTCGTTGTACCCGGCATCGTTTATGCCGAGACCGGAAATGTGTGGGCCCCGAATCTCTGGGGTCACAAGCAGGTGTCGTTTCGAAGCGAATTGGAAGAGGCGCTCGGATTGCCGGTCACGCTCGATAGCGATCGCGCGGGCTCGGCATTTGGCGAACAGTGGCTCGGCGCTGCCCGCGGGTTAAGAGACGTTGTCTTTCTCGCCGTTGGAACAGGCATTGGCGCAGGCATTATCAGCGGCGGGCATTTGCTGCGCGGGACGGGCGATGTTGCCGGCGCTGTCGGCTGGTTTGCATTAGCAGTTGAGCACTGTGAGCGGTATCGCGAAGTTGGATGCTGGGAGGCGGAAGCGGCGGGTCCGGCGCTTGCGCGACGCTCGGGTGTTGCAACTGCCGAAGAAGCGATCCGGCGCGCGCGGGCAGGCGACTCCGAGGCGCAAAATGCGGTCGCGGAAACGGCGCGCTATCTCGGACTGGGCATCGCGAACCTGATCAGCGTGTTCAATCCAGAAATCGTGATTTTGGGCGGCGGGTTGATGAAAGCGCACGATTTGTTCATTGACGGCATCCGCAACACGGTCTACCAGTGGGCGCAGCCGGTGGCCGCGCGCCAAATGCGTATTGAGCCAAGCCGGCTGGGCGAGCATGCCGCGTTGCTTGGAGCGGCCAAGCTGGCGTTTGATTTCTTAAAGGAGCGACATGTCGGCAACGAAATATTACGAAAAGATCACGGCACTTCTGACAAAGATTCATGAGACGCAGACGCCTGCCATCGAGCGCGCAGCCGAGGCGATGGCAAACGCAATCGCGGCAGGCAAGCGTGTCTATCTCTTCGGCAGCGGCCACTCGGTGATTCCCGTGATGGACATATTCCCACGTTACGGCAGCTTCGTCGGATTCTTCCCGCTGTACGATCCGCGGCTGATGTGGTCGAACGTTGTGGGACCGGGTGGTGCGCGCGAGTTGCTTTGGCTCGAACGCAAAGAAGGATACATTGAAGTTTTTTTACAGAGTTATGCGCTGGAAACGGGGGATGTGCTGCTTGCGTTTTCACACGGCGGCTTGAACGCCGCACCGATCGAAGCGGCGCTGTACGCAAAGAAACGCGGGCTCACGGTGGTTACGGTTTCTTCTTTTTCCAACGCGCAGATAACGAAAGCCACGCACTCAAGCGGTCGAAAACTGCCCGACGTTGCCGATATTGCGATCGACAATTGCGTAGAACCGGAAGACTCGCAGGTCGATATCGGATTTCCGGAAAAGATCGCGGCCGGCTCGACTATGGCGGGAGTTTTCATTGCTATGTCGCTCGTCGCAGAAACGGGCGCGCGGCTTGCAAAGGGCGGCCATCCGCTTACGACGTTTGTTTCGCCCAACGTCCCCGGCATCGCGCCCGATCATAATCAGCAGGTCTTCCGAACGTACAGCAGAGAACTGTCCTCGCGGCGAGGCGAGTAGGTGCCCCGCTTGCGAGCGGCGTGGCTGGCCGCAGCAGCCTACTCAGGAATGTTCGGGTTCGGCGTGGTGATGGCGCTGCTTGGCGCCATTCTCCCGCTCTACGTGAACCGGCCGCCCTTCGATCTCTCAAAAGCAGGCGATCTGTTCTTCTGGATGAATGCGGCCATGCTGGTGACCACGCTCGTGCTTGGGCCGCTGCTCGATCATTACGGCATTCGCCCGGTGATGATTCTGGCGCCGCTTGCGGTAGCCGCTGCCATCGGAGCGATCGCATTTGTACAGCGCGCAAGTGGATTGACGGCGGCGGTGATGCTACTCGGTGCGGGCGGCGGCGCTCTCAATCAGGCCACTAATACGCTCATCGCCGACTTGCATGAAAATCCCCGGCAGAAGAATGCGGCGCTGAATGTATTGGGTGTCTTTTTTGGATTCGGAGCATTGTTCGTTCCATTTGCGATGGGCTCGCTTTTGTCTACCCTCGGCGTTCGCAATATTCTCTTGTCAGCGGCGGGAATTATTTTGATACCCACCTTGCTAAGTGCGTGGCTCAGGTTCCCTCCGCCTCGACAGGCAGGCGCTGCCGGTGCGCGAAGTACGCTTACGTTTCTGCGCCGGCCCCTTGTGCTCGCCTTCGCGTTCTTACTCTTCTTTGAATCCGGCAACGAATTTACGCTGGGCGGCTATCTCTCCTCGTATCTGACTCGTGAACTCGGGGCTTCGTTGTCGGTTGCTTCGTATGCGCTTGCGGGCTACTGGGGCGCGATCATGCTGGCGCGTGTTGCGCTGGGACGTGTGCTGCTCGAAGCTCGCGGTGAAGTGCTCATTCGCATAAGCGCGCTGGGAGTAGCGGCATGTCTGATTCTGCTTTCGCTGATTCATTCACCCCGGCTGGCCGTGCTGCTCGCGTTTCTTCTCGGGTCATCGATCGCCGCTATTTTCCCGACCGTGCTTGGCCTGGCGGGCACGTATTACGCCGGCCACGCCGGCACGGTATTCGGCCTGCTCATCGGCACGGCACTCACTGGCGGCATGCTGATGCCCTGGCTCGCCGGACGCATCGCCGCCGCCCACAATATTCGACTGGTGTGGTGGATTCCGGCCGGCGGAGCGGTCGCGATTTTTGTGCTTGAGCTGGTAACCGAGCATTTCGCAAAGAGGACAGAAACTTGAAAAGACTTGTCGCATTGCTGATCTACACGCTTCCCGTGTTTGCGGAGCAGCACACCATTCTGGCGATCGGAGCGCACGCGGCTGACATGGAACTCACGGCAGGCGGCATTCTTGCAAGTCAGAAGGCGCTGGGAGACCGTGTTGTCTTGCTGCATATGACGCTTGGCGAAGCAGGCAATCCGAAGATGAGCCCCGAGCGGTATGGCGCGCAAAAGAAGCAGGAGGCAACGCAGGCGGCCGCGCTGCTTGGGGCGGAAGTGATTTTCGGCCCATATCCCGATGCGTTGCTGCCGAATAACGAAGAGGCTCGCCGGTTCGTAGTGGACGTGATCCGGCAGGTCAAGCCGGATTACGTCATTACGCATTGGAAGAACAGTTCTCACAAGGATCACGCCAATACGTACGCAATCGTTAAAGATGCGGTGCTGATGGCAGAACTCGAAGCCGTGAAAACGGCCCATCCTCCTTTCCGCGGTATCAAGAGTGTCTATTACGCGGAAAACTGGGAAGACAGCGAAGGCTTTCAACCCTATCTCTTCATCAATGTTTCACGCGGATGCGAGCAGTGGACAAAAGCTATACGGTCGTACGAGATGGTGCGCGGTGGCGTGTCGCCATTTCACTATTTCGACTACTACACCGCTCTTGTTCATATGCGGGGCGCACAGATGGGTCAGGCTTGTACCGAAACCCTGGATGTCGAAGATGCGCAGAAAGTGTTGAAGATCGACCGTCTCCGCTAGATAACTCACCAGCTCAGCTCGATCAACGACACCGATCCGCGAGGCAGATCAAATTGGAGGGGCGCAGCGGCGTCGATCCAGCGCGGAGAACCGAGCAATCCGAGTTGTCCGGCGCGCTGCAATGCCTCGATCTGATCGGCGGACGGGCTCTGCGGCGATGCCATTTGCTTCCAGACGGCGTATGCGTTGCTGTGTGCTTCGTCGATACGATAATGCCGCAACAGCACGCGTCTGGCTTCTACAGGTAATCCTGAGATGTTCAATACAACTTTTGCCGGCGGCCCTGGAACATCATCTTCCTCATAATTCCAGGTCAGAACCGTGAGGCGGTTGGCAGAGCGGGAAGCGAGCGCATTACGCTCCACGGGAATTATATCGCCGCTCAACAGCCCCGCCATACGAAAGAAATTCAGTACGGGTTTATCGATACCGTTGGTAGCGAGCGTCCTAAATCCGTCAAAGTATGACTGATTTTCGAATTCAAAAGCCCAGGTGAGGATGCCTCGCAGGTTCACAGCGCTTTGCGCGGCGAGTTCCAGGATACCTTTCATGGCAGCGGCTTCATATGCCGCGTAGAGCGTTCCGTTGCGGTAGGTGTTACGTGGGTTGGTCCGTGCCGAACAGGCTGCGCAACCCTCCGGGTCGGCTTCGCTCAGCACGATCGGCAGATCCCGAAACTTTGATGCACGCACGATCGAAAATCCAGCGCTCACATCCTTCAATTCCTGTCCGAGACCCATGCGCAAGTGGCCGTTCACGACTTCGGGCCGTCCTTTGGCATGAAAGCTGATGAAATCCAGCGGCGATCGGGCTGCCGCGCAGTGGTCAAGAAACTGTTTGAGGAATGCTGCGGCTTTTGGGTTAGCGGGTCCGGTGGTCGCCGGTCCTCCGACGCGAGCCGAGGGAAGTGCGCGCTTTATCGCCGCGGCTGTTATGTCGTACAGTTTGTCGTACTCGTCGGGCGTACCATGCCAGTAGGCAATATCTGGCTCATTCCAGACTTCCCAATCCCACGTCGCCGCTTCCTTCGCGCCGTAACGTTCCGCGCAGTGCTTTACCCACCGGTAAACAAGCTGAGACCATTTTGAATAGTCCTTTGGCGGATACGACCAGCCGGTGAAAACTGTGCCTTGCGGGAAATTGTGGCGATAGGGCGCAGGGTGAGTGGACAACGCCTCGGGCATGAAGCCGATCTCCACAAAGGGCTTAACGCCGGCCTGGATCCACGTATCGAAGATGCGATCAACAATGCTCCAGTTGTAAACCGGATGCCCGGCATTATCTTCGGTATAGGCGTTTGTCGATCCCCACTTGAGCGATGCTGTGCCGTCGCCTGAAGTCAGCAAATTATGCACGCGGATGTGTACCTGGGAAGCGCTCGATGCGGCAAGCTCCTCGGTCAGCTTGCGGCCATTCGGCGCATAGGTATAGTTCGGCTCATCGTAGCCGAAATAGTTCCAGACAGGCGTGAGCAATCCACCGGTTTTACTCGCGTTCACGTGAAGCTCAATTTTCTGCTGAGCATAAACGGAGATCGCGCAGCATAGAAAAAGGCTAAGCCTGTAGACCGTCATAAGGAAACAGTTTCCGACTTCAAAGTGGGAACAGGTACAGCGGAGCGTCGGCTCCATTGCCGGATCAGCAGCAGCGAAATCGCGATCAGCGCCACAGTTAAGCCCCACCACAGCCCATACACGCCAAGCCGGAAATGGAAACACAGCGCGTATCCGATGGGGATGCCGAAGAGCCAATAACCTGCCAGGTTCGCGAACATGGGTCCGCGCGTTTCGCCAAGCCCACGGAGCGCTCCGGTGGCTACCGTTTGGGCGCCGTCGAAGAGTTGAAAGAACGCCGCAATGGCGAGCAGCCCGGTCCCTGTGGCGAGCACAACGCTATCTTGCGTGTAAACGCGTAGAATCGGCCCGGGCAGAAAAAGGAACGCCAGCGCAGAGCACAGCATGAACGTACATGCCAAGGCCATTGCGATAAAACCGTTACGCCGAGCTGTTGGAAAATCCCGGCGTCCGATGGCGTGGCCCACCGAAACAGCTGCGGCTGAAGAGATGCCCAGCGGAACCATGAAACTGAGCGCCGCGCAGTTGAGCGCGATTTGATGTGCGGCGAGCGCTGCTGGATTCAAGCGCCCGGCAAGTACGGCGGCAGCGCCGAAGGCCGCGATTTCGAGCAGAATCTGTGTGGCAGCGGGCAATCCGAGACGAATCAGACCCCGCAGCCGCGTCCAATCCGGCCGCTGCGCAAGATTGCCAAAGCCGGGTTTTAAGCGGCGCTCATACCACCAGATAAAGAACGCAAGCACAATCGCCATGTAGACACGCGCAAAGCAGGTGGAAAGCGCCGAACCTGCAACACCGAGTGCCGGGAAACCCAGGTGGCCTTCGATCAACAACCAGTTGAACAGCCAGTTGATGAAGTTGGCGCTAATCAGCGCGAACATTACCGGCCCGACATGTCCCATGCCCTGCAGGTAGCGGCGAAAGGCACCGTAGAGCAAGAGCGGCAGCGTGCTTAAGCTCAGCACGCGAATGAAGACGCCGGCGAGCGTGCTGACCGGCTCGACAACTCCGAGCAGGCCGAAAATCGGCGGCATCGCGGCGAACAGCAGCATCAACGGCAGCGTAAGCGCCAAAGCCAGATAGACGCCTTGCGTCAAGGAACGGTGACAGTCTTCACGATCTCCGGCGCCGTACGATTGCGAGACCAGGGTATCGAGGCCGAGCAGTAGTCCCATGCCAAAGATGGCAAACGAGTAGAAAGCGCTGTTGCCGACGCCGATCGCACCGATCGCAGCAGCTCCGAGCTTGCCGACCATGATGGTATCGACGGTGGTCATGGCCATCCAGCCGAGCTCGCCCATGGCCACCGGAACGGCCAGCCGGAGCACACGAAGCATATCGTGCCGCCAAGGAGCCATTTTCTTATCGTGCCACTGAGGTTTACTGGAAGACAGACCATTCATGAATTGCAAACAGAGCCAGTTTGTTTTACTTATTCTTCTTAGCGCGGTGGCGGTGCAGGCCCAGGAAACGATCACGATCGATGCGCGGGCTGCCGGAACACCGTTTCCGCACTTCTGGGAAGAGATGTTCGGCTCGGGCCGCGCAAATCTCGCACTGCGCGAGAGCTATCGCTCCGATCTCCGCGCCGTCAAAGGTGTCACCGACTTTCGCTACGTCCGTTTCCATGCCATTTTGCACGATGAAAACGGTGTGTACAACGAAGATGAGCACGGCAATCCGGTCTACAATTTCGCGTACGTCGATGAGATCTACGACGGTCTGCTGCGCAACGGTGTGCGGCCGGTGGTTGAGGTCGGCTTCATGCCGAAAAAGCTAGCCTTCAATCCCGATGCGTTACATCCGTTCTGGTACAAGCAGAATGTCTCGCCGCCTAAGAGCCTGGAGCGGTGGGACGGGCTTATGAAGGCGTTCGCGCGGCATCTTGTCGATCGTTATGGCATGGACGAAGTGGCGCAATGGTATTTCGAGGTCTGGAACGAGCCGAATATTGACTTTTGGAACGGCATCCCACGCCAAAAATCCTATTTCGAGTTATATGAGCACACGGCGCGCGCGCTGAAGAGTGTAAATACACGCCTGCGGGTTGGCGGTCCGGCCACAGCGGCCGCGGCATGGGTCGGCGACTTCTTGAAATTCGCGGCTGCAAACCATGTGCCGGTCGATTTCATCACGAGCCACGGTTATGCCGATGACACGGTCGAGAATCTGTTCGGCACGAATGAAGATATACCGATGGATGATCGCGTCTGCCGCGCAATCGGCAAAGTGAAGGGCGAGATTCGGACATCGGCCATGCCGAAACTGCCCCTCTTCTGGACGGAGTGGAATGTGCAGGGAATGAAGGAGTCGCGGGACACAAGTTTTGTCGGCCCGGCGGTCGCAAATACCATTCGCGAATGTGACGGCACGGTCGAGATGATGTCGTTCTGGACGTTTTCAGATGTCTTTGAAGAGGGCGGTCCGATTCCCAAGCCGTTTGAAGGACATTTCGGTTTGCGGGCTAGGGGTGGCATCAACAAGCCGAGCTTTCACGATTTTGCGTTGTTGCACAAGCTGGGTGAAACGCGGCTGGTGAATGCGTCGAAAAATGTGCTGGTCACGAAGCGGCGCGATGGGTTGCTGGCAATCGCGGTTTGGAACCTGGTCGATCCGGACAAAACCGGGCCGGCCAAAACGGTACGTCTTGTCTTCGGTGGTTTAAAGGTTAATGCGACGGCGCGGATCAGCGTAGTGGATAACGATCACGGCAATACACTGGCCGCATACCGCGCTATGGGCAGCCCGGTTTACCCAACTATAAGCCAGGTTGAAAAAATAAATGCAACCACCGCGCTGCGGCCGCCGGTTAGTCAATCAGTCCAGGGCGATCATCTTGATGTCACGCTGGAGCCGAATGCGCTGATGCTGATTGAGATCCCTAACTCCTAATCCCGCACACTTAATGGGACTTCTCATAAATGCGTCGGACCAGATACTGTGGCCGTGATTTTGCTTCGCTGAAAAGACGCCCGATATACATGCCAATGATGCCCAGGACGCTGATGATGGTGCCGCCCAGGAACCAAAGCGACACCATCACGGAAGTAAAACCCGAAAGAATGTAATCGGGCTGGAGTAACTTCTGAATAATCAGTTTGCAGGCAAAGACAAGCGAAAGAAAGGTAATGCAGAGGCCTGCGACAAAGATAATGGTGAGCGGGTAACTCGAAAACGACGTAACGGCATTGACCGAGAGTGCAATTAGTTTCAGGGGAGTATAAGTCGACTGGCTTTCACGGTGCTTTTTCGTAACAAGCCGCGCATGCTGCGAAAAGCCGGCCCAGCTGAACAGCCCCATTAGAAATACGTGCGTTTCACTGAACTGGTTAATAGCGTCGACGTAAGGGCGGCGCATCAGGCGAACCGTGCATCCATTCACCGGAATCTTGATATCTGAGGCAAGATTGAAAAAACGATAGAACATAGCGCCCGTCTGTCTTTTAAATAAGGAGCCTGTGCGCGCCGATTGCACTCCGTAGACCATATCGGCCTGATGGCGATGCAAATCGTCCCAAAACCCGGCAAGCCATTCGGGCTGCTCTTCCAGATCGACGTCGAGAAGAAAGACCAGGTCGCCGCGCGCGTGGCGTAATCCGGCCAGCATGGCGGCATGATGGCCGAAATTCCTGGCGAGTTCAATGACCCGCACGCGCGGATCTCTTTCGGTGAGCGCGACCGCCTGTGCCAGCGAATCGTCGGGCGAGCCGTCGTCCACCAGTATGATTTCAAAAGACGAAGTCAGGCCCAGTGCAACGGCGCTGATGCGCCGATGAAACTCGGCGACAAATTCGGACGAGCGATACATGGTACCGACGATCGAGAGCTGAGGCGCATCCATTATCCGAACAATTATTATGATCGAGCCGTTTGGCGGAGTCGGCGGAAATCCGCCGGACGTCTCCTTTATCATGTAAGTTCGTGAAAGTATCGGTTATCATCCCCGCTGCCGGGCTGGGAACGCGCATGGGCCGCAGTGCGCCCGAAAAGGAGGGCATAAGCCGGAAACAGTTTATGCTGCTCAACGGGTCGCCGATTCTGGTTCACACGATCCGGAAATTCGTCAGCTCTCCCCTGGTGACAGAGATCGTAGTGGCGTTACGAGCGGACGATCTCGCGTGGGCTAACGAGCTGTTTGCGAATCAGCATTTCGGCAAGTCAGTGCGCACGGTGGCAGGCGGCGAATCGCGGCAGCAATCGGTGGAAAACGCGCTGGCTACTCTCGATTCCGACACGGACCTGGTGGCGGTACATGACGCCGTCCGTCCGTTTATCGAACGGGACGCTATCGAGAAAGTGATCCGCGAAGCTGCCGAAACGGGGGCTGCCATCATCGGCATCGTGCCGGTGGATACGGTGAAGCAGGTTCACCGGAATAAAGTGCGCGCCACGCTCCCGCGAGAGCGGCTGATTCTGACGCAAACGCCACAGGTGTTCCGGCTCGACCTGCTCCGTCAGGCATTTGAAAAGGCGCGCCAGGATCTGTTTGTGGGCACCGATGAATCTTCCCTTGTTGAACGCCTGGAGCAGGTTGAAGTTTCGGTGGTGCTGGGCACGGATCGTAATATCAAAATCACCAAACCGAGCGATATGGAGCTGGCTCGGCTGTATCTGACGTTAGAGAGCGCAGCACTCGAGCTGCCGAGCGGATGAGCGCGAACGCGCCGCCGAAGTTCCGTGTGGGACAAGGCTGGGACACGCATCGCATGGAAAGCGGCCGGCCATTGATTCTCGGTGGAGTTCGCGTTCCTTCCGAGTTAGGGCTTTCGGGCCATTCCGACGCTGATGTCCTTTTTCACGCGGTAACGGACGCAGTGCTGGGGGCGGTCGCCTTGGGCGATATCGGCATGCACTTCCCCGATAGCGCCGTGGAGTGGAAAGACGCAAACAGCGCGCAATTTTTACAGCACGCGCTCAAACTCGCTGCTGAATGCGGCTGGCGTCCGGTAAATGTCGATTCGACCATTATTCTGGAGCGACCAAAGTTGAAAGACTATCGTGGGGCGATTCGTGATTCGCTGGCGCGCACCATCGGCTTGAGCTCGGAAGCGGTTGGCGTAAAATTCAAGACGGCCGAACGGGTTGGGCCGGTTGGTGAGGGGCGCGCATGTGAAGCACAGGCCATTGTTCTGATGCTCTGTGACTCGTAATCAACGTGCGGTATTTCTCCCCGCGGTTGGTCCGATATCTGTTGTTCGCGGCGGCTCTGGCGGGAGCGATTTACTCGTTTCTTTACGCGCGCGCGGCATGGCTTTTTAAACAGGATACGGCGGTTTCCGTTCCTGCCGCAGTGCGGTTGGTGCCTTACGCCTCCGACTACCTTGCGCGCCTGGCTTCCTGGATACCGGACAAAAAAATTGCGCTCCTTCGCCGCGCCGTGGAGTTGAACCCGTTCGATTCCGATTCCTGGATCCAGCTCGGCTTTGCAGCCGAATATCAACGACACGACAAGGCAACTGCCGAACGTTTTTTTCTACGGGCGGCGGAGGTGAACCGGATGTTCCGGCCGAAATGGACGCTGGCAAATTTCTACTTTCGCCAGGGACGGACGGAGGAATTCTTCCGCTGGGCCAATGCAAGTTTGACCATCACGCCGTACCCGCCGGATCCGATTTTCGAGCAGATGTGGGCGATGGACGCCGATGGCGGGAGAATCGCTGCGGCTGTTCCAAATCGTCCGCGCATTCTGCTCGCTTACGCCTGGTTTCTATCGAACCGGGATCGAACAGGGACGATCCCGGCGATCGTAGACCGCCTGATTGCTGCCGTTGGAAACCGGGCGCCGCACGCCTGGGGTCGTGACGATCTTTTGCCTGCAATTGAGGATCGCCTTCTTGCAGCAGGTGATCGCGACGCGGCGCTGCACTTGTGGAATACCCTGGCCAAAGCAGGCTGGATTCAACAAGGCGTGCCCTCGATCGCACGTCCCGTAACGAATGGCGATTTTCGAAGGCCGCTCTTCCGGCATGGCTTTGACTGGATGCCGGCAGAAATCGACGGTCTGCATATCGTCACTTTTCCTTCGACCGGCATGTTGCGGATAGAACTGTCGGGCGATCAGCCGGAAAACTGCGTGCTTCTGCGCCAGTATTTGCCTGTGAAACCGGGAAGCGCTTATACAGTCGAATGGCACGCAGCCGCACAATTGGCGGAGACACCTGGCGGAATCCGCTGGCATCTGAAATCTGCCAGAACGGGTGTAGAAAGTGAGCCTGCGTCGGCTGACTTATCCGTCTCGCCAATTGGCGTGTGGCGCGTTCGCGCTCCTCTCGATTCCGATATCGGCGTCCTGTCTCTGGAGTGTTCGCGTCCGCTCGGGCGTTTGCGCGCCCGCGGTGCGGTGATCCTGCGGTCTGTCTCGGCGAAGCTCCAATAGCGGCTGTTTGCAGGCGTCTAAACTGGGTCATGAGGAGTCGACCCTTGCTCTTACGTGATCACAATGTGAATGTGGTTGTCTGCGGAGGCGGAGGTTTCATCGGCGGGCACCTGGTGAAATATCTCCTCGGAAAAAATGTCCGGGTAATTCGCGCGGTCGATTTAAAACCCGTTTCCGAGTGGCACCAGTATTCTCCCGATATTGAAAATCTCGAGTTGGATCTGCAGGGCAGGGAAGCATGCGCTCGGGTTGTTCGCGACGCAGCGGTCGTATTCAATCTGGCTGCCGATATGGGCGGTATGGGATTTATCGAGAACAACAAAGCGGTGTGCATGTTGAGCGTTCTTATCAACACACATTTGTTGATGGCGTCACGCGATGCGGGTGTAAAACGCTATTTTTTCTCATCCTCGGCATGCGTGTATAACGCAGAAAAGCAAAAAAGTCCGGAAGTAATTCCTCTGCGCGAAGAAGATGCGTATCCGGCGATGCCAGAAGACGGATACGGCTGGGAAAAGCTGTTTGCCGAGCGCATGTGCCGCCATTTTCAGGAGGACTTTGGACTGGAGACCCGGGTGGCGCGCTATCACAATGTTTACGGCCCGTTTGGCACCTATGTAGGAGGCCGCGAGAAAGCGCCTGCCGCCATCTGCCGCAAAGTGCTCGAAGCGAAATTTTCAAAGAAGCACCAAATTGAGATCTGGGGCGATGGCAATCAGACTCGCAGCTTCACCTACATCGACGATTGTCTGAAGGGAACCGAAATGATTGTCGAAAGCGGGATCCGGGAGCCGCTGAACATCGGGAGCAGCGAACTGGTAACAATCAACGGCCTGGTGGATATCGTGGAAGAAATTGCCGGCATCAAACTCGAGCGAAAATACAATCTGGGCGCGCCAAAAGGCGTAAACGGACGCAACAGCGATAACAGCAAGATTCGTGAGTACCTGAATTGGGAGCCGTCGGTACGTCTACGCGACGGAATGCGGCAGACGTACGACTGGATCGAGCGTGAGATGCGAGCGGATCGAGGCGCACGCTCCTATTTCGCGCCAACCGCGGCGTACTCTTCGTAAGTTCCGGCAAAGTCTTCGATTTTGCCGTGATCGAAGTTCCAGATACGAGTGGCTACTTCATCGACAAGGTCTTCGTCGTGGGTGACCAGCAGCACGGTGCCCTCAAATTTCTGCAGTGCAACGTTGAGTGCGTTAATCGACTCCAGGTCCAGATGATTGGTCGGTTCATCGAATATCAGCACGTTGGGTTTCTGCAGCATGAGCTTGCAAAACATGAGCCGCGCGGCCTCGCCGCCCGATAGCGCATCGGTCGGTTTCAGACCTTCCTCTCCGCTGAAGAGCATTTGACCGAGCAGCCCGCGAATTTCTTCTTTAGACGCCTGCGGATCCCACTCGTGCAGCCACTCGGCGACAGTTGTGCCGTTGCGAATGCTTGCCCGATGGTCCTGGGCAAAGTATCCGATCTGCACTTCATGGCCCCAGGTGACCATACCTGAGTCGAGACCTACATCCGGATCGTCCACACCCGGACCATTGGCGAGCAGCGCTTTGAGCAGCGTTGTCTTACCGACGCCATTGCGGCCCATCAGCGCGACCTTTTCACCACGTTGTACGGCCGCGGAAAAGTCCTTGATTACTTCCTGCCGGCCGTAGCCTTTTGAGACGCTCTTGCATTCAAGCGCATGCCGGCCTGAGGGACGCTTCATCTCGAAGCGAATGAACGGGCGCTGGATATTGGAGCGGGCGAGTTCGGTCGTTTGCAGGCGCTCAACTTCTTTCTTACGCGAGGTCACCTGGCTTGCGCGCGTTCCAGCCGAAAAGCGCGCGATGAATTCGTTCAATTGCGCAATCTTCTTCTCGCGCTGGGCATTTTCGGCTTCAATACGCACGCGAATCTGCGTCTTCTGCAGAACCATATCGTCGTATCCGCCCGGATAAATGATGATGGTCTGATAGTCGATATCAGCCGTATACGTCGTGACGCTGTTCAGAAAATGGCGATCATGCGAAATCACAACCAGCGTGCCTTCATAACGTGTGAGAAAGTTCTGCAGCCAGTGAATCGATTCAAGGTCGAGGTAGTTTGTCGGCTCATCCAAGAGCAATGCTTCCGGATGTCCGAACAGCGCCTGTGCAAGCAACACGCGAACTTTTTGACCGCCCTGCAGCTCGCTCATCTTGCGCCCATGGAGCGGCTCGGGAATATCGAGTCCGTCAAGTAAAATTGCGGCATCGCTCTCTGCGGTGTAGCCGTCCTCTTCCGCTACAACTCCTTCGAGCTCCCCAAGACGCATGCCGTCCTCATCCGTCAATTCGGATTTCGCATAGAGCTGTTCGCGTTCTTCGAGAGCGTGCCAAAGGGGCATGTTGCCCATAATGACGGTGTCGATCACCCGGTACGCATCGAACGCAAACTGGTCCTGGCGCAGAATGCCAACCTTCTTCGGTCGAACCACGGCGCCTTTTTGCGCTTCCAACTCGCCCGAGAGAAGCTTCATAAAGGTGGATTTACCTGCGCCGTTCGGCCCAGTGAGGCCATAGCGGCGGCCCGGCAAAAAGGCGGCATTTACATCCTCGAAGAGGATCTTACCGCCATAACGCATGCTTACATTGCTGACTGAAATCATGGGAAAAACAGGAGGGAACCCATATTTTAACGCAATGACGCATCTTCCGAAAGCGTGTGGCCTTGGCCGGGCGGCTTCGGAAACCGGCGAGCCTGCCGCGGCAGACTCGAGTGGGTGCCGAGTGTGTTTGCGTAAACATGCGTGAAGATTGCCCCAAAAAAGAAGATCTGCGCCGAATAGTAAACCCAGACAACGAAGGCCACCAGCGAACCGGCAGCGCCATAGGCGGATCCCACCGCGGCAGTTGCCAAATAGAGTGCCAGGAGCGCCTTGCCGATCTGAAACAATATCGCCGTCACTGCTGCGCCGATACCGACATCGCGCCAGCCGATCGGCACATCGGGCACAAACTTGTAGATCAATGCAAACAGAACGGCGATCGCGATCAGGGGTACCAGGAAGTTCGCCACTTCGCCCAAAATAGCGGCGCGCACCGGGAGATAATTTTCGAAGAACTTGGTCAACAGCGCGAGAGTCGCGCTCAACAATAGCGAAATAAGAAGCAGAAACCCGAGGGCGAGGACCATTCCGAAAGAAATTAGCCGCTGCCAGATAATGCTGCGCCAGCTTGTCGAGGTGGACGGCGCGGACTCCCAAATGGTGTTTAGGGAATCCCGCAATTCTACGAAGACGCCGGAAGCGCCAAATAGCAGCGCAACCACTGCAAAAATGCTTGCCACAAGACCGCTGCCGGCATGATGTGCATTTTCGAGGAGCGCCCGCAGCACGTTTACGGTCGAAGTACTGGCTACATGCTGCACTTGTCCGAGAAGCTGGCGCTCAGCAGTATTCTTGTCGAATACCAGACCACAGATTGCAATCACCAGGATCAATAGCGGCGCAATCGAAAGCAGGGTGTAGTAGGCAAGCGCTGCTCCGAGCCGCGGCGCATTATGCTGGTTCCATTGCGAGGCCGTCTCTTTCACCATCTGCCAGAGTCGCTGGCGCGTAATGGCTGGCATGCGTACTCCTTTGAATAGCCCGCCGGCGGTCTTTTTCGCAAGCGAAAGTACGGCCGCGCTTCTACATGTGACGACGAAAGGGCAGCAGATGAGACACTTGAAACAACCATTCTGCTGCAGGCGTCCAAGCTATGCGACAACCGGGATTGGGAGGGCAGGAATCGTGGAGCTTAAACCGACGAAATGATGCTGTGGTTTCCCTCGCGCCCGGCTCTTCTCCATAGTCCCCTGATTCTGGCCTTGCTGGTTACCTTGTTTGAACCGAGACTTTCAGGTCAGGAGTTTGTAGGCAAGATGGTGTCAACCATCTCGTACAAGCCGGCCGTGCAACCGATCGACCGACGTGATCTCGATCGGGCTCTGCTTGTAAAGGTCGGACAGCCGCTCGTGATCAATGAGCTCGCGGCGACGATCGACCGTTTATGGCGCAGCGGCCAGTATGACGATATCCAGGTGGATGCCGAGCCGAGCGGGACAGGCGTCGCTCTGACTTTCATTACGCAAGCGAGACGTTTCATCGGTCACGTTGGCGCACAGGGCGACATAAAAGATCCGCCGAGCCGTGCGGTGATCATCGGCAACTCGCAACTGTATCTGGGGCAGCCCTTCGACGAAGACGCCCTGATGCTCGCACGGAAAAACCTGGAGCAGCAGTTGCGCGACAACGGCCTGTTTCGAGGTAACGTTGGCGTGGCCACGATCGAGGATCCCGCAACTCATCAGGTGACCATACGGTTTGTAGTGGAAGCCGGCAATCGCTCGCGTTACGAGCCACCGACGATCCATGGCGACACGAAATTGCAGGATTCGACAATCATCCGCGCTACCGGATGGCGCTGGCCATTGATTCACAAATGGCGGCAAGTCACTGCCGTGCTCACGGACAAGGGAGTTTCGGGCGTGGAGGATAAGTACGCCAAGAAGGGGCGTCTGACTGCTTCCGTCAATCTGGAGTCACTAGAATACGATCCGGCTAGCGGGAACGCGAAGCCAACCTTCCGGATTGATGCCGGCCCGAAAATTACGATTAATGCTCTCGAGGCCAAGGTCTCACAGAGGAAATTACGGCAGTACGTGCCGGTTTACCAGGAAGGAACAGTGGATAACGATCTTCTGGCGGAGGGCGCGCGGAATTTACATGATTACCTTCAGTCAAAAGGTTATCCGGACGTAGATGTTACCTTCAAGCGCGAACCCGTTCAAAACGACGAAGAGATCATCAACTATTACATCGCCACCGGTCCTCGCCGTAAGTTGGTGAAGGTCGACATTCGAGGGAATCGTTACTTTCTTGAAGAGACGTTACGCGAGCGGATGTTTCTCCAACCAAGCTCGCTGCTCATGCGCTATGGACGCTATAGCGAGAGCTTTCGCAAGCGGGACGAGGAGGCCATCGCCAGTCTCTACATCGCGAATGGCTTTCAGGATGTCAAGGTCACCTCCACCGTAGAAAACAACTACCGGGGAAAGGCAAACGATCTGGCTGTTATTTATAACATTCGGGAGGGAAAGCAGTGGCGTGTCGCAAAACTGACTATTGTTGGAGCAAACCGGCTCGATCTTTCACAGATTCAAAAGAACTTTGCTTCTATAGAAGGACAGCCTTACGCTGAAGTGAATATCGCTAGTGATCGCAATCGCATTCTGGAGTATTATTTCTCGCAAGGTTTTGAATCGGCATCTTTCTCTTATATAAAGCAGCCCGGACCTGAGTCGGAAACAGTCACTCTCACCTATCGAATAAGAGAAGGACCTCAGCAATTTGTCCGGCAGGTGATTTTGTCGGGTCTGAACCGGACGAAGCCATCGCTGGTGGAGCGGTATATCCATGTGCGTCCGGACGAGCCTGTATCATTGACAAAAATCAATGGAGATGCGCGTGAACTGTCGAGTCTGGGCGTTTTCGCCACCGTCAACACCGCGCTGCAGAATCCAGACGGCTCCTCGCGCTATAAATCTGTGCTCTACGATTTCCATGAGGCGGCGCGCTATACCTTTCAAATCGGGCTTGGACTCATCGCTGGCCAACTCGGCAGTACGACGACCAATTTACAGAATTCAGGGGGCGCGAGCGGCGCGTCGCCGATTGTTTCGTTTAATGTAAGCCGGATCAATCTATTCGGCATTGGCCAGACACTGTCATTTCAAACAAATTATTCAACGCTGCAACAGCGCGAAGCATTGAACTACATTGTCCCGCGGTTTCTTGGCTCCGCCAACCGCACCGTTACCTTTTCAGCGCTCTACGACACTACTCAGGATGTGCAAACGTTCTCTTCAAGGCGCATAGAGGGTTCAGTACAAACCGCGCAGCGCTTCAATCGGGCCTCTACAATGCTGCTTCGTTTTGCCTATCGCAGGGTAAGTACCGGCGACGTCAACATACCGGCGCTGCTGATTCCACAGCTATCGCAGCCTGTGCGTATCGGGATGCTATCCGTCAGCTACATTCAGGATCACCGCGATAATCCCGCAGACGCGCACAGCGGCTTTTGGAACACTCTCGATGTTGGCTTAGCCGGGAACTTTTTCGGCTCGGAACGCAACTTTGTCCGCGCGTTGGGAAGAAATGCGACGTACACTTCTTTGGGCAGAAATTTGGTGCTTGCCCGACAGACTCAGTTCGGCGTGATTGTTCCGTTCAACGTTCCACGAGGCTTATCGCACTTCGACTCGATTCCGCTGCCGGAACGATTCTATGGCGGAGGCGGCGTTTCGATGCGCGGATTTGGCAACAACCAGGCAGGTCCACGCGATATTGGTATAGCGGTCCCATACTCTCCTGCCACCGGCTTCCCTATCGGAGGAAACGCTCTGTTTTTTAATAACGTAGAACTGCGTTTCCCGCTACTCGGACCAAATATCAGCGGCGTTTTATTCGAGGACATGGGCAACATCTACGATACGTTTAGCAATATTGATTTCCGCTATCACCAGAAGAATAACCAGGACTTTAACTATGCTGTGCAGGCGGCCGGCTTTGGCATCCGCTATAGAACACCGCTGGGGCCCGTACGTGTGGATCTCTCGTACGTTCTCAATCCTACTAGCTACGTAGGTTTCAGCACAAATGAGCCGTTTCAGGATCTATTGCAATGTAAACAATCCGATATCGGTGTGAAACCTGCCTGTACACCCGGACCGCAGCGGCTCGGCCGATTTCAGTTCTTCTTTTCGATTGGCCAGGCGTTCTGATGTTGCTCCGGACAGTCGGAGCGGCGCTGATCGCCGTATTTAGTATGAAAGCAGTTATCATCGACCAGATTGCAATTGTTGTTGGAACTTCGATTGTGAAGGACAGCGACATCGGTCGTGATATTCGCGTCACCGAATTTCTAAATGGACAGCCATTGGATCTGAGTGAAAACGTCAGGAAAGAAACAGCTAGCCGGCTAATTGATCAGATTTTTATCCGTAAAGAGATCGAACTGGGTAACTATCCCGTCGCGACGCAACAGGAGGCGGATCGCGAGCTGGAGGGAATTGTGCGGACACAGTTCAAGTCGGAAGCGGCCTTACAGGAGCGGCTCCGAATGTACGGAATTACAGCGCCAGACTTACGAAGCCATTTCTTGTGGCAGCTAACGGTTCTGCGCTTTATCGATCTGCGCTTCAAACCGGCGGTATTGGTGACAAACAGCGAGATCGAAACATACTATAAACAACATGCAGACGCGTTTCGCAGAAGCCATCCAACCAAATATTCCCTGGCGGATGTGCGCGAGGAAATCGTAGATACGCTTACGGCAGAGCGCGTGAATAAGCTTTTCTTTTCCTGGCTGGAGGAACAGCGCAAGCAGACCAAAATCAAATATTTCGAGCGGAGCCTCCAGTGACAAAGCGAAAAAAGATTTTCTTGATAATGGGCTCTTCGCTTGTTGGGCTGCTTGTGCTGACGGTAATAGCAGCACTCATTGC
>DATBGM010000034.1:0-8671 GCA_036557945.1 Bryobacteraceae bacterium | reverse complement strand
GTGCTCGCATTCGGTATGGCCAAGATCGGCAAGCGCCTTGGCGATCGCGTTTTTTCCCCAGCACTGCGGATCGGTAGCGGCCG
Source organism: Bryobacteraceae bacterium (assembly GCA_036557945.1). Taxonomy (GTDB): domain Bacteria; phylum Acidobacteriota; class Terriglobia; order Bryobacterales; family Bryobacteraceae; genus Bog-105. The sequence continues at coordinate 8,588 of DATBGM010000034.1, read as the reverse complement.
CATTTTCAAGCAAGCGGTCGAAAGCAGCGCAAAGGTCGGGAACGAGTTCTCGAAGCTGCAGGGCGCCGGCGAGTTCGGCCGCTTTGGCGACCATCACGTTCACGCGGTCTCGCAGCGCCTTTTTTGAGGCGATCTGGACTTGTGTAGTAGTCCCGCAGGTTCCGAGCGCTTTCAGCGCAGCAAGCTCCTGTTCAATGTTTCTGCGCGGCATGGCGGCAATACAATCAGAGTATGGCTACAGCGCCTCTTGATCTGCTGACGCTCGAAGAATTCCGACGGCGCTACGCAGAAGAAAAGCCGTATTACGAATACTGGTTCGGGGAGGCGGTTCAGAAGTCTGTGCCCACTGTCCTACATGTGCTGCTGGTGAAGATTCTGTTATTCGCGCTGGATCGATCCGGCTATCATTCGGGACCGGAGCTGGAGCTTCGAGTAGATCCAAACTGGCAACCGAAAGCAGATGTGGCGGCCTGGACACGAATCGACGGTCCGTATCCGACCAAGCCTATCGATGTTGTGGTTGAGGTTCTCTCTCCCGACGATCGCATGCAGCGCGTTATAGCAAAATGCCGCCATTACGAACGGATCGGCATTGCGGCGATTTTCGTCTTCGATCCGGAATATCGTGACGCCTGGGAATGGAGCCGCGAGACGAAGAACCTGGAACGCATCTCAGAACTCAACTTGCCGAACGGAAAGCAGATTTCTGTTGCGTCCTTGTGGTCGGAACTGGACCGGCAAATTAGCGATTAGCTGAATTCGCGCAAGTAGAATAGCAGGCATGCGAACGGCCGTCCTGTGCGCATTCTTCTGTGCTGCGCTCATCCCATCGACTCTTACCGCGAAAGAGCCATTTACGGTTGATGCCATGATGCGTCTCCAGCGCATCGACAATCCGCAGCTTTCGCCGGACGGCAAGACAGTGGCATTTACCGTGCAGACGATCAATCTGCCTGATAACAGCAAGCCCACGCAGATCTATGTTGTCCCTATCGAAGGCGGCGCGCCCCAGATGGTCACTCACGAAGGTACACTGAACACGCGGCCGCGCTGGTCGCCCGATGGTCAGCGCATCTTCTTTACCTCGAACCGCAACCATGGCGAGCAGGTCTGGTCGATGACTCCCAGCGGCGGAGACGCAAAAGAAATTACTAATCTGCCGACCGAGGCAGGCGGCGTCACCGTCTCGCCGGACGGTCATCTAATCCTGTTTACCAGCGATGTTTACCCGGAGTGCGCCGCCAGTGACGCTAAGCCGGGAGTCACATACGACGCCGCCTGCAACAAGAGCAAGCTCGATGCGGACGCCGCCAGCAAGATGAGGGCCCGCGTCTACGACTCCCTCCTCTATCGCCACTGGACGACCTATCGCGGAGCACGCAGGCAGCATATTCTCGTTCAAAATGCCGACGGTTCCGGCGAGCCGCGCGATCTCACTCCCGGGAATCTGAACGTGCCACCGTTTTCACTTGGCGGTCCCGAAGCCTACGTCTTTTCACCTGATAGCACGCAGGTCACTTACGTCGCCAACACCGATTCCGACCTATCCACCAGCACGAATTCGGATCTCTTTACCATCGCAGCGGCAGGCGGCGAGGCAAAACGCATCACTACCAATCCCGGGGCCGATGAAGGCCCTCTCTATTCGCCGGACGGAAAATATCTTGCCTATCGCACGCAAACTCGCGCCGGTTACGAGAGCGATCAATGGAAGCTCGCCGTGCTCGATCTTTCTAGCGGCCGCATGAATACTCTGGCGGATTCGCTCGACCGCTGGGTCGAATCCTACACCTGGTCGCCTGATTCCGCACGCATCTTTTTTACCATCGCCGACCGCGGCACCAATCCGCTGCTGATGATCCCGGTTGAGGGCGGCGCCATACGAACCATTGCGCAAGGTCCGACCTCCGTCAGTGATGTGCAGTTTTCGCGCGATAACTCGACCATGATTTATCTGGATCAAAGCGGATCGCGGCCCGCCGAAATCAACAAGGCACTCTCAAAAGGGGGCGCCGGCGTTCCCTTGACGCGTCTGAATGACGCAGTCATGAACACCTATCAACTGACACCCCTCGAGCGCATTTCAGTCGATGGTGCAGAGGCCGCAAAGGTTGAGAGCTTCATCGTCAAGCCGCCCGGCTTCAACCCCGCAAACAGGTATCCGGTCGTTTTCCTCATACACGGCGGGCCGCAAGGCGATTGGGGCGAAGCCTGGAGCTATCGCTGGAACGCGCAGGTCTTTGCCGGGGCCGGATACGTTGTCGTCGAGCCCAATCCGCATGGATCGATCGGCTACGGCCAGGCATTTACCGACGCTGTGAACGGCGATTGGGGCGGCCGCGCCTACGACGACATTATGGCCACCGCCGACTATATAAACACTCTGCCCTATGTCGATAAAGACCGCGTCGTCGCTGCAGGCGCCTCCTACGGAGGCTACATGATCGACTGGATTCTGGGCCATACCGACCGCTTCCGCGCGCTCGTTTCACACGCCGGTGTTTACGATCTGCGCAGCGAAGCCGGCACTACGGAAGAACTCTGGTTCCCGAAGTGGGAATTTCAAGGCTTCCCGTGGGAGAATCCGGAGCTTTACCAAAAATGGTCTCCCAGCAACTATGTCAGGAATTTCAAGACGCCAACTTTGGTGACGCACGGCGAAATCGACTACCGCGTTCCGATCGGCCAGGGGCAGCAGCTTTTCACGGCGCTGCAGCAAATGAAGGTTCCGTCAAAGCTTGTGCAGTTTCCCGATGAAGGCCATTGGATACTGAAACCGCAGAACAGCGAATTCTGGTACAAAACGGTGCTTGGCTGGCTGGCTCAGTACACGAAAGCTTCGGGCGCGCCGTCCGCACAGTGATTTTTTTACCAGTCTGAAAGCTGAGTAGTCAAGAATAGAAGATTGACTCAAACCGCCGCTCGCCGGAGACCTCATCTTGCCCTGATCAGCTCGCGCCTGATCGCCATACTCGCTATTCTGGGCCCCGGATTTATTACCGCCAATGTGGATAACGATCCGGGCGGCATTCTCACCTATTCGAATGCCGGCGCGCAGTACGGCTACACACTGCTCTGGACGCTGATTCCCACTACCATCGCGCTGATCGTCATTCAGGAAATGGCTGCGCGCATGGGCGCCATCACCGGCAAGGGTCTCTCCGACCTGATCCGCGAAGAATTCGGATTACGCGCCACCTTCTTTACCATGCTTGTCCTCGGCTGCGCGGACTTCGGCAATATCGTCGCCGAGTTTGCCGGGCTTGCCGCGGGCATGAGCATCTTTGGCGTCAGTAAATACATCGTCGTGCCGATCGGTGCGTTTCTGGTCTGGATTCTCATTGTCCGCGGCCGTTACAAGCCCGTTGAAAAAATTCTGATCGTCGCTTCACTGGTCTATTTCGCCTATCCCATCTCCGCTTTTTTGGCCAAACCCGACTGGCACCTGGCGCTCGAAAAAACGTTGATCCCGACTTTGAGCAGCGATCCGGGATACATCGCCGTCATCGTCGGACTGATCGGAACGACGATCACGCCATGGATGCAGTTTTACCTGCAGGCTTCGGTCGTTGAACGCGGCGTTGATGCACGCCACTACCGTTTGTGCCGCCTGGATGTCATTCTCGGCTGCATTTTCACTGACGTGATCGCGTTTTTCATCGTCGTCGCGTGTGCGGCGAAAATTTACCATCCGAACCATCCCGAGTTGAAGGATTTCGCGGAGGCTGCCCAGGCGCTTGCTCCTGTGGCCGGTAAATTTGCTGCCACGCTGTTTGCGATCGGTCTCATCAATGCCTCGCTGCTCTCCGCCGCGATTCTTCCACTGGCCACGTCCTATAACATCTGCGAAGGTCTGGGGTTCGAATCGGGCATCGACAAGCGCTTTACAGAAGCCCCGATTTTCTACTGGCTCTACACGCTTCTCATCGGTGGCGGAGCAACCTGCGTATTACTGATTCCCACCGGTTTTCTGCTCAAGTTCATTCTTTACTCGCAGATGGCGAACGGTATTCTGCTGCCGTTTGTGCTGATTTACATGCTGCTGCTGGTGAACCGGCCGCGCCTCATGGGCTCCTTTAAAAATAGACGCTGGCAAAATGTGATCGCGTGGGCTACCGCTGTAACGATCATCCTGCTGGCGGTAGTCTGGTTTTACAATGGGCTCAACGGGGCCGGAAAATCATGAAACGCATTTAACGTAACATCCAGTTACTGAGGCCGTTTTCGGTGTTACGATCAGGTCGAAAGCCTGAATGCGATGGACGTTCCCACGGTTCCCGCATCCATTACTACCGCCTCTCTTAGCCACGAGCCCCGGCGGCTCGAGCTGCCCTTTGAACCCCTTCCGCAGTTCCGGCAGAACGCGCTCGAAGAAACCTCCGATCGCGCCGACAATCACAGCAAACGCATCGGCATCTTTATCGTCGCTTATAACGCGCTAACCACACTGAGTACCGTCCTGAAGCGCATCACACCCGATGTCTGGCGCAATGTCGAGCAGGTCGTGGTCTTCGATGATGCCAGTCAGGACGCGACTTACGAGCTAGCAGTCGGCATTCAGGCCATGACCAAGCTCCCCAAGCTGCGTGTCCTGAAGCATGCCAAAAACCTCGGCTACGGCGGAAACCAGAAAGCCGGCTACAAGTACTTCATCGAGCAGGGATTCGACATTGTGGTGCTGCTGCATGGCGACGGGCAGTACGCGCCGGAGTTGCTTTCGCATATGTACGCTCCGCTTGTCCGCGGAGAAGCCGATGCCGTATTCGGCTCGCGCATGATGAAGGATTTCGGCGGTCCGCTCAAGGGCGGCATGCCGTTATATAAATATTTCGGCAACCGTGCGCTGACCTGGTTCGAAAACCGCGCGCTCGGGCTGAACCTGACCGAATTCCACAGTGGCTATCGCGCTTACGACGTGCATGCGCTTGCGCGAATTAACCTCGACAAGCTCACCGACGATTTCCATTTCGATACCGAAATCATTATCAAGCTGCAGCACCAGGGATTTCGCATTCTCGAAGTGCCGATTCCGACGTTTTACGGCGACGAGATCTGTCGCGTCAACGGGTTCAAATACGCGCGCGCCATTGTACGCGCCATCCGGCGGTACCAGGAGACAGCACGCGCCGTCCGGTCCCATCCGGAGTACGAAGAATACTTCGTCCCATACGCCATCAAGCGGAGCCGCTATTCGGTTCACGATTACGCATCGCGGCTGGTCGGAAAGGACCAGCGTGTGCTTGAAATCGGCTGCGGCGATGGTTCGTTTGGGCGCGAACTCGTCCGAGCGGGCAACGAACTGACTGGTGTGGATTGCGCTCCCGAAGTGCCGGGTTCCGCGGGATACCAAAACGTAATTGCCGCCGATCTGGAGCGCGGCTTGGGCGCGCTTTCGCGATTGAAGGGCGATTCGTTTGACCGCATTCTCCTACTCGACCGTCTGGAACACCTGCGCGATCCGGGAAACCTGCTCGAAGACTGCCGCCGCCTGCTTGCGCCGCGCGGGCGTCTGATTTTATCGGTGCCGAACGTCGTCAATATCGCCATGCGCCTGATGATGCTCTTCGGCGGTTTCCGCTATCGCGATCGCGGCATCACCGATTGGCTGCATTTGCGTTTCTTCACGCGTAAAACGATTCGCGAACTCGTCGACAAGTACGGCTTCCGCATCACCACTGTGCATTATTCGGTCATTCCGGTGGAACGTGTGATTCCGCTCGCGCCTTCCCACCCCTTGTTGCGTTTCTGTAATCGCCTGCTGCGGGCAGCCACGATCGTCATGCCCGGCCTGTTCGCCTATGAGATTGTTCTGGTCGCCGAACGTTGACTAGCGGCTGGGACTTTCTGCGTGCACCGGTTCCGGAGGTTTCACAGCAGAAAGCTTCTGCTCCTGCGCTGTCTCGATTCGCTGGCTGCGCGTGACCGGTTCGAGCTTCTGCGTTTTTCCGGTTTCAAGCGACCGCATGATGGCCTCGATCACGCGCACATCGAACAGACCCTCCTCCCCATCCGGCTCCGGGTCCACGCCGTTGAGAATGCAATCGGAAAAATATCTCAGCTCGCCGCCAAACTGATCGGTGTTTTTGAAGCTCTCATTTTTCTTCTTGTCGCCGAGCGCAAGGTCATATTCGAGCGGTTTTCTATAAGTGAAACCGGGCGAAACGACCACGTTGCCTTCCGAGCCGACCACGGTGTACGAATCGATGCTGTTGCCAGCGTAAGAAACCGTGAACTGCGCGAGACGATCGTCCGGAAAGCGCATTGTGGCCGCGACCGTGTGGTCGAAATCACCGAGCCCGGCATCGCTATGCCGCACACCGAACGCGCTCACCTCGAGCGGCTCTGCTTCAAAGATATTCCGCGCTGCATTGATCGGATACGGACCCATATCGAAGACCGGACCCGCCGCCTGGCCGTTTTGCGCGCGATGATTTTCCGGTTTCACGTTCTGCGCAAATGAAGACGAAAAGAAACGTACCTTGCCGAGCTTACCGGTACGGACCAGCTCGATAACCGACAACGTCGCAGGCTCGAAATGCAGACGGTAGGCGATCATCAATTTTGCCTTGGATTCGCGCTGCGCCTGAATAATCTGCCGGCACTTCTCGGAATCGATTTCCATCGGCTTTTCCAGCAGGACGTGGATACCGGCGCGCAAAGCCGGTATTGCAAATTCCGCGTGCCGCCAGTTGGGCGTCGCCAGGTAAATTGCGTCGATTGTTCCAGAACTGAGCAGAGCGGGGAACTCCTTGTAGGCATGAACGGTAGCGAGACCGTAGCGCATGGAAAGTTCCTGAGCTTTCTCCAGATCGCCGGTTACCAAGGCCGATATGGTTGAGTTACCTGTGTGCTCGAAACCGGGCATCATGGCTTCTTGGGAGATGTCCCCGAGGCCTACGATGGCATAGCGAACTTTCCTGTCTGAATCGAAGCCGAGCGTCTGTCTGATATCCATTGACTAGTCAGACGCTTTCTGAACGGTTCTGTTGCGGACGGTCAGGCAGCGCCGGAGGGCTGCGGACTCACCGGTTGCGAGGCCGGCGGCAGCAGCAACGGCTCCTGGGGCATCACGATCCAGCAGACGATATAAACGATTAAGCCGACCGAAGGCGGCCAGATCGCGAGCACGACCATGATGATACGGACGAGAGTTACATCGACTCCCAGATAACGTGCGATCCCGGAACACACACCCGCAATTTTACGGTCATCCCGCGGCCGGCTCAGAAAACGTGCGGGTTTGCCGGTAGCCGATGTGAATCCGTCCTTGTGCGTGGTTGTTCCGCATTGCGGGCAGTAGCGGAAATTGTCAGAAAGCTCGATGCCGCAAGCATTGCAATACATAACGTCCTCTCACCTGGAGACGAATTTTCGCCCGGAAAAGTTCACTTACCGAACAAGCTGCGCACGGGGGCCGGCGGGTCAGTGTGCTTAATGGCGCGCCAGAGAACGTTGTTCAGCTCGTCATCGTCGATCAGATCCTCTTTCGAGAAATCCATGCGCGCCGAAGCCTGGGCGCCCGCATTATGCGCCGGATTGCGATCGGTCAACGAAATTTTGGGCTGAAGCGCCGTGTAGGGCCGGGTATCCGCCTGTTCGCTGAAGCTGCCGAACATCGGGCGCGCCGCCGCATCGAAATGCGTCATGGGCCGCAAGCCGAGGATCATCTCCATTGTCCGCAAGACGCTCGCCTGGTTGTACATCGTGGAATCGACGATACCGCGCCGCGTGTACGGCGAGATCACCCAAACCGGAGCGCGATGCGAATCCACGTGATCGGGTCCGTTCTGCGCGTCGTCCTCGATGACGAATATGGCCGTCGCCGGCCAGAAACTGCTGTGCGAAACGGCCTCGACAATCATGCCCATCCCGTAATCGTTCTGCGCGTTATAAGCGAGCGGTGTCAGGGCGCCCGCTTTGGCACCCTGCGTATGATCGTTCGGCATGCGCAGGATGATCAACTGCGGGGCGTCGTGCTTTGCCTCGAACTCCTTCCACTCGCGGATGAACTCTTTCGCGCGATCGAGATCCGAGTACTCCAGATCGAAACTCCGAAAATTCATATCCGTGTAGTTGGCGAGCGCGAGATCGTTTACGTGCGCAACCTGCCGCGTCCCCGTAACCTGCTTTAGCGGGATATTCGTCACCCATTCGCCGAAATTGCGTATCGTGATGCCCGCCTGAAGGGCATTGTTCCAGAGATACCCGGCGGGCGGTGAATTGGCCGGCTCGCCGCCTTCGAAATCGTAATTCTTGGCGCGGTCGGCGTACTTGTTGGGCCAAAGCTTCATCGTGTAATCGGGAGCAATGGCGGCAGATGCCCAGTTGTGGCCGTCCGCGCTCACGTCAGCGTTTTCATAAAAGTTGTCGTAGAGCACGTAATCGCGCGCGAGCTGGTGCAGATTCGGCGTGACCTGCTCGCCGAAAAGAACCAGCGATTTGTCGCCGTTACCCTGCGCCATGTCGCCGAGCACCTGGTCGTACGTGCGGTTCTCCTTGATGATGTAGATCACGTGCCGGATCGGCGATTCGTGCTCCTGCATCCGCGAAAAGCGGGCTTCCTGCGCATCGTTAATCGGACCGTAGAT
>DATBGM010000033.1:0-30805 GCA_036557945.1 Bryobacteraceae bacterium | reverse complement strand
CGCTCGGAAAGCATGGAAGCCGCGTATGCCACTTCCACGCCCCTAAACGATCCGGTGCTTTCGCCGATCTATTCAGACCTGCACGGGTTCCCGCCTACACTGTTCATCACGAGTACACGCGATCTGTTGTTAAGCGGCACGGCAATTCTGCACCGCGCGTTTCTGCGTGCCGGCGTCGAAGCCGAACTGGTCGTTTTCGAAGCCCTGCCGCACGCTTTCTGGAACGACGTACAGCTACCCGAATCGCGCGAAGCCAATGAACAGATGGCCACTTTCTTCGACCGGCATCTTGGAAATCACGCGTTGAACACTCACTCCGGCTTACGTAGATAGATCGTGTAAGCGGGATTGGTAAAGACGGGCCGGTAGCTCTCCGCTAGCACCCGGCGCGACCAGGTCCATTGCTGATACGATCCCGGCAGAGGACCGTAAGAAGCGCTCATTATGTAAATTTTGGGGCGAATGCCGGAGGTGTAGCCGAGAGTTGAATCGTCGATTAAGGGCGCACCGAAGCCCAAATCGAAAGCGAGTTCAGAAGGTCCCATCACGATATCGCCGGGGGTTCGTATGCGCGCAAGTGCGGCGATAGCCGGTTTGTACTCGTTCGCGAGATCATTGCGCCGGATGTAGTAAAGGCAGGGGGCGATATTCGCGAGCAGAAAACCCGCAGCGAACACGCTCGCCAGGAAGCGCGCAGGCGAGTGACGTTGAAACGTATCGTAAAGCCATACCGCACCGCAGGCCGTCAGCACAGGCATTACATAGACCAGATAATACGGAAATTTCATGGTGTCCAGGGCCGCGACACCCAGATAGCAGACCGGGAGGAGCAAGAGGAGACGCGTCGCGAGAGGATTTGCGCGCAACCTGCGATTGAGCGACAGCGCAGCAAACCCGAGCGCGCCGAACAGCAAGGCGAATAACTTCAGCCGGTGTAAGCCCCCGTGCGGCGCAAAATAGAAACGCAGGTAACGATCGCGAAAATCGCGCGCCATGCTGGCGAGCGTGAACAAGACGCCGCCTACACGATAACTGCCAACGGCTTTCATCTGCGCGACAAATAGCTGCGGCGCTTGCAGAATATAGAGCAGGAAAGCAGCGCCGAAGAGGAGATAGGGAATCGCGGCCAGCGCAAAAAATCGGGCGCGGAGGCGGCGCACATCGCAGAGCACGAGAACAAGCAGGCACGCATTCGTCACCGCTCCCATCGGGTGAGAAAACAGGGATGCCGCGCCGAAGAACCCAGTCAGCAGAGCCGCCCGTGCCGGTCGCGACTCGCGCAAACAGGCGTATGATGCAAGCGCAGCCTGGCCGAGTGCGGCGCACATCATGTCCATACGCCCGTCGGATGCCGCCGCGAGCACGGAGTAGTCAAACGCCACCAGCACCGCCGTGAGAAGCGCCAGCGCCTCTTTGCGGCTGAACGCACGCACAAACAGAAACCAGCCGGCAACGAAAGCGCAACCCCACAAAACAGAAAAAAGCCGCATGGAGTAGACCGTCACCGGCAGCAAACGAAACCAGGCGCCCAGAGCAACCAGGTAGCCGGGAAACTGCCAGTAGGTATAGCGGTCGGGCGCGGGCAGATCAACGTAGCTGTGCGGCGCAAGTACGGAGCTGCGCAGATGCGCGCTGTTACGAAAATTAAGCGCGACATCCGCAAACAGGCCTTCATCCCACCACGGACGGCGCGTGTATGTGTAGCCGAGAGTAAGAGCCAAAGCCACGAGCAGCGCTGCACCTGCGCAAATCCACTCGAGCCGCGGGGCACGCTCGATCGGAATTTCCGAAAGCCGGCCCCGGGCCTGGCTCGTTATAAGCACAATGAAAATGGTAAAGCATCATGCGCGTTTTCCGCGGCTCGCGCATACTCTGTCTGCTGCAATTGCGCCAGGGACGCGGGAAGTGCTTTAATAGAGGAGAACGGTCTTGAAAGTGGGCGTCAAGCCCACTTTTTTATTGCTGGACACATTTTTAGCGGATTTTGTGATGGCAACAGCGGAAAGAACGGACATTCTCGACCGGATCACCGAACTCGGTGAACGGGCTGCTGCCGGTACGCCCGTCGAAATCGTGGAAGTGCAGCTGCGCGGGGCAGGAAAGGCGCGTCTGCTTCGTATCTACATAGATAAGCCGGGCGGCGTCACACATGGAGACTGTGAGCTGATTTCCGAAAGACTGGGAAAACTGCTGGATGAAGGCGATGTTATACCCGGTGCAGGTTATACGCTCGAAGTCAGTTCTCCCGGACTGGAGCGGAAGCTTTCCAAACCGCGGGATTTCGAACGGGTCGTGGGCCAGAATGTGAAAGTCGCATTACGCGGTCCGCTGTCAGGTCAAACGCGCTGGGAAGGCCGGCTCCAGCAGATCACTGACGGGATTCTCGACCTGGAAGTTTCCGGCGGCAACCATGTGCGCATACCGCTCGACCAGGTGCAGAAGGCAAACCTGAAGTTCGAGTGGTAGCAGTTCTGCACGAATCCTAAGCAAGCACCAGAGATTCAGTTTATTGTTCGAGAGGTTTTTACGTGGCTTCGATCTATCAGTCCATTGAAATTTTGAGCAAAGAAAAAGGCATCGATCCGCAGATCGTGTTGGACGCCGTGAAGGACGCCATGCTGGCGGCTGCCCGCAAGCATTTTCGTTCAACCGAAGATCTTGTGGCCGATTTAGACGAAGCCAGCGGCAATATCCAGATTTACGGCGTAAAGCAGGTAGTCGACGCGGTCGAAGATCCGACGACCCAGATCAGCCTGCCGGCCGCAAAGAAGATTGATCCGGATGCTTCGGTCGGCTCAAGCGTTCGCGTCCCGAAACCGACTGATGTGCTGGGCCGCATCTCTGCCCAGACAGCCAAACAGGTCATACTGCAGAAAGTTCGGGAAGCGGAACGCGACAGCGTCTACTCCGAATTTCAGGGTCGTTCCGGCGAGCTTGTGAACACCATGATCAAGCGCCTGGAAGGACAGGATTTGGTGGTCGACATGGGTAAGACGGAGGCGCGGCTTCCGAAGAAGGAGCAATCGCGCGTAGAGAACTTCAGCATCGGCGATCGTGTGCGCTGCGTGATCAAAGGCGTCGAGCGGGGCGGAAAATATTCGGGCGTGATTGTTTCGCGCGCGGCCCCTGAATTGGTCATGCGTCTTTTCGAACAGGAAGTGCCGGAGATTTACGACAACACGGTCGCAATCAAGGCGTGCGCTCGCGAAGCCGGCGAGCGGACCAAGATCGCCGTGTTCAGCCGCGACCGGGACGTCGATAGCGTCGGGGCCTGCGTCGGCATGAAAGGCATGCGTGTGCAGTCGATCATCCGCGAACTGCGCGGCGAAAAAATCGACATTATCGAGTACTCGGAAGATCCGGTGCAGTATGTCACCAAAGCGCTGAGCCCGGCAAAAATTTCTCGCGTAACCATTCTGGATCCGGTGGAAAAACACATGGAAGTCGTGGTCGATGACCTGCAGCTTTCGCTCGCAATCGGCAAACGCGGCCAGAATGTTCGTTTAGCAGCCAGGCTGATCGGCTGGAAGATCGATATCAAGAGCGAAGAAGAGAAGCGGCGCGAACTCGAATCACGCATGGCCGATATGGTGATCTCGGGCGCTCCGGTTTCGATTCTTATTGATTACGGATTACCCGAGCAACTCGTCGAAATGCTGGTAGGCGCGGGCATCGGCACGGTGGAGCGTCTCGGTTCAATGACACCGGAAGAACTCGAGGCGATTCCCGGCATTACGGAAGAAACCGTTTCGCAGATCCAGGCCGTTGTTGTCACTTTTTATGGACAGTACGAAGAGCAACAAACCGAGTTAGTACAGGAAGAGGCGCCGGCTAACGTGGAGGGTGTAGAGGAGGTTCTCGATGCCTCCTCACCGGGCAATCTAGGCGAAGACGAGGAACCCATGGCGTTTGAAAACATCGAAACGGGTGTGTTGGAACACGATCTCGCACGGCACGAACCGGCTCAACTCGACGAAACTGAGGAAGGCGAGGTACTCGACCTGGGCCAGGTCGAAGGATTATCCGCAGCCCCTTCTACCCTCAAGGACGTTGTGGAGGCCGGCGAAAACGGCGAAGGCGCTGAATCTGATACCATGAAAAACGCGGATAACCAGCCAAAAACATAGTGTTTATAGAAGTTACAAAGCCTGGCAGACAAGCGATCCGATCGCTCTGACGGGCAGTCGACTGGCGCCGCATATTGCGTTGTCGGGGGATTACGTAGAGCAGTACTTTCTATGAAGAAAATCAGAATCAACGAGCTGGCACGGGAGCTTGAGGTCAAACCTGGCGTAATCATCGACATGCTGCCCGAACTGGGCGTGCAGGAGAAGAAGACGCACTCCAGCTCGGTAGATGAGGATGTAGCGCTGGAGTTACGCCGCCGGCTTTTGGGTCCTGACGGGGCGCAACGTGCGACGGCTGCAAGCGGCCGTTCCTCGCACGCGCAGGAACCGGCAGCCGAAAGCGACGAACAAATGCCGCAGGAAAACCAGTCCGCATCTTTCCAGAGCGTGGGCGAACCAGAGATGCCCAAAGTGCCGGAGGTTACAAGCCACGCCAAGGCCACTGCAGCGCCCGAGGCACACGGCTCTTCCGCACCCCAGACGAATCCGATCGCTCAGACGCCCCCTGCACCTGTACGTCCTCCGCTGCCCGGTCCGATTCGTCCTCAAGTTCGAGAAGGAGCTCCCGGACTGCCGTTTATTCCGCCGGCTCCGCGACCCGCTGCGGCACCGCCAGCCAGTGGGCCAGCGGCTGCAGAACCTGCTGCCGGAACCGCTACCCCCGGCGAAGGTGATAAGCCTCTGCCTTTTCGGCCGCCGTTGCGGCCGCCGATAGGGAGCGCCTCTGCGGGCGCGATTCATCCGCCGCTGGCTTCGCCACAGGCGCATCCCGCCATGCCCGGTGTTGCCAACCGCAATATCTCGATTCCGGCCCGGCCGCTTCCTCCCCCGCGAACCGGCACACCCGCAGCGAGCGGCCCGCGACAGCCATTGCCTCCGGAAGCCCATAAGCCGGCTCAGCCGCCCGTTTTTCGCCCCGGTACCCCTGCCCCTTCGGAAACTTCCGTCCGGCCGCCGTCGGCACCACTGCGTCCACCTCCGCCGTCTGCTCCGCCGCGCGTCCAGCCGCCAACCCATGTCATCGCGCCCGGCGCTGCTGCCCCCGCGACTCCCGTTGCCAGCGCTTCTGCTGTTCCGGGAACGCCGATACTGCCGCGTCCGGCTGCTCCGAAACCAAGGCCGGCGTTGACGCCCAACGCCCCCATTGCACCGCGTCCGGCGGGGGCGCGTCCCTTGGCTGGCCAACCGCAGGCCAGACCTGTGGTTCCGCCCCGGCAGGATATTTTAGACAGACTGAAGCAGCAAGGCGCCCGGCCCATGCCGGCTGCACCCGCGATTCCGCGCCCGGGCGCCCCGGCACGACCGTCTCCGGCGCCGGGTCAGCCACAGGCTTTTCGCGGCCCGATACGTCCCGGTCAGCCCGCCATGCGCGGGCCTGGTATTCCCGGCGGACTGGGACAGCCGGGTACTCGCCGGCCCGGCGGTCTGCGGCCGATGCACCCCACTGCGCTGCGTCCCGAGCCTTCCACACTCCCGACCGAGCAGCAGCGGCGGCACCAGGCCAAGCCCGGCGGACGTGCTCCTGGCCGCAAACGGGAAGAGGACGAGGGAAATCTTCGCGAGCGTATTTCCAAACGAACTGCGGTCGTCGAGCCGCCGCCCATTGACCGGGAAATTACCGTCGCCGAAGGTATTACGGTTAAGGAACTCTCGGAAAAGCTGGGAGTGAAGGCCAACCTGGTCATCAAAAAGCTGGTCGAAAAGAAGATCTTCGCGACTATCAACCAGACGCTCGACGTAAAACTGGCCGAAGAGCTGGCGCGGGAGTTCGGCGCTTCTACCAACCAGGTCAGCTACGAAGAAGAGTCGACCCAGGACGTCGAACAGGCCGAAGATGCGACGGACCTGCTCCGGCGCGCTCCGGTGGTCACGATCATGGGCCACGTCGATCACGGAAAAACTTCGCTGCTCGATGCGATCCGGCAGACCGACGTAGCCGGGCGCGAAGCCGGCGGAATCACCCAGCATATCGGCGCGTATCACGTCGAGAAGAACGGGCGCAAGATTGTTTTCATCGACACGCCCGGCCATCAGGCGTTCACCCGCATGCGCGCCCGCGGAGCAAAAGTAACGGATATCGTGGTTCTCGTCGTATCGGCGGATGACGGCGTCATGCCGCAGACGCTCGAAGCAATCGACCATGCGCGCGCGGCGAGTGTCCCAATCCTGGTCGCAATCAATAAAATCGACAAGCCGGACGCGCAGCCGGATCGCGTCAAGCAGCAGCTCTCCGATCGCGGCTTGCTGGCCGAAGATTGGGGCGGAGACGTGGTGATGGTGCCGGTTTCGGCCAAGACGCACCAGAACCTCGATCTGCTGCTCGAAATGATTCTGCTGGTCGCCGACATACAGGATTTGAAGGCGAATCCGAACCGTCCTGCTACCGGCACGATTCTCGAAGCCAAACTCGACAAAGGACGCGGCCCGGTGGCCACGATGCTGGTGCGCAACGGTACATTACGCGTCGGCGATTTCTTTATCTGCGGCGCGCTGTTCAATAAAGTGCGCGCCATGTTTGATGATCGCGGTAATCCTGCCAAAGAAGCCGAACCGTCTATGCCGGTCGAAGTAATCGGCCTGGAGAGCCTGCCGGAAGTGGGCGACAGCTTCCAGGTCGTCTCCGATACCTCGAAAGCCAAGCAGATCGTTATCTATCGAGAAGCCAAGGCGCGCGATGCTGCCATGGCCAAAGGCGCGCGCGTCGCTACGCTTGCTTCACTCAACCAGCAGTTCGCCGAGGGTTCGCTCAAAGATCTCAATCTGATCATTAAGGCGGATGTCGGCGGCACGGCCGAAGTGCTCTCGGATACGCTGCAGCAGCTTTCGAACGAGAAAGTGCGCGTCCGCGTGCTGCGAACCGGCGTAGGCGCTATCACCGAAGATGATGTGCTGCTTGCATCGGCTTCGGAAGCCATCATTATCGGCTTCAATGTCCGGCCCGAGCGAAATGCGCAGTCAACGGCTGAGCAGCAGAAAGTCGATATACGGCTGCACTCGATCATCTACGAGTTAATCGACGAAGTGCAGCGCGCGATGACAGGCATGCTCGAACCGGTCTACAAAGAAACCATTCAGGGCCATGCCGAAGTGCGCGAGACATTCCGCATCAGCAAGGTCGGCACCGTGGCCGGATGCTATGTTTCGGATGGCGTCATCAAGCGCGACAGCCAGGTTCGCGTGACGCGCGATGGCGAAGTCGTACATACCGGCCGTATCGAGGCGCTGAAGCGCTTTAAGAACGATGCCAGCGAAGTCAAGAACGGCCTCGAATGCGGCATCTCGCTTTCGAATTACAACAATGTCCAGGTGGGCGACGTGTTCGAAGCATTCGTCATGGAGCGCATCGCCGCGGAGCTGCCGGTCGCGCAGTAAGCGGCGGACGTGCCCGTCATCGGTGTCCTGACTCTTTCGATTCACGTCGAAGGTTCGCATTCGCTGAAAGACAAACGGCACGTTGTAAAAAGCCTGAAGGACCGCCTTCGGGAACGCTTCAACGTGGCGGTTGCGGAAATAGACGGACTTGATTCCTGGCAGAGCTCCGTTGTGGCGGCGGTCACTGTTTCAAACGATCGGGTGCACGCGGAGCAGATGTTACAGGCCGTGGAGGCACACGCCGCAACCCTGCTCGGCGGCGCATTGACGTCGTCCGAAATGGAATGGCTTTGAGCCTCTTTTCGGTTGACGAGATCGGGCTCTAAACCGACTCCAGCGGCGCAGGCGCGGGCTCAGGGTCCCGCGTTGATTTCGTTCTGCCCGACGCAATCGTGGAGAGCAACCGCTCGCTCGAGGCGCTGATTTCCTGCACGGCCCGCTCAAAGGCTTCCTGGTTCGCTTTAGACGGTTTGTGGAAGCCGCTGATTTTCCGGACGAACTGCAGCGCGGCCCCGTTCAGCTCATCGGGAGTGGGCGGCTCATCGGGCCGCCGCAAAACTTTGATGCTTCTGCACATTCTTTACCAGCATAAAAGTTCGGGAGCTGGCTCGTACACTCAAATTTGGAGGCCACCTATGGATAGCCACCGCGCCGAGCGTGTTTCCGAAGCGCTGCGCGAGGAACTGGGCGAAATGATCGCGTATGAGCTTTCCGACCCGCGCATTGCCGATGCCACCGTCACCGAGGTACTGGTTTCGCCCGATATGCGCCACGCGCAGGTGCGGCTGCACCTGGCGGCTGACTTGAAACAGCAGCAGGCAACGCTTGCCGCCCTGGAAGGTGCCCGCCATCTGTTACGCCGCCAGCTTGCCGAGCGGCTTAGCCTGTTCCGCATTCCCGAATTGCACTTTGAAGCCGACGTATCGCTCGCAACCGATGCCCGCATGGAGTATCTGTTGAAACGAGTTCGCAAAGGGCGCCCCCGCGAGTAGCGGGTTTTTCCGCGCTAACGATACACTCTACATAGCCGGAGGGAGACTTTTGCTCATGGGATTCTTTACCATTCAAGCCGGGGAGGGCATACGCGGCCTGGCCCGTTAAGCGGTAGATTCCTGGACGCCTGCCGCCGCCGCGCTACGGATGTCCGGCCTGTCTGGTTTATGCGTCAGGCCGGCCGCTATCTCAAGCCCTACCGCGATGTCCGCTCCCACCACAGTATTCTCGAAATCTGCAAGCGCCCGGACCTTGCCGCGGAAGTTACGCTGCAGCCCGTTGAAATTCTCGACATAGACGCGGCCATCATCTTTGCCGACCTGCTGCTGCCGGTCGAGCCGATGGGACTAAAACTCGAGTTCGTGGCCGGCGAAGGTCCATCCATACAAAACGCGATTACCGAACCGGAGGATATCGACGAGCTCTCCACGAGCCGAACGGACGACCTCGGCTACGTCAGCGAAGCAATTACAAAAGTCGTCGAAGCGCTGGCTGGCCGGATTCCGGTGATCGGCTTCGTGGGCGCGCCCTTTACGCTTGCGAGCTACATGATCGAGGGCGGACCCTCGAAGACTTTTCTCAAAACGAAACGGCTCATGTTCGGCAATGAAACCATGTGGCGGCGCCTGATGGGCAAACTGGTGGATGTGCTGGGCGATTTTGCGCGAATGCAAATCGGCGCAGGCACGCGCGCCTTGCAAGTGTTCGATAGCTGGATTGGTGCGCTGAGTCCGGAGGATTACGTGCGTTATGTCCAGCCGTACTCGCGCGCCCTCATCGAACGCATCCGGTCGGCCGGAGTGCCGGTCATTCACTTCGGTACAGGCGCGGGAGGCTTTTTCCGCGAGTTGCACGCTGCAGGCGGCGATGTGCTGGGCTTGGACTGGCGCATCAACATCGATCATGCCTGGTCGGAAATCGGCTACCGTTCGGCGATTCAGGGTAACCTCGATCCGGTGGCGCTGTTCGCACCGCTGTCGGAATTGCGCACGAAGGTAACGGACCTTCTGCGGCGCACCGGAACCCGGCCGGGACATATCGTGAACCTCGGGCACGGTATTCTTCCCGAAACTCCGGTGGAGAATGTGAAGGCTGTCGTCTCGATTGTGCGGGAGTTTCGCACCGTCAAGTGAACGCGCGTGTTGTCATCGTAGGGGCCGGTGTTTCGGGGCTTACGGCGGCCTACTATCTGGGGCGACTCGGTATTCGCACGCTTTTGATCGAAAAGTCAAGCCGTCCCGGCGGCCTCGTCCGAACCGATCAGGTAGAAGGATGCCGCCTGGAAGCCGGACCGGACAGCTACCTTTCAGCCAAGCCTTCCGTGACCGAGCTGGCCGCAGAACTTGGCCAGTTGAAAGATCAGATCATTCCGTCGAACGATGCGGTACGCAAGGTTTTTATTGCACGCGCAGGGAAGTTGCTGCCCCTTCCCGATGGGATGAGCATGATGGTGCCCGGCAAGCTGCTCCCTGCTCTCGGTTCCAAGCTCTTTACCACCGGCACCAAGCTGCGCCTGATCCGGGAAAGATTCACCCCGCCCCGTGAGCGCGCCGGCGATCCTTCCGTAGGCGAGCTCATCGGCGATCACTTTGGGCAGGAACTGCTCGATTGCCTTGCGGAACCTCTCCTCGCGGGTGTCTACGGCGGTTGCGCGGCGCGCCTCAGCGCGCGTAGCGTCATACCCCGTTTCGTCGCCTATGAGCAGCGCTACGGCAGTTTGATTAAAGGTGTTCAGCAGGATCGCAAGCCCGGCTCCGGCGGATCTCTTTTTCAATCCTTCAAAGACGGCATGCAGTCGTTAACCGACGCGCTGCAAAGCGCCATCGGGAGCAGCTCGGAGTTCCTTCAAGGCGAAGCGCTGGCAGTTGAAACGACGGCAACGGGCTGGCAGGTGCGCCTTTCGGATCGATCGATCGAAGCGGAACAGCTCGTACTCGCAGCTCCGGCGCACGCCTGTGCGCGGCTTATCGAAGGAACTATTCCCGCACTCGCTCTCGAACTTTCTGCGATTCCTTATTCTTCCGCGATTCTGGTAACGCTTCTCTACGACGCGGCGGAGATCGGGCATCCGCTCGACGGTTTCGGTTTCCTGGTGCCGCCGCGCGAGCGCGCAACCATTGCCGCCGCAACCTGGATTAATCGAAAATTCCCGGGACGGATTGCGGCGGGAATCACCGCGATCCGCGTTTTCATCGTGGGAGAGGAAGCGATACAACTTGCGGGCGCCTGCGACCGCGACCTCATTGCACGAGTGACGATCGATCTGGAACGCCTGATGGGCGTTGCAGCCAACCCGCGAACGGCTCTGGTTAATCGTTGGCCTGAATCCATGCCGCAATATATCGTCGGACATCAGGAGCGCCGGCGGCGGATACGTGAAATCAACGCGCAGTGGCCTTCCCTGCATTTAATCGGAAACGCCTACGACGGCGTCGGTATTCCGGACTGCGTGCGGCTGGCAAAGGCTGCGGCAGCTCGTATTGCGCAAATTACAAGTCCTTCCGGAACAATCTGATTGATCCAACTCGTATTCCGCTCGCGTCCTACTTAGCGGGACGGGAATACACCATTGATGAAATCCCTTATTTCGATACTCGCTGCGGCGATTGCAATTACCCCGGCATTCGCGCAAAAGACCGCAGCAGAGCGTTTGCAGGCGGCAACCACAACCTTACAGGAACTGATGAATGCCGAAGACAGAGGCATTCCGCAGGACTTGTTGGACAAAGCCTCGTGCGTTGTGGTCGTTCCGAACCTGAAGAAGGGCGGCTTTATCGTTGGCGCAGAATACGGCAAGGGTTTCTTCACCTGCCGCAAACCGAGCGATGTGGGTTGGAGTGCTCCGGGCTCGCTGCGCATCACCGGAGGCAAATTCGGGTTGCTGATCGGCGGCGCGGAAACCGATTTAGTGATGCTCGTCATGAACAAGAGCGGCATGGAGCACCTGCTGAGAAACAAGACGCAGATCGGTGGCGAGCTTTCGGCGGCCGCGGGTCCGGTAGGGCGAAATACTTCCGCTCTGACAGACGCCGAGATGCACGCCGAGATTCTCACCTGGTCGCGGCAGCGCGGGATTTTCGGCAGCATCGACCTGACCGGGGCCGCCGTTACACAAGACACCGATTCCAACAAAGAACTTTACGGCAAGGCGCTTTCAAACCATGAAATCATCGACGGCGATGTTGCTGTTCCACCCGCGGCGCGCGCTTTCATCCGCACGTTGACCAGGCATTCTTCCCGCAAATAGCCGCCGCACGCCTCAAAGAGCGGCGCGCGACAATGTAGGTTGACTCTATCATCGGGCAAAATCAGCGTCGCCCTCATTTTTGGGGGACGGTCGGGAGAGCACGAAATATCCATCCGCTCCGCCCAATCCATCCGCGAGGCTCTGGATCGGACAAAATACCGCGTCGTCGATTATTTCATTGATCGAGCTGGTAAATGGGATCCACGCGCGATTTCGCCGGAGCCCGCAGCGAACCCGGAGATTGATGTGGCGTTTCCGGTGCTGCACGGCACATTCGGCGAAGACGGCACCGTGCAGGGCTTGCTGGAGCTGGCCGAGCTGCCTTACGTCGGCGCGGGAGTTCTGGCATCTGCCGTCTCGATGGACAAAGTACTTTCCAAACGCCTCTGCCGCGACGCAGGGTTACCCGTCGTCCCGCATCTTGTTCTGACATGCGGCCGTTTCGATCCCGCGGCGGTCGAATTGCCCTTCGATTTTCCGGTATTCGTAAAACCTGCCAATCTCGGCTCTTCTGTCGGTATCAGTAAAGTCAAATCTGCGGGCGCTCTGAAAGATGCCCTGGAAGCCGCCGCGCGCTTCGACTGCAAACTCCTTATCGAGAAAGGCATAGAGGGCCGGGAGTTCGAGTGCGCCGTGCTCGGCGGCGCGGCGTCGCAAGCTTCCATACCCTGCGAAATTTTACCCTCGCAAGAGTTTTACACCTATGAAGACAAGTATCTGCTCGATCAGGCGCGGATTGATTTGCCCGCTAACCTTACTCGCGAGCAAACGTCACAACTGCAAGAGCTGGCCATCGCTGCCTTCCGGGCCGTCGATTGCTATGCTATGGCGCGGGTCGATTTCCTGATGGAGACAAGCACGGGCCGTTTCTTCGTGAACGAGATCAATACCATTCCGGGCTTCACCTCGATTAGTATGTACCCCAAGATGTGGGCATACTCGGGAATCGCCTATCCGGAGTTGCTGGACCGCCTGATTCACTTCGCGGTCGAGCGAGCGGACGCGCGTCGGCAATTACAATTCTCCCGATAATGCTGCGCCTGTTTGTTGCGTTCTACCTCACCGGCTGTATTGCATTCGCGCAGCAGCCCAAAGAGGACCCCGGCAAAGAGCTCGATCCGGCGCTGCGGCAATTCATCAACGTGCTTTCCGTGGTTCAGGCAGAAAGCGCCGAGTCACCCTCCGTCGACAGGATGGTATTCGAAGGTGCCATTCCGTCCATGCTGCGGCAGCTTGACCCGCATACGCAGTTTTTCGGTCCGGTCCAATTCCAGCAGCTTAGAGAGATGGAGGAGTCCGAGCAAAAAGGTTTCGGCAGCATTGTTTCCGTTCTGCCGGGCCAGGTCATCTTTCTTCAGACTCTTCCCGGCACGCCTTCGAATAAAGCCGGCATACAGGCAGGCGATGAGCTGCTCGCCGTCAATAACATCGCCATTCGTTCTCTCGAACCGCAGCAGATCATCCAACTGCTCACCGACGCGCGGCAGCAGCGTGTGACCGTCTATATCCGGCGTCCGGGCTCGCCGCGTCCGCTCGAATTCAAGCTGACTCCGGAACTGGTGGATTCGCCCAGCGTCGATCGCGCCTACCTGCTCGAGACCGGCTTCGGCTACATCCGTGTCGCAAGTTGGGATTTGCAGACTGCCAAGCTGCTGCGCGAGGCGATCACAAAACTCGGCGGCAGCTCCCTGCAAGGGTTGGTGCTCGATCTGCGAAATAATCCCGGCGGCGTGGTGAAAGCGGCGCTGGATGCAGCGGCGCTGTTTCTCGACCCTGGCCAGCGGATCCTCACGGCAAAGGGCCGGTCGAGTGCGCCGCAAACCGCAGATGTTCCAAAAAACGGGCAGCCCTACCGGTTTCGCTTGAGTGTTCTGATCAACGGCAAAACTGCCAGCGCCTCCGAAATTCTCTCGGGCGCATTGCAGGATCACGACCGGGCCACCATCGTTGGCGAAACGAGTTATGGCAAAGGCCTGGTGCAAAGCGTAATGCCTCTTTCCGACGGCGCCGGCCTGGCGATTACGACCGCTTTCTACTACACGCCCAGCGGCCGCTCCATTCAGCATCCCCTGCGCGACTCCGCGCTCTCCTCCACCTTCGGCGACAAACCCGCCGCAAACGCGCCTGTTTTTAAAACCGACAAGGGCCGCACCGTAAAGGGAGGCGGCGGCATTCAGCCGGATATTCGCGTCGAGCCGCGCGCATTGACACGGCTCGAAACCGTGCTGGAGGCAAGCGGCGTTCTTACGGCATTCGCCACCAATTACCTTTCACATCATTCGCCGGTTCCGGCTTCCTTTGAAGTGACCCCCGGCATGTTGGATGAACTGAAAGTTTTCCTCTCGACGCGCTCCATTCAGCCGGGCATAGCCGAATGGAGTGCGGAACGGCCATGGGTCACCACCCGCCTTAAAGAAGAAATCATCACTCAGGCTGAAGGTGTCGCCAAAGGTGAGGAGATCCAGGCGCAGCACGACCCGCAGGTCCAGGCCGCATTGCGAGCCCTGCGCGATGGCTCGCTGCTTGCAAATCGATAGCTACTCCGCGCGCCGGTAGTCGCCGCGGCTGAAATACTTTTCCAGCCACACATAAAGGCAGATAAACAAATACCTGCTTCCCATCTCCTTGATCTTGAGTTTGGGAGTGCCGGTGCGCCGGTTGCGCCACGTGATGGGAATCACCGTCCAGGTGTAACCGCGAACGATTGCTTTTAGCGGAATCTCGACAGTCAGATTGAAATGCGGCGAGAGCAGCGGCTTACAGCCCTCGATCACGGTGCGGCGATATGCTTTAAAGGCGTTCGTTGTATCGTTCAGGCGAATGCGAAACAAAACGCGGATGAAAAAGTTCGCCAGCCGGTTTACACGCATCTTGACCCACGGGTAGTCGATTACGCCGCCGCCCTTGATGAAACGCGAACCGAAGACGCAATCCCAGCCTTGATTCAGCAATTGCCAGTAGCGGACCACGTCGCGCGCATCATCCGATTCATCGGCCATCATGATGACAACGGCATCGCCGCGCATCTGCTCGAGGCCGAAAATGATCGCTCGGCCGAATCCATGCCGGCCGGTGTTTTCTACCGGGCGTAAAACGGGCACGCGCGTACGCGCATCCTGCAGCTTTTCCCAAGTAGCATCCGTGCTGCCGTCATCGACAACGATGATTTCGTGCGGCACGCCATGCAGTCGAAGCTCGACATGCAGATGCTCGACCGTGGATGCGATACAACCTTCTTCATCGCGAGCCGGAATGACGATGCTCAGCAACTGTAGCGGTGTCCCGCCTGCTGGTTCTGCCGAAGTTTCAGCCTGCATGTCCGGTTACATCGCCCCGCATTGTGCCAGCCAGCCGGGATGGCTGCGCACGTGCGCGAATATTTCGTCCAGGATGGCGTAGATGGACCGTTGCGGCTTCCAGTCGAAATATTCCCCGGCGCGTGCATGATCCATCACCAGCCATGGAATGTCGAAGGGCCGCGGCCGCTTGTCGGGCTGAGGCTCATGCCGGCCGAAACGCTCGTCGCACCAGGCGGTCAGTTGAGCAAGCGACATCGCATTCGCTGCGCCGCCGCTTACGTGAAAAACCGGATCGGAAGGAGGATCACGCTCGAGTTGAAGCGCTACCAGTTCGGCCAGGTCCGCGGGATGAAAAGCATCGCGAACCTGGTAGCCGTGTCCGCCGAACCCGATATAGCGAAGCGGAAGGCGGGCCGCGTGCGCATGCAGCCAGTACGAAAAAATGCCTTGCTCGGCCGTGCCGAACTGTCCGGCGCCCGCCAGCACACCGCAGCGGTTGACCCAAACCGGAAACTGGAACGTGAGCCCGTATTCGCGCGCCATGATCTCTGACGAAAGCTTCGTCGCCCCATAAAGCGAAACGGGCGGTTGCACCGAAAACTCTTCTGTAATCCCAGCCGCGCTCACCGTTGCGAAAGGCTGATTCCGTTCCAACTCGAATGCGTTATCGCGCGGAACCACACGCAATGCGGCCAGGTCGCGCACCGAGTATACCCGGCTTGTGCTTAGCAAAATGAAGCCGGCTTTATGTTCGCGGCAGTATTCGAGAAGGTTCAACGTGCCCGAAAGATTGTGCTCGGAAAGCTGTCGCGGGCTCGACCTTCCATCGACACCAGCCAGCACGCTTGGATTCGCGGCCGCATCGATCACCCACTCACAGGCCGGTAAAGAATCCACATCGCTCGGCAGCCGCAAGTCGCCATGCACGAAACGAATGCCGAGGCTGGCTAATGCCTCGCGATTCGTCTCCGATCCCGGCCGCAAGAGGTTGTCGATGCCGAATATTTCGATCCCGGGAACGAGTTCCCGCAGGCACTTCGCCAGCCGGCTGCCCACGAAGCCGCAGATTCCCGTTATCAGAACCTTCATTAACGAACGCCGGCGGAAGCCGGAATTTCTTCCGTCAGGCGCTTATTCCACGATTCTGTTATTTCGCGAAATACGTCGCCGAGGGAGCGCGTAATCGTCCAGCCGGGATAATGCGCCTTCATCTTACGAAGATCGCTGTAGTAGCAGATGTGATCGCCGATGCGATTCTGATCGACATAGGTGAAGCGCTGAGGCTTGCCTGTGAACTCCTCGATCATTTTGAAGGCTTCCAGAATGGAGCAGGAGTTCTCCTTGCCGCCGCCGATGTTATAAACTTCGCCCGCCCGCGGCGCTGAGCAGAAAGCGACAATAAAATTCGCGACATCCTCGGAATGGATATTGTCGCGAACCTGCTTGCCCTTGTATCCGAAAACTTTGTATTCCCGCTGTTCGATGTTACAGCGCACCAGGTAACTCAGGAAGCCGTGCAATTCGACGCCGGAATGATTCGGCCCAGTCAGGCATCCGCCGCGCAGACAGCATGTCGGCATGCCGAAATAGCGGCCGTATTCCTGTACCATGACGTCGCTTGCCACCTTCGATGCGCCGAACAGCGAATGCTTCGATTGATCGATCGAGAAAGTCTCCGGAATGCCGTGTTCGTAGGCGGGATCCGCATAATCCCAACGCGTATCGAGCTCACGCAGCGCGATTGTATTCGGCCGGTCGCCATAAACTTTGTTGGTGGACATATGCACAAACGGCGCTTCTGGGCATGCCCGGCGTGCTGCTTCGAGAAAATTTAATGTCCCGACCGCATTCGTGTCGAAATCGTCGAACGGAATCGCCGCTGCCCGGTCGTGCGAAGGCTGCGCGGCTGTATGCACGATGGCATCCGGGCGAATGTCGGCTACGAGTTGCAGCACTCCCTCGCGGTTCCGAATGTCCAGATCGAAATGGCGATAGCCTGAAATCTGCGACTGAAGCCTCCGGAGCGACCAGCGGGTGTCTCCCTCCGGTCCGAAAAAGACGGAACGCTCGTTATTATCAACTCCATAGATCTGAAATCCGTTGCGCGCCAGATGAAGACAAACTTCCGATCCAATGAGACCGCAAGAGCCTGTTACAAGAGCCTTTTTTGCCACTAAAAGCAGTCTAACGCAGGGTCCCGGCGTAACCGGCTTTGAGCGCCGCCTGTGGCTCGCCCGAATCGCAGTCGCCGCCTGCGCCGTGTTCTGTATCGCGAACTGGACGGCGGCTCTGGCGGCTGTTCGCGATCTCTACGTAGTCATTCCTTTCATGGATTACTGGCGCGTAGCTGAGTACTTGCAGGACATCCTGCATTGGGATTTTCACTTTCTCTGGAACCAGCACAATGAGCATCGAATTGTCTTTCCGGATATCGCCTTTGCCCTGGACGTGCTCTGGTTCCACGGTCGCCGCCTCTTGCCCATTGTCCTGAATTGCCTGTGTTACGCGGGAAGCTGGGCGCTGCTGGTGTATCCGGCAGCAAAAGACCCCCGCATCAGCCGCATCGATCGCGCTCTGATTGTATTGATCTCCGGAGCCGTTATTTCCTGGAAGGGCTGCGCGCTGGTTCTGGCCGACCCGTTTCTTTTATCCTGGGCGCTCGCTTCCTTTACATCGTTAGCAGCATTTACTTTTCTGTTCTATTCAAAACAGTCGCATACATGGGCACTGGCAGGGACCATTGGCTGTGCAGTTATAGCTACTTATTCGTTTGGCAACGGATTATTGCTCTGGCCTTTGCTCCTGGCAATCGGCATTCTGCTCAGACTTACTAAGTTGCAGATCGCAGTATTGTTTCTGAGTGCCTGTACGTCGATAGGCCTGTATTTCATCGGTTACCACTTTGGTAAGACCGGTAACTTCGACAAGCTGCTTTCTTATCCCGCTTACGCCGCCGGCTTTGTGGAAACTTATATCGGTATGCCGTTCGGCATGATGAAATCGCCGCACTTCAGCATGTACCTCGGGATCGCCGTTGGCTGCGCGTTTCTTGCTTTGTTGTACGGCGCAATCCGATCGCGCAATCTGACGACCGCAACTGGCGTCGTCTTATGCGGCTGGTACACATTTATGCTGCTTTCGGCGGTAATTGCCGCCGCGGCGCGAATGCACCCCGGTGATCCGAATTTTACGGAGGCAAAACCCGCTCGATACCTGCTCCTTCCTCTCTTGGCCTGGGGTGCAGTAGTTGTATGGTTCGTTTGGACCGCCGCGCTACGCAAATGGCGAATTTTTTCGCCTCCCTTACTTGTTGCGCTGATCGGACTTCTTTTACTTCTTGCAAATCGTAAGCTGCAACCCTGGTTTGATACGGAAACAAAGCCTTTCGTCGCGGCTCAGATGACCGAGCTTAGCCTGGAAAATAATTTGTTTGATCCGGGCTTGATTCACAACGTATTTCCAGGCGACGCGTTTGTCGCGCGTTTTCTCCCGCAACTAAAGACGGCGAATCTGTCGATTTACTATCATTCTCCGGGGCAATTACTCGGGCAGCAGCTTAGTATATGCTGTAGCCCGGCCAAAACTAACGTCGAAGGCAGCGCGACCCGTATTACGCCGCTGATATCCGGCGTGGAAGTCGTCGGCTTCGCAAAATTACGCGGCTTGAGCCACGTTTTTCTAGTAAATCCAGAGGGCACAATAATCGGCATTGGCCGGCAGCTGCCGGAAGGACTTCCGGATGAACTCTCATCTCCGGGAATTCCACGCCCGTTCACTTGGATAGCATTCTCGCCGGACAAGTACACAAGCGGCAGATTTTCGATTTATGTAAGCCGCGCTGGAGAGAAACATACAACTCAACTGCTGCAGAGTTTTGAGTTCCCGTCACGCTAAATGCGGATTTGGTGCCGGCGGCAGGAGTTGAACCTGCGACCTACGGATTATGAGACCGTCGCTCTAACCACCTGAGCTACACCGGCAGCAAAGCGTATTTTAGCGCAGGATGACTTTGGCCAGCCCGGCATTGCCTGCGGTGTCGTAAACCCGGAACACAAGCAGGTGTTCGCCGGAGCCGAGTTTCCCAAGCTGGAGACGAAATCGTTCGCTGGGTGAATCGGTAATTCCATCGACCGCCTCGATCGGCTGCCAGGTGCCGGTATCGAGCGAGTATTCGCAGAGGCGGAGCGGGCTGCTCTTATCGATGGCTTCAATTTCGAGATCGTCGCGCTGCGTCTTGAGAACCGTGACAACGGGCGGTGTGTTATCGATTAAAACCGGCGTGCTGACAAGCTCGCTTCGATGGGCGAATTCCGGAGCATTGGCGGGCGCATCGGATGCAACCACGCGGAAAAAATAACGGCCGTCGGCGAAGACGTCTGGGTCGAGCAGGAGTGTGTTCTCAAACATGTGGCCGCGAATGAGCTGCCAGCCGCTCTCATCTTCCGCGCGGAAGTAGACGGTGTAGACAAGCTTGTCGCCGTCTGGGTCGTCGGCCTGCCACGAGATCTGCGTCTGCGTGGTCTGAAGGCGGGAAACGACCTGGCTGGCGGAGTTGGACGAGCTCGCCGCGGGCGCTTCGCCGGTGTCGGTAACGGTGATGGAGTAGGCGGCGGTCGACGAGGATGACGCGGGCGCGCCGGTCTTGGCCGTGTTTGTGCCCGCAATAGAGCTCACTGTGACGCTGCGCACCACGGGCGCAGAATTCTGGGCGAGGTAAGGCAGAGCGATGGAGTCGACGCGCGCATCCGCTCCGGCCGGCCACTCGGCGCGGAACTGAATGAAACGGGCCGGCGGGCTGGGGATGAGAGACCCGGAGGAAGCCGAAAGCGGCGCGGACCAGGGACTCCAGGTTGCATCGGGCCGGGCGGAATATCCGGTGCGGGTCCGAAAAACAACGCCTGAGCCGGTACCATGCCATTGGAGGTGTCCCCAGCGCGCAACGCTCGATGCATCGTGGACTTGCGACTCGTAAGAACCCGGTGAGGAGCCGGCAGAACCGAAGCGGACCAGGCGTGCGGCATTGCTCAGGGCGGCGTAGATATCCGGGCCGATTTTGAGGAGCGCCGTGGTTTCGCCGGAGCCCGGCTCCGCCAGCAGGCTGATGCGGTTATCAGCGTAGCGGTAAATGCGGCCGTGGTCATCGGTCGAGAAAAGCAGGGCATCGCCGTCGAGAAGGAGCGCATAGACGTTGTCCTCTTTCGAGCTGCGGATCGTCTCGATCGCGCCGTTCGGACGGACACGATAGATGGCTGATTTTTCAACGCCGCTGGTTTCGGTAACTGTGGGCGTAGTGCCGGCGGCTGCCGGCGGTGTGCTGGTAGCGGGCTTCGTTTGTTCACCGGCTTTGGCGGCCTGATCGCCGGCGTCTGTATTAGCGGCCGTGACCGTAATGATCGTGGGCGTAACCGCCACCGCCGCAGTAGATGGCTGGGAGGAGGTCGTGGCGGCCGTGCGCGTCCCCACGGCTCCGCCCATTGCGGCCAGATACAGCCCGCCGTCGGCCGCAACCGCGATGGCTCGAATTTCGGGAAGGGTGGAATCGTAGCGGACCGTCGCCCGGTCGGCGCCGGTAATGTCATAGAGCAGCCCGTTAGGATCCGTGCCCGCGTAGAGATTCCCGGCCGGGCCGAAAGCGAGCGCAGTGACGTTGGACTGGTTCGTTTGGTAATACGGAGTGACCAATTTCCCGTCGTAGCGGAAAATGCGCCCGTTGTCGCCCGTTCCGATGTAAAGAGAACCGTCAGGAGCAGCGGCGAGAGACCAGATATATTTCGCGGAGGAATGCCAGACCTCTTGCCCGCGGCCGTTCTCGATTCGATATAAGCCGCCATTGGGCGAAGTACCTGCATAGACGGTGCCGCGGGCGTCAATACAGATCGCAAAGACTTCGCTTTGTTCGGCGGACCAGACAAGTGAGAACTTGCCGTCGGGAGCAATGCGGAATACTTTGCCGCTGTGACCGGTGGCGGCGTAAACGGAGCCGTCCGGCGCGGCGGCGATGCTCCAGAGCGCGGGCTGGTTGAGGGCCGTATCCCAGCGCACGGCCAGCCCGGGCTCGAGCCGGCCATTGGCATCAAGCGCGAGGCCGCTGATGCGTCCTTTGAGGAGTTCGTTGAATCCGCTGAGTTCCCAGGCAGTACTCGTTGCTCCGGATGCGCCTAAAGTCAAAACGCAGACGGCCGATGAGAGAAGTAAGAATCGAGACTTCATTCTTTGACTTCGACCTGGAGGGTCTTGGCTCCGCTAATCACGTAGCCGCTGGTCGGGATGGAGAGCTCGGCGACTCGAGAGCCGCGTATCAGGGTGAGCGCAGCATTACTCGAGGCGGAACTGGAGGGGTCCGCAAGGACCAGCGCGACCGAAGGAGGAGGGTCGCTGATTTCTGCTGATGGCGAGGGGCCGGAAATGGTGAAGGACGGCTCCTGCCGCCAGATGCGGACGTAAAGCGCATCGTTGTCGCGGAAGGCGTTAATGGTGTGGATAAGGTCGAGTGCTGTACGCAGGGAGGACTGCGTCAACCCGGCAAATTCGGGAAAATTAAGCGTGGTGCCGTCGCTAATCGTGAAGTTTAGGAGACCGAGCGGCGCGCCGGGCGGGATGCGCCAGGTGAGAGAACGGGAAATTTGGAGGCCGTTCTCTCCTTCGAGCAGCGCGGTAATCTCGACGGAATCGCCGGGATGGACGTCATGCGTCGAGGTCCACGCCTGGGCCAGCCGGAGCTGGCGCTTGCTTTCGCTGGCTTCCACGTGAAAGGAGATTTTCTTGGGCCGGATGCCCCGGAAGCCTGCGCCCAGAACGAAGCCGAGCGGAACGACAGCATCGGCTGCAGCCTGCTGGAGGACGTTGCTGTCGCTGACGAAAGTGTCCCGGATTTGAAGTGGCGGGAGATTATCCTCCCAGGTGACTTCGCCCGACACGCGGATCGTGCCGCGGCCGAGAGATCGTTCGGTTGCGTCGAGGATCGAAAAGAGGGCGGTTTGCGTAAGAAAGGGAGTGAGGAAGCGGTCGTTGACGAGCTGGAAATGGTAGTCATGGGTGCCCGTCGAGCCGGAACGAAGGTCGATTTCGAGCGGAACCGTATGCGCTGTGCGGCCGATTTCTCCGGCAATAGCGGTGTTGCGGTCGCTCAGAATGGTGCCGATCCAGTTGCCCGGCGTCGAGAGCTTAAACGAGGTATTCAGGCTCGGAATCAACGCTACCACCTCCGACTGCGCGAAGGGCATTTCTACCGTGCCGATATCGAGAAAGCGGTGCCCGAAAGCGTACACACGCTTGCCGTCGATATACGTGACGGTGCCGTCGGCGACAATATTCATATCGCCTGTAAGCAGTCCCACACTGATCATCGAGCCCGGCTGCAGCGGTGTCGTGGAGCCGTTCGCGGCCGTAGCAGGGCTCGCAGCCGAGAGTCCCTGCAGGGGTTCGAGGCCGAGGTGACGAAATTGCTCGGAAAACGTCTGGAGAGTTGCCGGTGTGAAGCCGGACATGGCGAGCGGGAGGAGCATCTGCTGGAGGTTGCCGTAAGGAGTCGGAAAGGCGGCATCGTTCGTACGGCGCGTGGAATGGAAGAAGCTCCAGTAACTCGTGGCTTCGAGCGCAGGCTCGGGCGCAGAACGCGGATCGAGACTGGTGCCGCGGATCATCTCCTCGATAGGCTGGATGCCGGCGATTGGTTCTTTGGAGAACGGAAACCCGAGTGCGACCGCACCGAGCAGTTTGCCATCGATATAGACAGGACTGCCGCTCATACCCTGCAGGATGCCGGTTTGGGCCAACGGACCGCCACTGAGACGAGCCAGAATGATCACCTGTTTGGGTCCGACGTTGCGGAGAATGCCGAGAATTTCGACCTGAAAATCTTCGATATGTCCTGCCGAAAATACCGTGCGTCCGGTACCTCGCAGACCGGGGCGAACGTCATTTAGAGGATAGAAGGCTTGGGGAGCGGCAGTAAGTGCAACCGTACAGAACAGCAGAGGCGCAAGGAAGCGCCCGGAAGTCCGATAAGATCGAAGAAACGAGATTGCCAAGTGAGCCGAAAGCTTTCCGCGGGTAAACCTCTATGCTAAACCGCGCACCGCGCGCGCACCTGGCGGACTCCTCGAAGGGCACCCGGCCGCAGAGAGTTTCCCTGGCAGCAGGCGACAACGTATCCAGAAAGTGTGGGGCCGTCCCTTTATGGAAGGAATGAATAGAGGAAAGTGAGCGAGACGATAGTGAGCATGCCCGCTGCTCCCCCGGCAGACACCCAAACCGGACGCTCCACCATACCGTGGCAGCCGGTCGCGTGGTTTGGCGGATTACTGATTCTTTGTTACGCACCCATCTTGTACCGGATGGTCACGCAGTGGGCGACGGACGAGAACATGGGGCACGGATTTTTCGTGCCGGTGATTGCCGGGTTTATAGCCTGGCAACGGCGCAAGCTGCTGGCGGCAACGCCGCGCGAACCAAACGGCTGGGGCTTATTTTTGGTGATTTTCGCCGCCTTCGAAGCGCTCGCTGGAACCCTTGGAGCAGAGCTGTTTACAGCGCGCATGGCGTTCGTGATCGCCCTCGCGGGAACCGTTCTCTATATCGGCGGCACGCGCTGGGTGCGCATTCTGGCGTTTCCACTGCTGCTTTTGCCCTTCATGGTTCCGATTCCGGCGATTCTGTATGCGCAGCTCACGCTCAAGCTGCAGATGCTCGCCAGCCATTTGGGCGAAATCCTGATCAGCGCAATGGGAATACCGGTTCTGAGACAGGGCAATACGCTGGTGCTGCCCAGCCAGACGCTCGATATCGCCGAGGCATGCAGCGGAATCCGTTCGCTGATGTCACTGGCATTTTTATCGTTGGTGTACGCATACTTTACCGATAAACGTGTCTGGATGCGCTGGGCGCTGCTCGCGGCCACCATCCCCATCGCCATAGGTGCCAACGGAATACGCGTTGCCGTCACGGGTTTGCTCTCGGAAGTCAACACACAACTTGCGCAAGGGGCGTACCATGAGGCGGAGGGCTACATCGTCTTCGTCGTGGCCATGGCGGCGCTGCTGATTACACACCGCGTGATCAGCCTCATTGCGAAAAGAAGCGGCAAAAAGAAGGCAGCGGTCTAAGGATGAAGAGTTTTTGGCAGTCGAGAAGCGTCCGGATTTTGAGCGCGGTACTGATTTTACAAGCCGCGTTGTTCTACGGCTTTTCGCGCGCGGAAAAAATTCCGGCGCATAAACCGCTTGCGTCGTTCGCAATTCCGGATAGCGACTGGAGAATGTCTCAGGAGCTCGAAGTTGACAAAGAATCACTGGCGGTTCTGAAAGCGGACGATATTCTGTCGCGCGCCTATGTGGACGACAAGACAGGGCAGGTTGCGACGCTGTTTGTGGCCTATTTTTCCACGCAGCGGACGGGCAAGGCGCCCCACTCGCCCAAGAACTGCCTGCCGGGAAGCGGCTGGATGTCGACGCAGTCGGGCACTCTGGCGATTCCGATTAAGGGCGAAGCCGAGCCGGTTCGGGTAAACAAGTACGTGATCGCGCGCGGAGACAACGAGAGCGTGGTCCTGTATTGGTACCAGGCGCGGAACCGCGTGGTTGCGAGCGAGTATACGGCAAAGATTTTCACCGTGACCGATTCGATCCGCTACAACCGCAGCGACACATCGCTTGTGCGCGTCGTGGTGGGGGTGAATAACGGCGACCGGCAGGCAGCGGTAGATACCGCCATCTCGTTTGTGCAGGCTTTTTTCGAGCCGTTAAGAGAATATCTGCCCGCATAAGCAAAGCACACGCCGCGTTGCTATAATCCTTCTCGTCCTATGCGAAGGTTCCTGTTTGGCTTTCTAGCGGTTACAATCGGGCTGGCGGCGCAGAGCCGGATAAGCGACAAAGACGTCGAGAGCCTGATGAAAAATCTGCAGGACGACGCGAAATCGTTCCGGCCGGTCTTTCAGAACGGTCTCAAAAAGAGCGCCATTCGAAAAACAAGCCGCGAAAAGGATGCCAAACAGCTCGCTGAGCGTTTTGAAAAGCAGACTAAGAGTATGCACGACCGCTTCAAGAAAACCACGAAAGCGGACTCCGAGCTGCAGGCGGTGCGGGACACGGCGCAGCAGATTGACGGCTTAGTCACTTCGCTGAACCTGGATTCTCAGACATCTTCGCGCTGGCAAAAGATTCAGAGCGAGCTGGGTGAAGTCCTGGGAGCTTTCAACATGCAGCCTCTGCATGCGAGCGCGACATCCCCGGGCGATCTGAACGGGCCGCCTTGTTCGCAGGCAATGGGCAGCGAAAATGCGGACCGGCTGGTCGAGCAGTGTCGCGCCGTATCGCCTGCCACGCATCCGCCTTGCAACGCGCGCAACTCCTGCGCCCTCATCATCGACGAAATCAAACGCGGCTGCGCGCTGCTGGCGGGCAGGAATCCCCCTTCGTTTTGCAGCCAATATAGATAGCGCGCGTGCGCGTCACGGCGGTGATTCCGAGCTGGAACCGTGCGGATCTCGTGCGCGCAGCGGTTACGAATCTGCAGTCTCAAACACATCCGCCCGGGCGAATTCTTGTTGTCGACAACGGCAGCACCGACGAAACTGTTGCTATTGCGCGCCAACTGGGCGCGGAGTGTATCGCCCTTGCCACGAACCGCGGATTTGCTGTAGCGGTAAACCAAGGCATTCAGGCAGCCGATTCGGAGTGGGTTCTCATTCTGAATAATGATGTCGTGCTGCGCGCAGATTGGATGGCGCGCATACTTCAGGCGGTTCGCGAGAGCGCGGCTTCTTTCGCGGTCGGGAAGCTGCTGCAACCCGACGGAAAGCGCTTGGACGGAAGCTGGGATCTGGTCTCGCGCGGCGCTTATGCATGGCGCTGCGGGTATGAACGTCCGGATGGGCCCCCTTGGTCGGAGCGGCGGCAGATTGCACTGGCGCCCATGACGGCGGCGCTGTTTCATCGGCACGTATTTGAGCGTGTCGGCCTGCTCGAAACGCGCTTCGAATCGTATTACGAAGACGTCGATTTCGGAATCCGCTGTGCGCTGGCGGGAATACAGGGCATCTATGAGCCGCGGGCGGTTGCCGTGCATCTCGGAAAAGCTACTTACGGTAAGCGCGCCGCACGGGTTTATTTTTTGAGCGCGCGCAATCAGGTGTTGCTTCTCGCCAAGCACTATCCGCGCTCAACGCTGCGGCGCTTTTGGTGGGCGATTTTCGTCGGGCAGACGCTGGCGCTCGCAGCGGCGGCGAAACAGGGACATCTGGCGGCGGCCGTACGCGGCAAATGGCAAGCGCTGAAGCGATGGCGCAATTTCCGGGCGGCACTGCCTGCGCCGGATGCGATCGAAGCCGTCACAGCCGCCAGTGAGCGTGAAATTCTGGCGCTCCAGCGCGCGCTCGGCTTCGATATTTACTGGCGGCTCTACTTCAGCCTTGTGAAAAACACATGATGGCGAGCCGCGTCGCTATCACAATCGTCACATACAATAGCGCGCATTATATCGCCGGGTGTCTGGAGAGCGCGCTTGCACAGGAATACACGCCGCTTGAAATTATTTTGGTGGATAATGCGTCGAGCGACGGAACGACTGACATTCTGCGCCGGTTCGAATCGCGTGCCCGCGTCCTGTACAACCGCAACAATGTCGGGTTTGCGGCGGCGCAGAATCAGGCAATTTCGGCTGCGCACGATCCGGATTGGATTCTGACTTTGAATCCGGATGTACGTCTCCGGCCGGATTTCGTGCGCGCATTGGTGGAAGCAGGGGAAGCGGCGCAGGAGATTGGAAGCGTTTGCGGCAAACTACTTGCTGCATCGCCGGATTTCGCGCTAGCCGACCCGCCGCTGCTCGATTCGACCGGCATTTCTTTTACGCCTGGCTTCCGTCATTTCGATCGCGGGAATGGCACGCCGGATCGGGGGCAGTACGATACGGCTGGATTCGTGTTCGGCGGGACGGGTGCGGCCTGCCTGTACCGTAAGACTATGATCGACAATATCTCGATCGCAGGCGAGTTCTTCGACGCCGATTTTTTTGCCTATCGCGAGGACGCGGATGTAGCCTGGCGGGCGCAACTGCTCGGATGGAAATGTTTTTATACGCCCAAAGCCGTCGGATTGCACGTTCGGGCCGTAGTGCCGGAAAACCGGCGCGCAGTACCTGCTCTCATCAACATGCATTCCGTGAAGAACCGCTGGCTGATGCGCATCAAGAACACGACCGCGGCTCTGTACCGGCGATACTGGCTCGCGGTGACGCTACGCGACCTGGTGGTGATCGGCGGATGCCTCGTTCAAGAATGGAGCTCGCTCGCTGCTTTCGCAAAGGTGTGGCGATTACGGAAGAAGACATGGCGTAAGCGGCGCGAAATCATGCGAAAAAGGATTGCCACGGACGAGTACATAGCCGCCTGGTTCAGCGGGCGCGAGTAGATGCGCATCGCACTTCTGGGAACACGCGGCATTCCTGCGAACTATGGTGGCTTTGAGACGTTTGCCGAAGAGATTTCGGTGCGGCTCGCCGAGCGCGGACACGAGGTAACAGTCTATTGCCGCGAGCGGCATGGCCAACGCGTGTACCGCGGCGTAAAGCTCCGGTATCTGCCGACGATCCGGCATAAATATCTCGACACGGTAGCGCATACGGCGTTCTCGACCCTCGACGTGCTGTTTCGGCGCTTTGATGTGCTGCTCTACTGCAATGCGGCCAATGCGATTTTCACCTGCTTGCCGCGCTTGTTCGGCAAACCAACCGTCCTGAATGTAGACGGCATCGAGCGGCGCCGTAAGAAATGGAATCGGCTTGCCCGCGACTGGTACCTGCTTTCGGAATGGCTGGCAACGTGGTGCGCATCGGCAATTGTGACGGACGCCAAAACGATTCGTGACTATTATCGCGAGCGCTTCGGCAAAGATTCGGCATTTATCGCGTATGGCGCCGAGGTCGGGAAGATTGAAGCGGTGGACCAGGTGAAAGCACTCGGACTTGAGCCGGGGCATTACGTGCTGTATGTGAGCCGGATGGAGCCGGAGAACAACGGTTTGCTGGTGCGCGAGGCATTTGAACGTGTCAGATCCGATTGCAAACTGGCGTTGATCGGTGACGCACCTTATGCAGATGACTATATGGCGCGGATCCGAAATACCAGCGATCCGCGTGTTGTTATGCCGGGAGCGATTTACGGCGAAGGTTACCGGCAATTGCAATCGCATTGCGCAGTCTATGTGCAGGCGACGGAGGTGGGCGGCACGCACCCGGCGCTGATCGAAGCAATGGGCAGAGGCGCTCTGGTGCTCTATCTCAGTACCCCGGAGAGCGTGGAAGTAGCAGGAGACGCCGCCGTGCCGTTCGAGCTTTCGCGCGACGATCTAACGAACAAGCTGCAATGGGCGGTCGATCTTTCCGCAGAAGAGAGAGCCGGCTGGGGGGCGCGCGCCATCGAGCGAATCCGGAATCGCTATAGTTGGGACAGCGTGACTCTGGAATACGAAGCGCTGCTTATGCGGCTAGCCGGAAAGAAATGAAAAATCCCAGGCCGTTCGCGGTACCGCCTCCGGTAATCGAGCCGTACACGCCTCCCGCTGCGCGGCCTTATCGCTCGTGGGTAGAAGTGTCGCGAGCCCAGATCGCGGCGAACTTCGAAGCCATTCGTCGCGCTGTAGGATCCGACGTGGAAGTGATGCCGGTGGTGAAAGCAGATGCATACCGGCATGGCGCGGTAGAGGTGTCGCGCGTGCTTGAAGAGAACGGTGCGCGCTGGTTGGCGGTGAGCAATTCCGAAGAAGGAATCGCGCTGCGCGATGCCGGGATACGCGCGCGCATTCTGGTGATGGCGGATTTTCTGCCGTTCACGCGCGAAGCCATGCTCGCTTACGATCTGACGCCGGTGATTCACTCGCTGGCGGATCTGACGGAACTGAACCGGCTGGCGGCGGCGCGTTCGGCGCGCTATCGCTGCCATCTCAAGGTAGACACGGGCATGGGGCGGCTTGGGATTCGCGGCCAGGCCGCAGAAATTGTCGCAGCGATTCGCGAAGCCGTGCAGGTGGAAGTGGAAGGGCTGATGACGCATTTCGCATCATCGGCCAATTATCTTTCCCATCAGACCGAAGAACAGCTTGAAGAATTCGAAAAGCTGGCGGAAACGCTGAGACAAGCGGGCGTTTGCCCGCGCCTGCTGCACATGTCGAGCAGCATTCCGGTGGCATATGGGCGCACGGCGGCGTGGCAGCGGATGGTGCGTCCGGGGCACGCCATCTACGGTTACATTTCACCGGCGCGCGGGCACGCGCCGCCGAAGATTCTGCAGGTTAAACCGGCGCTCACCTGGAGGGCCACGATTCTCTCGGTGAAAGAGGTTCCCGCCGGTACGCTGGTCGGCTATGGCGGCATGTTCCGGACAGAGCGGCCGGCGCGGCTGGCGGTGCTCGCGGCCGGATATGCGGACGGAATTCCGCACCGGCTAGGCAATCGCGGCAGCGTGATTGTGCGCGGAAAGCTGGCGCCGATTGTCGGTGCGGTGAGCATGGATCTGACGACGGTGGACGTTTCGGAGATCGATGTGACCGTTGGCGAGGCCGTCACACTCCTCGGAAGCGAAGGCGCGGTGAGCATCGACGCGCAGCAGATTGCGCGCTGGGCCGGTACGATTTCCTACAGCGTCTTATGCGGGATTCACGCGCGCGTGAAACGGATTTACGTATGACAGCGCTGCGTTTGCCTCTGCCCGTATTGCTTCCGTGACCTTTTTTGAAAGTCTGTTGGTGCTGCTGCTTGCGGCGATCGTGTTGCTGCAGCTTTCGCGCCGCCTTTCCCTTCCGTACCCGGCGATGCTCGCCATCGCCGGCGTAGCTGTAGCGCTGATTCCCGGATCGCCGGCCATCTCATTCGAACCCGAGACCGCGCTGGCTCTGTTCATGGCGCCTGTGGTCCTCGATGCTGCCTATGATTTCCCGATTGGCGCTGTACGCCGCATGCGGAGGCAATTGATTGTGCTGGCGGTCGTGGCGGTCATCGCGACGGCGGCACTGGTAGCCGTGCTTGGATGGAAACTGATCGGCCTGCCTATGGCGGCTGCGCTGGCCCTTGGCGCGATTGTGGCGCCACCGGATGCAGCAGCCGCCACGGCCGTCCTCAAGGCAATCTCGATTCCGCGAGACGCCGACACGCTTCTCAAAGGCGAGAGTCTTTTCAACGACGCAACTGCATTGCTGCTCTTCAGCGGCGCCCTGGCGGTATTGTCAAGCGGGGCTCTCACTGCCGGCGTAGGAATCCGGATCGCGCTTGCCGCTCCCGGAGGTCTGCTGTTCGGGTTCCTGTGCGCATTGCTTTTCAGACGGGTAAACCGGTTCGTGAGCAATACGCTTGGCGGCAATCTTCTTCAATTTGTAGTCGCCTATCTGATCTGGATCTCAGCGGACCATTTGCGCTTGTCGGCGGTGCTGAGTACGATCGCCTTTGCAATGACCATTGCGCAAAGCGCGGAAATAACCGCAGGAACGCGGATGCGGGTCCAGTCGTTCGCGGTATGGAGCGCGGTCGTCTTCGCGCTGAATGTTTTCGCATTTCTCCTGATGGGCTTGCAGGGCAGAAGCATTATCACCCGTATGAACCCGGCGCACCTCAAGGGATCGCTTCTGTTTGCCGGGCTTGTTGTCGTGGCGGTTGTAGTTGTGCGGCTGGCAATAGTCATTGGCTTTGACCGCTTGAACGCGTGGTGGGAACGGCTGCACAGGCGCCCCAGGCGTTCTTCCTGGCGCAGAGCGGTACTCGAAGGTTGGACGGGCATG
>DATBGM010000032.1:0-26955 GCA_036557945.1 Bryobacteraceae bacterium | reverse complement strand
CGCGAAGACGTGATCAAGTACACGCCCGACTGGCACGGCGAGCGTTTCGCCGACGGGCGTCCGAAAGTTGCGGACAACATTCTCGATCGGATGAAGACCGTCACGCTCGAAGAAGCCTGGGCCACGCTGCGGTCGGCGAATTTCAATCATCAGTACGAAGACGGCTGGTTTGTCATTCATCCCGGCAAAGTGCTGGTAGGCCGTGCGCTCACCGCCGTCTGGATGCCGGGCCGCCCCGATATTCAGCGCGTCATCGAGGCCGACGGAAAAGCGCAGCGCCGGGTGGGAGCCGAGAATGCCTGGCCTGTAGACATGCTACAGCCTCGCGATGTCTACGTCTGCGATCATTTCGGACTTAAGAAGGATGGTCCTTCGATCGGCGACAACGTCGGCAACGCGATCTACGCGCGCAGCGGCAATGGAATCGTCTACGACGGTGCAGTGAGGGATATCGAAGGGCTGAACGAACTCGAAAACTTTGTCTCGTTTGTGCGCTTCTACGATCCGTCGCACCATTTCGGCTCACTCGCTTCAGGAGCACGCCTGAATTCGACAATGGTCGGCATCAACGGGCCGGTGCGCATCGGCAATGCGCTCGCCATGCCCGGCGATGTCGTGCTGGGCAAGGATGGCGGCGTGCTTTTCATTCCGCCGCAGCTTGCCGAGAAGGTAGTGAAGGATTCCGAGATGACACGTCTGCACGACATCTTCGGTCATCAGCGGCTGCGCGAGAAAAGGTACACGGCGGGCCAGATCGATGCTGCCTGGTCGCCGGCAATTGAAGCCGATTTCACAAGCTGGCTCGAACAGAATCGGGAGCATCTGCCGGTTGCGGCTGCACAGATCGACGAGATTCTGAAAGAGCGGCGCAGGTAATAGAAAACCTCTAGAAAACTGGTATACTTCAAAAAATTCAGGTTTGGAGTATCTCGCATGCGAACCTTCGCACGATCAGCCGCGCTGCTGTTCCTTTTCGTGAGTTCCATCTTCTGTCAGACATTCGGCGAAATCACCGGCCACGTCTCGGACACCAGCGGCGCAGCCGCGGTCGGTTCGGCGGTCACGATTACGAATGTAGCGACCGGTGCATCACGCAACACAGTTTCGAACGAAAGTGGCGATTACAGCTTTCCGTCGCTTGCGCCGGGCGTTTACAACGTGCTCGTCGAACATCCCGGTTTCAAGAAGGCGGAGAGCAACGGCGTGAAGGTGGAGGTGCAGCAGACGCTGCGTCTTGATTTCACGCTGCAATTGGGCGAAGTGACCGAATCCGTGGTTGTCGAAGCGAATGCCACGCAGATGCAGGCGGAGAACGCGACGGTGGGGACCGTCATCGAAAACAAACGCATTGTCGAACTGCCATTGAACGGCCGGAATTACCTGCAGCTTGTTTCGCTCGCGCCAAATGCCACAACGCTTTCTCCCTCAGCCGGCCAGGCGGGCGCGCGTCAGGGCGGCGACCGTGCGTCTCAATCCATTTCGGTCGCCGGGCAGCGCACCATGTTCGACTACTTCACGCTCGATGGCGTCAACAACACCGATCCGAATTTCAATACGTATGTCGTGCTTCCCTCCATCGATGCCCTGCAGGAATTCAAAGTGCAAACCGGCGTTTATCCGGCTGAATTCGGCCATAATGCAACGCAGATCAATGTGCTGACAAAATCGGGCGGTAACCAGTATCACGGCGCTGCGTTTGAATTTCTGCGCAACGACGTGATGGACGCGCTCCCTTATTCGTTCACCAGTAAGCCGCAGACGAAGAGCCCCTTCAAGTGGAACCAGTTTGGATTTGAACTGGACGGGCCGGTGCGGATTCCCAAACTGTTCAACGGACGGGACCGGCTGTTCTTCATGTCGAACTACGAAGCGTTCCGGCAACGCCAGAATTCGCAGGCAATCTACTCGGTGCCGACCGCTGCTATGTTCAACGGCGACTACAGCGCGTTTCCGAAGCCGATTTACGATCCGAATACCGCCGTGCTCGACGCCAACGGAAAAGTCGTTTCAAAGGCCCAATTTCCACACAACATCATTCCGGCAAACCGCATCGATCCGACTTCGCAGAAATTTCTCCAATACTACGCGCCTGCCAACGTGCCCGGTGCGGGACTATCGAGCAACTACGTGCGTTCGTCAGCGGCTCCGATCAATAAAGATCAGTTCATCGTGCGCATGGATTGGATCGAGTCTTCAAAGTCGCAATGGTCGGGCCGCTATAGCTGGGGCGACGAGAACCAGGCCAACCAGGGCTTGACGCTCGACGGCACCAAGCTGCTGGTAAATTTCGAGCAGTATATGGGCTCGAATACCCGCACCTTCACGCCCAACGTCGTGAACGAAGCGCGTTACGGATACACGCGATTCTTCAATTCCATCGGAACGTTTTTAGCCTTCAATACCGACGTTGTTAGTGAGATCGGAATACCCGGATTGAGCGGCGGCCCGCCGGTGCAATGGGGCATTCCGAACGTGGCGCTGACCAATTACTCCGGAATCGGCGATAGCTCCGAAGGACCGTACGCGAACGATAACAACACCCTGCAACTCGTCGATAATTTTTCTGTGGTGGCAGGCGCCCACACACTGCGCGTTGGCGGCGAATACCGGCGCGAGAACTACAACCAGGTCGGGAACCAGTTTGCGCGCGGCCAGTTCAGTTTCCAGGCGAATGGAACGCAGAGCGCGGCAGCCAGCGGCGGCGATTCCTTTGCTGACTTCCTGCTCGGCGATCTTTACCAGTCGGAAGCGGCGGTCTCGGTCGGCAACGCCAAGTTTCAACGCAACGCCTGGGCCTTTTATCTGGACGATACCTGGAAAATTTCGCCGAGGTTGACGCTCGCACTCGGCCTGCGCTACGAAATCACGCCGCCTTTTTACGACCAGCTTGGCAATCTGTTTTCGGTCTACATTCCGTTCATGGATGTCACCCCGAACGCACCGGCCAGCCGGTATCCGCTGTTCATCCGGCAAGGCAAGGGAAGCGATCCATATGCCGGGATTCCGATTCGCTGGCCCGATATCGGTGTCACTCAGGACGGACGTCTTGGCGATCGCCTGGTTCAAACCGATTGGAACGATCTTGCGCCGCGCGTGGGCATCACGTATGCGCCGACATCGAAGTGGGTGATTCGCGCGGGGGCGGGCTCCTTCTACAACCAGGATACGGGCAATCCGCGCTTCGATATGGCGCGCAACATCGCCGGACGCATTCGGGCGAATTCGCAACTGCTCGATCCAACGCTGTTCTGGAGCAATGCGCTGGCAAGCATCAGCGGCGGCACCGCCAACATTAAAAAGCCTTACGCCTTCGCCAACAAGTACGAGCGCCGAACACCGTACACGTGGGAATATCTCTTGAACTTCCAGCGCGAGCTCGGCCACCAGATGGTGCTCGAGTTCGGCTACCTCGGCTCGATCAGCCGCAAGCTCGAATTTCTGCGCGCGGTCAATGAGACGCTGCCCGGCACGACGCCGATTGCGACGCGCGTTGTGTACCCGAATTTCGGTCGCATCCAGCTCGTCGATAACTCGGCAAACGCCAACTACAATTCGGGGTTCATCAAGCTGACGCGGCGTTTCAATGCGGGACTGAGTTTGCTCACTTCCTACACCTACGGCCGCTCGGTCGATAATTCGAGCGGCATTCGCGTGCAAGGCCTCGACACGCTCTTTCCGCAGAACAGCTATTGCGCCAAATGCGAATGGGGGCTTTCCGCCTTCGACTCGCGGCATCGCTTCGTTACTTCCGTGCTTTGGGACGTGCCGGTCGGCCGCGGGCGTCAGGTCGATGTGCAGAATACGTTCCTGAACGGCGTCATCGGCGGGTGGCAATTGGGGGGGATCTGGACGGTCGAAAGCGGCTTCCCGCAAACCATCACCATCGGCGGAACGGATCGGTCCGGCGCGGGCGGACTCTTCGACCGCCCGAATGCCACCGGATTGAGCGAGTATCTTGATGATCCGACTCCTACGCACTGGTACAACAGTGCTGCATTCGTGCTGCAGCCCGCCGGAACATTCGGCAATGTCGGACGCAACGGAATCACCGGGCCCGGCCTGTTGACCCTCGACTTTTCCGCCCACAAAGAGTTCCGTATGTTCTATTCGGAAAGCCATACATTGCAGTTTCGATTTGAAGCCTTCAATGCAATGAACCATCCGGCCTGGGGCGCGCCCAACGGCAATATTCAATCGAGCGACTTTGGACGCATCACGGGCACCGCGGTTGCCATGCGCCAATTGCAGGTTGCGCTGAAGTATTTCTTCTAGACAAATTGAACTCGGATTGTCCGTTCCGGTCCTTTCACGGCACTGCGTCCGTTAGCCGATGCGCTCTGCCAGCTCGATGATGATCCCCTCTGGGCCGCGGACGTAGCAGAGCCGGTAGCTGTCCTTGTAGCGCTCCAGTTCGCCGACGAGCTCAGCGCCGCGGGCTCGCAGGCCGGCGACGACGGTGTCGATGTCTTCGACGGCGAATGCGAGATGGCGGATGCCCGGTGTGTTCGCCGGCGCGTTCCGGTCGCCGCCTTGGGTCGAAGGCGTGTGGAATTTCGTCAGCTCGAGTCGTCCGTGGCCGTCCGGTGTTTGCATCATCGCAATGTCCGCCCGGACGCCCTCGAGCCCCACCACGCGGTCCACCCAGCGGCCCTCGACCGGCGCCTCTCCCTGCAGCTCGAGTCCAAGTTCGACGAAGAACTCGGTTGCGGCGGCCAGGTCGTCAACCACGATGCCGACGTGCTCCATCCGTTGGATCGTCATGTGGTCTATGGTAATGATTCCCAGGTTCCAGTCGCAACGCACGGCGTCGGAAACGACGCGCTCGCTCGCGTATATTAGCCATGACCTTCAGCGGCCGGAAGCGCCTGCGTTGATATGCTGCTAATCGGCGGCCCCTCTGATGAGCGAAAAACTTGCGATCCGCGTGCTCGGCGTAGCAGCCGCCGCGCTGGTACTCTCCTATGTCTCGGGAGCTGAAGATCCTCACCGCAACTATCCGGCATCCGCGACAGTTACGTCGCTCGGCATCGTCGCAAC
The DNA here is from genome assembly GCA_036557945.1 of Bryobacteraceae bacterium. Taxonomy (GTDB): domain Bacteria; phylum Acidobacteriota; class Terriglobia; order Bryobacterales; family Bryobacteraceae; genus Bog-105. The sequence goes on along the minus strand of DATBGM010000032.1, from coordinate 21,918 downwards.
CAGCCAGACATTAGCCTCGCAGGCCGGAGCGGCGGTCCTCGAACATGGCGGCAATGCCGTCGACGCCGCCATTGCCGCCAATGCCGCTCTGGGCGTGATCGAGCCGATGATGAACGGCGTCGGCGGAGACCTGTTCGCGATTGTGTACGAAGCCAAAACCGGCAAAATTACCGGAATCAATTCGAGCGGCTGGGCGCCCAAGGGCATGAGCATCGATTTCCTGAAAGCACGCGGGATCGCGAAGAGAATCCCGGCGCAAAGCGTGCAGGCCGTAACTGTGCCGGGAGCCGTGGCAGGTTGGGCGGCTCTCGCGCAAAAATTCGGCAAGCTCTCTCTCAAAGATGACCTCGCGCCTGCCATTTTTCTGGCCGGGCATGGCTTCCCTGTGCCTGAGATGGATGCGCAGGCGTGGGCGATCTTTGGTCCGCAGTTTCGAAAGGCAAGCGGGTTTGCAGCCACGTTTTTGCCGAAGGAACATCCGCTCGCTACCGGAGAAACATTCCGCAATCCCGATCTCGCGAGCACGCTGCAATCCATTGCCGACCAGGGTGCGGATGCGTTCTATCGCGGACGGATCGCGGCCGCAATGGTCGATTTTCTGGACTCGCTCGGCAGCCCGATGTCGAAAGAGGACTTCAGTGAGTTTAAGCCCGAATGGGTGGAGCCGATCTCGACCACCTATCACGGCTGGACCGTGCGTGAGCTTCCGCCCAACGGGCAGGGGATCGCTGCTCTCGAAATGCTGAACATTATGGAGCGGTTTCCGCTGAAGGAATACGGCCATAACAGCGCGCAGTCGCTTCATACCATGATCGAAGCGAAGAAGCTTGCTTATGCCGACCTGGCGCGATATGTAGCCGATCCTCGTTTTGCCAGGGTGCCGGTTGCGGAAATGACAGCGAAGAGTTTCGCCGCGGATCGCGCAAAACTCATCGGAACGACGGCACGCTGCGAGATCGCGCCCGCCAATTTAACGGCTGCGCTGCGCGCGGCAGGAAAAGATACGACATATCTCACCGTGGTCGACCGGGATGGCAATGTCGTTTCCCTGATCCAGAGCAACGCCGGCGCCTTCGGAACCGGTCTCGTCGCACCCGGAACTGGCTTCGTTCTGCAAAATCGCGGCACCGGTTTTATACTCGATCCGAATCACCCGAACGCGCTTGCCCCGCGTAAGCGGCCGTTCCACACGATTATTCCAGGACTGCTCAGCAAAGAAGGTGTGACCATCGGATTCGGCATCATGGGTGGCTTGAACCAGCCCCAGGCGCACGCGCAGTTTGTATCGAACGTGGTTGATTTCGGCATGGATATCCAGGCGGCGCTGGATGCCGCGCGATTTACGAAGCCAACGTTTAATGGCTGCGACGTTTTATTCGAGTCGCGCATACCGGAAGCGGTGCGCGCCGAGTTACGAAAACGCGGTCACCAGATCCAGATCGTAGATGCTTATTCGCAAAAGATGGGCCGCGGTAACGCAGTGATGGTCGATTCGCAGAAGATCAAATACGGCGCTTCCGACCCGCGTGCAGACGGGCAGGCCGTTCCGGAAAATCCGGATTTCTGGGGGAGTAAACGAAATGGATTTTGAGAATTCGCAGGCCGCATCGGCGGACAGGCGAGGTTTCATCAAGCGAGCGAGCGTAGGCCTGGCCGGGCTGCTGGCCTCCTCAGCATCGTCATCGGCGCAGTCGCCTGCCGCTTCGGATCCGATTTCGCACGCAGGCGCGCAGCGGCCCTTAACCGAAAAGGAGAAGGTGGCGCGGATCGCTTCCAATACCTGGCCCATCCGCTATATCTTCAAAGCGCGAGGTGTCATTCTTGCGCCCAAACCGGAAGTCGAGCAGATGAAAAAGAAATACGGCGAGATAACTATGCTCGACTTTCCGGACTTCACAAAGAAAACATTTCCCGGTGTTCGGGATATGGACCTGTTCTCCGGCTTGTTTGGAGATGTGAACGACGACGATCAATTTGTCAAAACGAGTGTCGCCGGCCGCAATGGAACGAATCATGAGATAACCGAGTTCGATCCGTCGAGCGCAGCGGGCAAGCGCTGGCTGGAGAAGATGGCGAGCAAACAAGTCGTTACCGGAACGAGGTGCCACCATATCTCGAACAACGCGCCGCGCAATATCTGCGACCTGGACGCGGAAAAGAGAAAACAAGGAGTGGAGGTGGCCAAAAAGTGGCTGGATGGTGCGGCAATGCTCGGGGCGAAATCCATGCGCGTCAATAGCGGCGGCCCGCGTATTGCGCCATCGCCCGTTGCGGATCCTAGCTCTTATCCAAAGAACCCCGAACTTGCCCAATACCTCACGAACTGTATTGAATCCTTCAAGGAGATGGCCGACTACGGCGGGAAAGTGGGCGTAAAGGTCACGCTTGAAAACCACTGGGGCCTCACTGCTAACCCAATCAATATCCGAATCATCATTGAAGAGGTAAACAATCCGTTCTGCGAGGCTTCCCCTGATTTCTGCAACTGGGAGCACGAGTATCTTCTCTTTCATGCGCTGCAGGATTTAGCGCCCTATGCGCATACCAACGTCCACGCGAAATATTGGAATCGCTGGAAAGATCCCGACGTTCAGCGAAACGTAAGGATCATGTTGAATTCGGGCTACACAGGCCTTTTCGCGTTGGAATACGAAGAGGGCCCGTGGGACGGAGTGGAAGGCGCCAAGTATTTATACGATCAGGTTCTGGCTGCGTTGTGAGCTAGTCTTTGCGGTAATACGCTACGCCGTCGCGCTCTTCCACAAAGACGACGCGGTCCCCGATGCGGGCGCGTTCTTCCAGCGATTTACCCAGAATGCGCACTGTTGTGCGTCCGCCGCGATCGAGGTCGATGATTGCCAGTTGATACGGCGCATCGGCGGCGTATTTCTCAGGCGGCGAATGCACGATCGTTTCGGTATAGACGACGCCGTCGCGCGAAGCGGCATCGCGCATCAGGCTGCCTCCAGAATGCTCACAACACACGTCGCCCCGGATCCGCCGAGATTCTGTGCAAGCCCGATGTGATGGCGGCTGACCTGCCGGTCGCCCGTTTCACCACGAAGCTGCATCACGATGTCGCAGAGCTGCCCGACCCCGGTTGCGCCCACCGGATGGCCCTTCGATTTTAACCCGCCGCTCGTGTTGATCGGAATGCGCCCGCCGATCGCCGTGCAACCGGCTGCCGCAAACGGTCCGCCATCGCCTTTCTCGACGAATCCCAAGTCTTCGCTGGCGATAATTTCGGCGATGGTAAAGCAGTCATGCAGTTCGGCAACTTCGACCTGCTGCGGTCCGAGCCCGGCCATTTTATAGGCCTTCTCGCCTGCCGCTTTTACCGCGGGAAACTCGGTGATGTCCGCCTTACTATCGAGCGCCACGTGATCCGATGTTTGCGCCACGGCCAGTACGCGCGCATATTTCGGATTCAGGTCTTTCGCCCGTTCGAGCGGAACCAGGACCACCGCCGCGGCCCCGTCACTGATGAGCGAGCAGTCGTAAACCGTTAGCGGCTCGGCGATCGGCTTGCCTGCAAGGGCCTGCTCCAGCGTGATCACCTTGCGCATGTGCGCCAGCGGATTTTTGGCGCCGTTTGCGTGATTCTTTACCGCAACCGATGCCAGTTGCTCGCGTGTGGTTCCGTACTGATGCATATGCCGCCGCGCAATCATCCCGAAGAGAGCAGGGAACGTCGCTCCGGCGCGCCCCTCGCTTGCCATGTCGCCGGCTCCCGCCAAAATCTCCGTTACTCGCGGCGTGCTCTGCGATGTCATCTTTTCCACGCCGGCCGCGACCACGAAATCGTAAACACCGGCACTTACACTCATCCAGGCATGAAAAAAAGCGGAGCCGCTCGAGGCGCAGGCATCCTCAAAGCGCGTGCATGGAATGCCTTCAAAACCTGCCGCCGTCCCGATGTAGGGTGCCAGGTGGTTCTGTCCGACAAAGGAAGGCCCGGCAAAATTACCCAGGTAAAAAGCTTCTATCCGGGATGGTGCGACGTGACTATCCGCCAGCGCGTTTTGGACGGCTTCGGTCGCGAGCGAACGAAGATCACGGTCCGGAAATGCGCCAAAAGCGGTCTTTCCGATGCCGACAACAGCGACTGGTCTCATATATTCTAAAATACCTTCGGAAGATGGCTCCGGCTTTTGCGAGTTTCGCCGCGACCGCCCCGCCGATTTGGGTTCGTTTGGTAATTTCGGCCCCGATTTGCACGTTTCCGTCCCTCAGCCGTCATTCCTTTATAAGGGGATGTGCCCGGAATTCAAGAAGTTGGATGTCGAGGGGGTGCTTTTGAGCGATCCCGTTCCTCCTCTCTCCGACGCTCAGCTTCAAACCTCCGGCGAAGCCCAGACAGAGTTCGTTCGGCAAAATCTGCGCCGTATTTTTCTGCTGATTTATCGCATTGTCGGAAACGTCGACGATGCCCAGGACTTGACTCAGGAAACGTTCATTAAAGCGCTTCAGCGCCATGGCCAGTTGAAAGACCTGGAGCGTGCCGGGCAGTGGCTCTCTCGCATTGCGGCGAATACGGCCATCGATTTTTTGCGCCGCAAGAAGAAACTTTCGTTTACCGACGTGGGACAACTCGCCGGCTTCGCGACGCCCTGGGACGATCCCGAAGAATCGCTGCTTCGGGGAGAGCGCAAGTTGCATCTCGATGGTGGGCTGGCCGTGCTCACCGAGCGCGAGCGGATGGCTCTTCTTTTGCGCGATGTGGAGGATATGCCGGCCGATCAGGTCGCCGCACATATGCAGTGCTCGATGGCGACGGTGCGCTCGCACATAGCGAATGCGCGAACGAAGTTCAAGCGCTATCTGGAAGAAAGAAAGCCATCATGAGCGGTCCGCATCCAGCACCCGAAGTACTCGCTCTCGCCGCGCGCGGCGATCTTCCCTTTTTTGTGCGGCTGCGGCTAAGATCTCACCTCATGCGCTGCGCGGTATGCGAGCATGCAATGACGCAATTCGCTGCTGCCGCTGCTGAGCTGCGGCGCGAAGCAGCTACCGAGACGCTCACGGCGTTTGAGGCGATCGCCGATTGGAACCGGCTCGAGCGCGAGATGCTGGGCAACATTGTCGTTGGTGTGGCGGCCGCCCGCTGTATTGAAAACGTAGGTCGAAAACGCAGGTGGTTGTCCACCGCTGCGATCGTCACCGCGCTCGCGGCTCTGTTCATCGGCGGCTGGATGACCCATATTCCGCGCGAGGAAACGAATCAACTGGTTTCCAAGCTCTCCCATTTTGCCGGCCTGCGGAACACGCCGCGCTCGGCCAGCGTCGTTCGCACCACTGCCACCGGAATCGCAGTGCGCTCGCATGGCGTTACGCTCACGATTCTCCATCCGTCGAGCGCCGTCGTTTCGGTTTCCGGCAATTCGTCGGTGGCGGCGCGCTATGTGGACGAAGATACCGGACAGGTGACAATCACTAGTGTTTATGGCCAGTAAGTATTTCGGCCTGCCGCTTTCGCTTCTCTGCTGCCTGTTCGCGTTCGAAGCGCGCGCAGGCGGCAGCGGCGGCCGCTGGCTTGAAGTGCAGTTTCCGCATGACTCGCCGGTACTGCCGGTCACGCTGAGTCTGCAGGAACCGAGCCCCACCACCGCTGCCGTACGCGGGGCATCGTTGGTTGTGGATCTGCATGCTTCGCTGCTTTTGCGCAATACCGGAACGAAACCTCTTTCCGGTCTGACGCTGCTGGTGGAAACACCGGATTTGACGCCTTCGGGACGCGGATCGGTCACTGTCCCAAGTTTGCATGCGCAGCCGGGGGAAGTTTTCCCAGTCCATCTCGACATGCAGATTTCGCGGCCCTTAAACATGGGGCGCACAAAAGGACCGATGATGCAGGTTTCGCTCGACTGCGCATTATTTTCCGATCTGACGGCTTATGGTCCCGACAGGCTAAGCTCGCGCCGCACGCTGATGGTTTACGAGCTGCAGGCGCGCCGTGATCGCCGCTATCTTTCCGCTCTGCTGCAGGCCGGAAAACTCTCCACGCTTCGGGAAGAGCTGAATTTCGGTCTGCAGGATATAAATCCGGCGCAACTTGCTTTCGAATTACTGCACGGGACCGCGCCGCCCGCCGGAAACGCGCAGCCGGTTTCGGTCGCTGCAGTGGCCTTTCCGAGCGCGCCGGTAAAGCCGCTCGGCGGCCGTGCGCAGGTCTTTGGCAACGAGATGCGCTCTTCGCATCTCGAAGTGCGCAACATATCAGGCCGACCGGTAAAGAATTTTGAAGTGGGTTGGATCGTACGCGACGAGCACGGGCGCGATTTTATGGCCGGCTCAGTTCCTTCCACGATCGAACTTGCCCCGGTCGAGACGGCCAGCATGACGCAACCTGGCACGCTCCGTTTTTCGCACCCGAGCGGTCAGCCGATGATAGTCGACGGCCTGCTTGCGTTTGTAAATGACGTTGAATTTGCGGACGGCAAACTCTGGATTCCGAGCCGCGCCGACATCCGGCAGGCAACAAGCGATCCACTGCTACGCCGCGTGCTTGCTTCCTCTCCCGAGCAGCAGCGTCTCGCGGAGATTTACCGCCACAAGGGAATGGGCGGGCTCGAGCACGAGCTGAAACGGATGGATTAACCGTTTCTTGCCGGCCGAATTTCCGACCCTATACACTAGAAGTATTCGGGGCGTGGCTCAGCCTGGCTAGAGCGCCTGGTTCGGGACCAGGAGGTCGGTGGTTCGAATCCACTCGCCCCGACCAAATTTTCAAAACCGGTGCGAGTTCTACGCATAGAATCCGGCGTCCGGTCACTCTTCTCGTAATGCCTGTATAGCTTGGATCTTTGTTGCGAGCCGTGCGGGGAAACAGCAGGCGTTTATTGCGACAACTGTCAGCAGGAGCAAGACCGTCAGTAAAGTCAGCGAATCGGTTGTACTAACGCCGAACAACAGACTTCGCCCGGCGAAGGCACAAAGACGGTCCCGTTATCTGCCAGATCAACGGCACCAGACGGATATTGCGGCCCGCTCCGCCGCCGGCAACTACGGAACTTGAATGCTGCCGGTTATGCGACGCCTTCGTCAATTGCTACCAGGTCGGAAGCTACTCGCTTCAACTGCCCGCATGCCGCGTAAATATCGCGCCCGCGCGGCTTCCGGACGAAACACGGAACTGCGCGCCGGAGGATCTGCTGAAAACTTTGTACACGCTCCTGGCGCGGCGTCTCGAACGGAATCCCGGGCCCGGGATTCAGTGCGATCAGATTCACTTTGCAGTTCAAATGCGCAAGCAGGCGTACAACACGGCGCGCGTCGGCGTCGGTATCGTTTACGCCCTTCAGTAGCACGTATTCAAACGTCAGCTTCTCCCAAGGTCGCAGCGGATACGCACGGCATGCCGCCATCAAATCCGCCAGATGATACTTTCGCGTAACCGGCATCAATTCGCGCCGCTGCTCTTCATTCGACGCATTCAACGAAATGGCGAGCTTCGGCCGGACCGCGGCCCGGCCCAGCTCCGCCATTTTGGGAATAATGCCCGAAGTAGAAACGGTAATTCGCTTTTCCGGTAAGCCGATTCCATCTTTGTCGGTCAAAACGCGCGTCGCCTTAAGCACGTTATTGAGGTTCAGCAGCGGCTCGCCCATGCCCATCATCACGACGTTCAAACGTGATCCGGCCGTAAAGCGGTTTTCGGCGGCTACATATAATACCTGGCCGACAATTTCGCCCGCCGTGAGATTCCGTTCGAGTCCCATCAGCGCCGTCAAACAAAAACGGCAATCGACCGGACAGCCCACCTGGCTTGAAATGCAAATTGTGTCGCGGTTTTCTTCCGGCATCCATACGGTTTCCACCGTGCGGTTATCCGCCAGCCGCAGTAGATAGCGGCGTGTCCCGTCGCGCGAATCGTAGCGATGCTCGAGCGCGGGTAACCCCAGCGTGTTATTCGCCACTAATTGGTGTCGAATATCTCGTGGTAAATTGGTAATGTCCGACAGATTATCTACACGTCGTCTGTACAGCGCGTAAAACAATTGCCGGGCTCGGAAGCTGGGCTGCTCTGGGCCGAGTAAGGTCTTAAGGTCGGCCAACTCCATGCCAACCAGCGCCTCGCCCTTCGATTGTTCGAGCATCCTGTTTTGAGTGTATCTTCCTGTCTGCTGAAAGGCTGAACGCATTTATGGTTTCTGTATCTCCACACGTTCGCGAAATCGAACGCGCTACGCTCCCGAATGGAATCCGGGTGGTGACCGAAGCCATGCCCTACGTCCGTTCGGTCTCACTTGGTGTCTGGATCGGCAGCGGCTCGCGCATCGAGCATGGGCCTGAGAACGGCGTATCTCATTTCATCGAGCATATGCTTTTTAAGGGCACAAAGAACCGCTCGAGCGAAGATATTGCTCGCTCCATCGATTCCATCGGCGGCGGATTGGATGCCTTCACCAGTAAGGAGCTCGTCAGCTTTAACGCCAAAACACTCGACGAACATTTGCCTGTCGCTTTCGATATTCTTTCCGATTTAGTTCTCAATCCTTTGTTCCGCGAAGAAGATATCGAAAAGGAAAAAGGTGTCATCCTCGAAGAAATAAAAATGGAGGCGGATCAACCAGAGTTTGTCCTGCACGAAACTTTTCTGAGTAACTTCTGGAAAGGGCACACGCTCGGCAAGCCGATTCTCGGAACTAAAGATACAGTTAGAAAATTCCAGCGCGGCATGCTTTTCGATTTTTATGGCCGCGTTTACTCACCGAGTAACATCCTCATTACTGCTGCAGGTAACCTGGAGCACAGCGAGATTGTCCGGCTGGTAGCGGACAAGTTCGCCGGACTCGCCGAGCGTCAAAGGCCCGCGGCCGGCCCGGTCCCCAAGTCCCATGCGCCGATCATTTTGAAACGGAAGGAATCGCTCGAGCAGGTGCATATTGCGATGGGCGTTCCCGCTTACCCGTTGGCGCATGCGGCACGTTTCCCGCTTTATGTTTTGAACACGGTACTCGGCGGCGGCATGAGCTCGCGGCTCTTTCAGAACATCCGCGAAAAACAGGCGCTCGCCTATGCCGTCTACTCCGAGCTGAACCTTTTTAGCGATACGGGCTGCATGACCATCTACGCCGGAACCGGTGTCGATACCGCCCGGCAAGTCGTGAATTCGGTCATAAAAGAATTTCACACGTTAAAGAACGAGCTGATCGAAAAGGAAGAGCTGCGTCGCGCCAAGGACCATCTGAAAGGTTCGCTGATGCTTAGCCTGGAATCTACATCGAGCAGGATGTCTAATCTTGCGCGCCAGGAGCTTTATTTCGACCGCTTCTTCTCTCTTGATGAAATGCTGGAGAGCATTGAAGCGGTGACCCGCGAACAGGTTCAGAGTATCGCTGCCGAATTCTTTCAGCCGGAGAATATCGCGCTTGCTATGCTCGGCCGGCTGGGCGGTATTAATGTGAGCCGTGAAGATCTGGTCTGCTGAGCTCGTCGAGCTTGGCCAGCTTTTCATCCAGAAAGGCCAGCGACCGCTCGAGCATCTCCCGATAGCGCGCGTGCGTTACCGTTTCTATGTCGTGCAGGACCCGCGCGCGCGATAGTTCCAGTAATTCACGTTCGCGGGCCAGCGCTACCTGCTCCGCGCTGAGCTGCATGTGCCGTGACTGCTGCGCACGCCCTTCCGCAGCCTCGATCTGAGATTCAACGCTCTTGCTTTCCCAGCCACGTGCCATCAGCCGCCGCCTTATTTTGAGGGTTCATAAAAATGGTACCGCGTTGCCTAGTATGCTGGTAATTACCGCAGCTCGCTCGCTCCCCATATGCCCCAATTGTGTTACACGACCGCGCACGGCATTGCTGTCACTCGCACCGCTTCCCGAGTGCCTTACGCTCGGGGCCTCAAGCGAGTTCTGAAGCAGCTCGACACCAAGCGCGGGGTCTATCTCTCTTCCGGCTACGAATACCCCGAGCGATACTCGCGATGGGATGTGGCAAGCGTAGCGCCTCCGCTTGAGATCGTCGGCCAGTCGCGCCAGTTGACGATTCACGCCCTCAATCAGCGCGGCCAGGTCTTTCTCGCCTTGCTAGAGCCCGTGCTGGCCGACCATCCCCATTGGGAAATGCGCTCTTCGCTGCCGCACGCGATCGATCTTTCGCTCAAGCCGCTGGCGACCCGCTTCCCGGAAGAAGAGCGCAGCAAACAGCCGTCGCCGTTTTCTCTGGTGCGCGCTCTGGTCGGCGAATTTCACCACCCGCAGGATTCACGCCTGGCGCTAATCGGCGCGTTCGGCTACGATCTGCTGCTGCAATTCGATCCGATCGCGCTTCGCTTGCCTCGTGAAAACGTGAAAACGTTGCATCTCTTCCTTTGCGATGAGATCTACTTCATGGATCGCAAAAAGGAAGTAATCGAGCGTTTTCAATACGATTTTTCCGGTGCGCAAGGGACTACTGAAGGCCTGCCGCGCGCGGCTGCTCCGGTGCAAGCCGCCAAGGGCCAGGAGAGCCGCGGCGAAATCGTCTCCGATCACACCACCGAAGAGTACATGCAAAAAGTGGAGACGGTTCGTGAAGGCATGCGGCTCGGAAACTACTATGAAGTAGTCCTTCGCCAGACCTTCAGCGCCCCTTTTTCAAGCAGTCCATCAGAACTATTCCAGCGCGTCCAAAAATCGAGTCCGAGTCCGTACGAATTCATTCTGCAGATGGGCGACGAGCAGCTCGTCGGCGCCTCCCCCGAGATGTTCGTGCGTGTGGAAGGCGATCGTGTCGAAACGTGCCCCATCGCAGGTACGGCGCGCCGTTCCGGCGATCCGCTGCGCGATGCGGAAAGCATCCGCGAGCTGCTCAACAGCGCAAAAGAAGAATCGGAGCTGACGATGTGCAGCGACGTGGACCGAAACGATAAGTCGCGTGTTTGCGTGCCGGGTTCGGTGAAGGTGATCGGGCGCAGGCTGATTGAATCGTATGCCGGCTTGTTTCACACGGTCGATCATGTGAAGGGTACGCTCGCCGGAGGCTTCGACTCTCTCGATGCATTTCTGACGCACATGTGGGCAGTCACCATCATCGGCGCGCCCAAGAAAGCGGCGGCGCAGGCCATTGAAGATTTAGAGAAAACGGCGCGCGGCTGGTACGGCGGCGCAATTGGCATGATCGGACTGAACGGCGATATCAATACCGGTATCACCATCCGCACCGTGCATCTGCGCGACGGCATCGCCCGCTATTCCGCCGGCGCAACGCTGCTCTACGATTCCGATCCGCGCTCGGAAGACGCAGAGTGCCGGCTGAAGGCCACCGCTTTCTTTCGCGCGCTCTATCCTGGCGCGGCAGCAGGCGCGCAAGTTCATGAGGCACGTTCCGTCGGCGAAAATGCACGCTTGCTTCTGGTCGATAACGACGACTGTTTCATCCATACGCTCGCCAACTACGCCCGCCAGACCGGAGCCCGCGTCACAACCTACCGCTCCGATGTAGCGCTCGACGTAATCGATCACGAACGGCCCCAGATCGTACTGATTTCGCCTGGCCCCGCACGGCCTGCCGACTTCGGCGTTCCGCAGCTTGTACGAGAACTCGCGCGGCGCAATATCCCGATCTTTGGCGTTTGCCTTGGATTGCAGGGAATTGTCGAAGCTTTCGGCGGCACGCTCGATGTGCTGCCCTATCCGATGCACGGCAAAGGCTCGCTCGTCCATCACAAAGGTGAAGGAGTGATGCGCGGCTTGCCGTCACCGTTTCGCGTCGGCCGCTATCATTCGCTCTATGCCAATCGGGAAGCGCTACCCGCGTGTCTCGAAATCACTGCGGAATCGGAAGACGGCATCATTATGGCAATCCGGCATCGCGACTTGCCCATCGAAGCCGTGCAGTTCCATCCGGAATCGATCCTCACGCTCGAGCAGGACTGCGGCCTGCTCCTGATGGAGAACATGATTGAGCAGTATGCTCGGGCGGCGCTCGCGTTAGGATGAGCCCGCGTTTTTCAGCGAGGCGAAGATTCAAAAAGCGATGAGCGTTCTTGTAGTCGGCGGCGGACTTGCCGGGCTCGCCAGCGCGGTGGCGCTCGGCTCGGGTGGCCATCCCGTCACTCTTTTCGAAGCCCGAGCATTCCTCGGCGGCCGCGCCACATCCTATCCGCTCAACACCGCCGAGGACGACACCACCACCATCGATAACTGCCAGCACGTACTGCTGCGCTGCTGCACCAATCTGCTCGATTTTTACCGCCGGCTGGGAGTGGATAACCGCATCCGCTTTTATCGCGAGTTTTACTGGATCGAGCCCGGCGGGCGCATTTCTATCATGAAGCGCGGCATGCTTCCGGCGCCCCTGCACTTCACCGGCTCCTTCGCAAAGCTCCGTTTTCTCTCGCTCTCCGACAAGCTGGCCGTCGCAAGCGGATTGCTCGCCGTCAAATATGAGTATGGAAAACGCGCCGATCTGGATAGCCTGTCTATGCTCAACTGGCTCCGCGAAAAGAAGCAGACAGCACGCGCCATTGACCGTTTCTGGCGTCAGGTACTGGTAAGCGCGATCAACGAGGACCTGGATCGCATGGCCGCCGTGCACGGATTGCAGGTCTTCGCTCTCGGCTTTCTCGCCAATGCTGATTCGTATGAGATGGGAGTTCCAGCCGTTCCCTTAGCCGAGCTCTATTCCGAAAGCGGCTGGGCAAATTATCCGGACGTGCGCATCGAGCATCGCGCCACCGTACGCGAGCTGCGCATCGAAGGCGATCGAGTACGAAATGTGGTTCTAAACGATGGCTCCATCCGTACGGCCGATACCTACGTACTCGCTGTGCCGTTCGAGCGCGTGCCTGCCATCGCGCCCGGGCTTGCTCTCGATATCTCCGCGTTTACTCATTCGCCCATCACCGGGATTCATCTCTGGTTTGACCGCGCCATCACCGATCTGCCCCACGCCACGCTGCTCGATCGCACGATTCAATGGATGTTCAATAAGCAGGACGGTCATCACATCCAGCTTGTCGTGAGCGCCTCGCGCAGTCTGACCGAAAAAAACCGTGCGGAAATTATCGATCTGGCGCTCGCAGAGCTCAAGGAATTCTTCCCCCGAGTGGCTGAAGCGAAACTGGAACGCGCCCACGTCGTAAAAGAAGTGCGCGCGACATTTTCCGCAGAGCCAGGTTTAGAAGACAAGCGGCCCCCGGCGCTCACAAAAGTACAAAATCTATTTCTCGCAGGCGACTGGACACGCTCGGGATGGCCGGCGACCATGGAAGGCGCCGTGCGCAGCGGCTACCTGGCCGCCGAAGCGGTCGCGCAGTTCATCGGCGCTCCGAAAAAATTTCTGAAGCGCGACGCCGCCTAGCGCTGATTCGCCCTCAAAATCTTCTTCCGCAAACGAATCGACTTCGGCGTTACTTCAACGAACTCGTCTTCGCGAATAAACTCAATCGCCTGCTCCAGATTCAAAATCTTCGGCGGCACCAGTCGAATCGCTTCGTCCGAAGTTGATGCGCGCATGTTGGTCAGCTTCTTTTCTTTCACGATATTGACGTCCAGATCGCTGTTGCGCGCATTCTCCCCGATGATCATGCCCTCGTAAACGTCGGTCTGCGGCGAGATAAAAATGACGCCTCGTTCCTGGAGATTGTAGATGGCATAGCTCGTCGCCATGCCGGCGCGGTCGGAAACGAGCGACCCTGTAGGCCGCATTTCGATATCGCCCTGCCACTCTGTGTAGCCATGAAAGAGCGAATTCATGATGGCTGTCCCTTTGGTATCGGTAAGCATCTCGCTTCGCATCCCGATCAGCCCGCGCGATGGAATCATAAACTCCAGCCGCACGCGTCCCGAGCCATGATTCACCATCTTGCTCATTTTCCCTTTGCGTTTGCCGAGTTTCTCGATAACGACGCCGATGAACTCTTCCGGACAATCGATCACGAGCAGCTCCAGGGGTTCATGGAGCTTACCGTCGATCGTCCTCGTCAGAATTTCCGGTTTTCCCACCTGCAGCTCGTAACCTTCGCGCCGCATCATCTCAATCAGAATCGCAAGCTGCAGCTCGCCGCGCCCCATCACTTTGAAAGCATCCGGGCCACCGGCCTCTTCCACCCGAATCGAAACATTCGTCAGAAGCTCTTTATCGAGCCGGTCCCGCAGATTCCGCGAAGTAACGAACTCGCCTTCGCGTCCGGCAAACGGCGAATTGTTCACCGTGAACGTCATCGCAATCGTCGGCTCGTCGATTTGAATATGAGGCAGCGGGGCAGGGGATTCAGCGCTCGTAATCGTCTCGCCGATTGTTATGCCCTCGACACCCGCAATCGCCAGCACATCGCCTGTCCGGCCTACTGTCTCATCGACGCGCTTCAACCCTTCAAACGAATAAAGCTTCGTGATACGCGTCTTTTGAACGCTGCCGTTCAATTTGACGATTCCCACCTCGTCGCCGTGGCGCAGGGTGCCGTTGAATACGCGCCCGATCGCCAGCCGCCCGAGATAATCGCTGTAATCCAGATTCGCCACCAGCAGTTGCAGCGTTGCTTCCGGGTCGCCCTGCGGCGGCGGAATGTTCGTCAGAATAGTTTCAAACAGCGGCTGCAGGTTTTCGCCCGGTGCATCGGGATCGAGTTTCGCAATTCCCGCTTTGGCATTCGTGTACACCACCGGAAAATCGAGCTGATCCTCGCTCGCATCCAGATCGATGAACAAGTCATAGACTTCGTTCAGTACTTCCTGAATGCGCGCATCCGGCCGGTCGATCTTATTGATCACCAGCACCGGCGGAAGCTTCGCTTCGAGCGCCTTGCTGAGTACGTAGCGGGTTTGCGGCAGCGGCCCTTCGCTGGCATCCACCAGCAGCATCACGCCGTCCACAATCTTCAGGGCGCGCTCCACCTCGCCGCCGAAATCGCTGTGCCCAGGCGTATCCACGATGTTGATTTTGGTGCCGTGATAACGCACGCCCGTGGTCTTGGCAAGAATCGTGATGCCGCGCTCGCGTTCGAGTTCGTTCGAATCCATCACACGCTCGGCGACAGCTTCGTTCGCACGAAAAATGCCACTCTGGCGCAGCATCGCATCGACCAGCGTTGTCTTTCCGTGGTCGACGTGCGCAATGATCGCAATATTGCGCGTATTCAGGTTCGAGGAGACATCGCTCGAGCCGCCGGCCTTCGCGGGCGTAGTTACTTCCACTTGCATGCAGTAACTCTTATGGTCGCATGCACGACGGTATGCGACCCTGTAAATCGGAATGCCGTCCGACGAGCCGCTGCCGACCATTGTTATCGTAGGGCGTCCCAACGTCGGCAAATCCACACTGTTCAACGCCATCTTGCGCGACCGCCGCTCCATTGTGGGTGACGAGCCGGGAATCACGCGCGATCGCATCTACGGCGAAGCGGAGTATCGCGGCAAGCGTTTCGGCCTCATCGATACCGGGGGCATCATCCCACACGATGACGCTTTGATCCCGAGCGAAATTTTGAAGCAGGCGCGCGTTGCTCTCGATATGGCATCGCACATTTTGTATGTAATTGACGGCCGTACCGAGATCACCGCCTCCGATCGCGAGCTTGCAAAACTCCTCCGCCCGCTAGGCAAACCGCTGACCCTGGTTGTGAATAAGATCGATGTCCCGGCGCGCGAAAATCTCGTCCACGAATTTTACTCGTTGGGCTTAGGTGATCCCGCGCCTGTCTCCGCCGAACACCGGCTCGGGTTGGAGGAACTTCTCGCGCGCGTAACCGAACCGTTTTCCCACGAAGAAGGGACCGGGAATCAAGAAGAAAGCGATGAAGGGAAAAAGCGAATTAAGGTAGCGATCATCGGCCGCCCCAACGTCGGCAAATCGACCATGCTCAACGCGCTGGTGGGCGCCGAGCGCGCCATCGTTTCGCCGGTTGCCGGTACAACCCGCGACGCTGTCGATGAAATGGTCCGTGAGGGCAACACCACTTTTCGGTTTGTCGATACGGCCGGCATTCGCCGCAAAGGCAAGACCACGGAAATGACAGAAAAGCTGAGCGTGGTAATGGCGCGCCGGCATATCCGCATGGCCAATGTCGTTCTGCTTATCATCGATGCGACCGAGGGCGTAGTGGCGTCCGATGCGACCATCGCAGGCTATGCGCATGAAGAAGGGCGTGCCGTCATCATCGTCGTGAATAAATGGGACGCCGCCGGCGACAAAGGCAAACGCGCTTTTACTGAGACGATCCGCGACGAGCTCAAATTTCTCGACTACGCGCCCATCTTGTTCGCCTCAGCCAAAAACGCAGAAGGCATCCGGCGTATCTATACGGCGATCCGCCGCGCCTTTGACTCCGCTTCGAAACGCATCACGACCGGCGAGTTGAATCGCTTTGTCGAAACGCTGAGGTTCGAAAGCGAGATCCGAATCTATTACCTGACCCAGGCATCCGTGCGGCCACCCACCTTCGTCGTGTTTACCGACAAAGGCGAAAAGGTTCACTTCTCCGAAGAACGCTTCCTCATGAACCGCCTGCGCGAGCGGTTCGGGTTCGAGGGAACGCCGATCGTGATCAAGACCAAAAGACGATAAGCTCAACCCACAAATTACTGGAACGAAAACTGCTTTACGACGCTGTTGTCGTCTTCATCAAAGACCCGTACGGAAATGGTTTCGCCAGATTTTCCGATGATTGTGTAGCCGAGCGCTTGCGAATCGGTCACGCGATTGTCCGGTTCGAGAAGAATCCACTCGCCCCCGTCGCGCGAGTACTCGGCCTTGTCGACCCAGCTCAGCGCATCTTTGGCGGTGAACTTCAAAATACATTGTGTGCCGCTATTCACAAGAGAGACAGCAGTGATTTCCGGGGGCGTATTGTCGATGGTAAAAGGATCGCTTTCAAGCGATGACGAAAGAGCGTTAGCGGGCGGATTGCCGGGAGCATCGCTCGCGGTCACGCGTGCCACATACTGACCGTCGGCAAAAGCGGAGGCATCAAAGGAATAAAAGCGGTCCTGTAGCTTGTCCTTGAGCAGATGCCACTGGTTGCTGCCCTGTGTCCGCAGCTCGACTCTGTACAGCAGAGGATCATTGTTCGCATCAGCCGCGCTCCAGCGAAGCGTCAGGAATCCCTTGCTGTATTGCAGGGTGGCGCTCCCGCCGGGCTCGAGCGAAGGAGGCGCGGCCGGCTTTTTTCGACCCACGGCGGGGAGCGCAAGCGTCATGGGAGAGCCGGATGACGTAACAGAACGCTCGAGCGCGCTGCTTGAAGCCGGCTGGCGATAATTGAAAGGCGCAAGCTCAATCTGCTCGACTCTCGGTGCGGCATTCTTCGGCAAAAATGGTATGTCGATCACACTTAGATCGGGTGAAGCAGCGTCCTTGCTTTCCCGGGTGAACGTCAATTTGTACTGAAGAAATCTTGCGGGCGGTGATTGTATTGCGGCTCCCTGCTCAGTCGCTTGTGCTTTATTCCAGGCGCTCCAACTGTTCTGCGGATTATTGACGTTGCCGCTGCGGGTTTCTATGTCGATTGCGCCGCCTTGCAGATTCGCCTTCAAATGCGCTCTGCCCCAATACGCGAATTCGCCGGCATCAAGCACGTTGCTCTCGAGCGTTCCTTTTTGTTCAAGCGCCGGGCCAATCGAATACAAACCTCCGACATTGCCGGTGACGGCAAACACGGTCCCGTTGCCGCCGTCCAGAAAGGCCGTTACCTGGGTTGGCGGAGCATTCAGTAACTCCGTCGAAAGATGATCGGAGTCAACGCGGTAGATAATTCCTTTGTTACCGGTTCCGAGCAGTGGTGCGCCTGAGCGGTCGAAGCCGATTGCATAGACCAACTCGCTCGGCGAACTCCAGACGCGCTCTGCAAAACCGTCTTTCTGGATGCGGTACAGATCGGAGCCCCCACTGACCGAGGCGCTAAACGGGTTAACAGGTGGCGTGAGGGCGGGTGGCTGCGTCGTGGGGCGAGTGGCGCCCGTAGGAGTCACCGGAGCGGGCGCCACAATTTGGGGCAGCACAGGCGGAGTTCCAGAAACCGAAACGCCGCCCTGTTTGCCGCCGATGGCTGCCGCGTAGATGATGCCGTCCCGCGCGGCCACCGCTGTCACTTCACGCTTGTTTGCCTGATACAGAATAAATCCTTTAGCCGCCGGCGTGATGCGCAAAATCAAACCGCCGGGATCGGTGCCCACAATCAGATTTCCTGCGTCATCAATGACGAGCGATCGCGCGTGTGTTTCCTGTGTGTCGAAAAACTTGCTGCCGCGGCCCTCCGGCGTGATTTTATAAATGAGGCCCGCATCGCCCGTCGCCGCAAAAAGATTGCCGGACTTATCAAAGGCCATGGCCCAGATGTATTTGCACTTTGGATCGAAAAAAAGCTGCGGCTTACCTGCGCTGTCGATCCGGTAGATTTTTGCGTCCGGGAGTACAGCCGCATAAAGCCGGTCCTGCTTATCGACGGCGAGCGCGTGCACTTCGAGCCCCGGAATCTCGGCAAAGAGCTTCGGCTTGCCGTTGCGTGCCAGCGCAAATACTTTAGCATTGGCGCCCGTGGGCGCACCGCCGCCGTAATAGACGGTGCCTTTTGAATCCTGCGTAATGGCCCAAAGATACGGCACGCCCGTGCTGTCGAGCTCTTTAAACTCGGGCGCAAGCATCACGTGTCCGTCGCTGCGGATGGATAATCCCTTGCGCGTGCCGCGTGCGAAATCAGTCTGGTCCGATTGCTCCCACACGTGCGTATCGACGGCCAGGGCTATCGCCGCGCCAAGCAGAAAAGTGACTGCGGCCTTCGACCAGGCCGGTGATTTTTTCATGAGTTCGAGTTTTGCCGCCTAATTCACGTAGACTTTCAGCGAATAGCTGCCAGTCACGACCTCATCGAGCGGCACCGATAGCTCTTCGTGCGCGCTCTCAGGCGAGCTGACAAATTCATGATTCGTCGCGCGTCCGCTCTGCATTACGTTCAGCACGGAAGCGGGAAGGCTGGGGAGCACCTTTTCATCCGAATACACGGTCGGCTGCGATTCGATGAGCGACACGTAGAGGCGGCTATTACTCCGCTCCTGGTTCAGCATGGCGACGGTTTGCGGAATGTCCTCGATGCGGTTGAGAGAACTGGCGAGGTTTTGAAAACGGTTGAGCGTATCGGCATCGCTGAACAGGATCTGGTGCTCGCCGCGCGTCAGACCTACCGGTATTTTGACCTTGACGGTGCGCTCGATACGTTCGCGATGGTAAGGCCGTAAAAACACCTTAACCGTGGCTTCTGTGCCCGGTGTTACTTTGTTATCCGCAATCCAGGCGGATTCGATCTGGGCGATGCGGCGCTCGGGCAGGAGATCGACCGTCACATTAACGGCATCGAGCTTAGGAAGCTTGGCCGAGTTGACATAAAGCCGGTTAAACTTGTCGGCCCACCAGCCGGCGAGCAGCATCGGAGTCGGCACCGGCGTGCCCGCAGGCGCCTGCATGGTAGTCAGCTCGATTCGCTGCTGCCCTTCGACCTGCAATTCGCCGTGCAGCCGGTACGTCGCGTCTTCCGCGAAGTCGTTGAGGTTCGAAAGCGAATTAAACAAAGTCGCCATCATCAGGTACGGCGTCCACTTCTCATCGACAAAAACGTTGTATTGGAAATCGCTCGCCTTGCGCACGCTGTTGTCGTTGGCAAAGGAGCGCACCTTCAGCTTTACCGGAATCATCTGCGCGGTCGCGCCCAGTTCGCCCGCGATGCCGCTATGCCGGTCCTGCTTGAGCGCGCCGACGACTTCCGTTGCGTTGCCCATTTTGGTTGGCTGATAGGCCGATGCAAGCGTCGTAATGATCGTGTCTTTCGCCATCGGCATGTCAATCGGCCCGAGATTGAACATCGGATGCCCGAAGGCGAGAACATGCTTGCCGTCGTTATAAGTGACGGTACCGCCGCCGGTCATGTTCATATCGCCTGAGACCAGCACGGCCGCGATACTCTCACCGGGCTGAAGCGATGTAGCCCAATCCGCGGCAGGCTTGCTCGATCTCAGCTTCCCGCCCGCTCCGCCTTGCGCGACCATCAAACCGAGCTGATTAAATATCGGCGCGAATTGGCGGATTGCTTCGTCCGTGAAGCCGGACATGGTAATCGGTGTCGCGATCGGGGTCATGGTGGGCGCTTCGGAAACGCTGTGCGCGGCGCTCATCACACGCGACAGCAGGCCGTCCGGCAAAGTAAGCTCTGTGTTGGCCGCCATCAGCTTATCGGGCGTGCGCCTGTCCGAGGGCCGGCTCTGGTCGAAGTCTTTGACGTCGAGCATGAGTTGAATGGGCGTAATCCCGCAGATCGCGTCCGGCGAAAAAATGCTGAGGCGAAGGGATATTGCGCCTACCAGTTTGCCGTCGATATACACGGGACTTCCGCTCATCCCGCCTGCCACATTGGTGCGCTCTGCCTTCCCGGTGAGTTTGCCGATAATAATGTCCTGGCGTGGTCCCCAGCCGTTTTCCCAAATACCTACAATCTCGACCGGCACCGGCTCTGGCTTCATTCCTTGAAAAACGGTCCAGGCGACGCCTTTCATTCCGGGCCGCAGTTGGCTCTCGGGGAACAGCTCCACTTTACCTGCCTTGGGCGTCGTTGTCATATTGGGGATTTCTGGAGCGGGCTGGGCAACGCTCGCGCCAGCCATCAGGAGAGAGGTGAAAACAAGGGCCCGGGTGAACATCTGGCTGAGTGAATCTTCATTATCCCGCAAGAAAACGAGCGCGCGTGTGGGACGATTTTCGGCGTCAATCGTTAATCTGCTTTCATAGTGCAGGTTTTGCGTATCATTCGCGCAGAAAATTTCGTCGGTAGTTGTAGACTGTAAACGATTGATCAAAACTCGCACGTGGAGATTGCACATGACCCGCTTAACTTTTACATCGATGAGTTGTCTGGTGGTTTGCGCGTCACTGACGCTCGGAATTTCGGCCGGACAATCGGCTTCTAAAGGGGATGCCGCCAAGGGCAAAGAGACTTTTGAGCAGTGCGCAGTCTGCCACAATGTCGATACCGACGAGAAAAAAATGGGTCCGTCGCTGAAGGGCTTGTTCAAACACAAGACGCTTGCCAACGGTAAGCCGGTAAACGATGAGAACGTGCTGGCCCAGATCAATAACGGCGGCAACGGCATGCCGGCCTACAACGACATGCTTTCCGCTGACGAGAAGGCGAACGTCCTCGCATACCTGCACACGCTGTAAGACTGACGACGGACGCATTTGAGGGGTCATCTGCTACAGTGAGTGGTGTTCCCGTTTGTTGTAGCGTCCCCATCGTCTAGCCCGGCCTAGGACACCGCCCTTTCACGGCGATAACAGGGGTTCGAATCCCCTTGGGGACGCCAATTCATTTTCTGTCGCCTCAGATCCGCTAAAACCTTGTAAAGAAGCTAGTGAAAGGTATTCCAAAGCCCTGTTTTGGATCATACTCAACTCCCGCTGGGAAGCGGACCTTTTGTAGGCGCTGTTTACCGTCCGAGTCGTTGTCCAACCAAGATTTGCATGTTCCAACAAAGGTGTCCAAGGTAGTTCACCGGTATGTTGGCGTCGAGGTCTGAGCCTCGGCTAAAGACAGTTCAGACTTGGCTAATGCCAAATCGGTTTGAAGGGACTCATAGTACTCTGTGAAATCGCTGTCGGCGAGGCGACCAGGCAAATGAGCCTCCACTAGCCTCTTTTTCAGTGAGCGGATGCTTGCAAGCAGCACAACGACCTGTGCCACGCAGAGGGAACTTTTCGTTGTTGCGCTCGGGGGGTACTGCATCTGAAGCACGCCCATCTTTTCAGCGCATCCAATTCAGGCGCTTGGGCGCTGACGGCTGGATCGTAGACTTAGGCAAATCAGGCAGTTTGTGAAGAGGTGTGAGTGCGTAAAGATCGGTCTTCGGGACCCGCTTAAATCCCGCTTTGGCCCAGTATTTCCGTAGTTTTTCTTGAGCGGCTTTGAAATCGAACCGATTCTCTTCATTCACGTTACCCGAATATTGAAGCGGA